>CALHAM010000092.1 GCA_937934275.1 uncultured Saprospiraceae bacterium | reverse complement strand
GATAAAATTAAGCATTTTTTATCGAGAAGAAATCTGTTCGGATTAGAGTATTTGCTTGCTTCGCTATTTGGTGCCATTACGCCATTTTGTTCTTGTTCCTCTGTGCCTTTGTTTATTGGCTTTGTGAAGGGAGGCATTCCTTTAGGTGTTACTCTTGCCTTTTTGATTACATCGCCATTGGTTAATGAAGTAGCGGTTGCCCTTTTTATAGGGATTTTTGGGCTGTATAAAACCATAATTTACGTATCTACTGGAATCATGTTGGGGGTCTTAGGCGGGTTTGTGCTGGGAAAGATGCAATTGGAAGGGTATCTTACTCCCTGGGTGCAAGGGCTGTTGGCAAACGCTGAAAAACAAGATGATGTAGTGGAAGAGGAACGACAAACGCTCTTGCAGCGAATGCCGGAAATTATAAAAGAGGCCTTAGGCATTATACGCAGTGTGTTCTGGTATATTATTATAGGTATAGGCATTGGTGCTTTAATGCATGGGTTTATTCCCACAGGGTTCTTTGAGCAATACATTTCCAAAAATAATCCTTTAGCGGTTCCCATAGCTGTGCTCTTTGGGGTGCCCATGTACAGCAATGCCGCAGGAGTGTTGCCCATTATACAGGTTTTTGTGCAGAAAGGCATTCCAATAGGCACTGCTATTGCTTTCATGATGGCCGTGGTTGGGCTGTCTGTACCGGAGGCTACGTTGCTCAAAAAGGTAATGACCTGGAGATTGATTGCTATCTTCTTTGGCGTCATCACCTTTTTCATCATCGTTTCTGGGTACCTATTTAATTGGATATTATGAATATCAAAACAAAATTGTTGGTAGAGCTCTGGATGGAGGCGCGGACAAGGTTTTCGAATCAAATAGCCGAGCTCGAGGAGGAGGACTTGAAGAAAAGGTTGCCGCCGGCTCAAAATTCCATTGGTTTTTTAATTCGGCACATCGGAGATGTGGAGCTCTTATTTGCAAAGAACGTCTTTGGCGATGCTTCTGTAAAAGCAACGGCAAGGACAGTCATTGACAAAAGAGACACAGGCCAATGGACAGATTTGGAAGAGTTAAAAGAGTATGTGGAAGCCTCATTTAAGAGTTTGAAATCTATTCTTGAAAGACAAACAGATGAGGACTGGGAGACCCTTGTTCATACGAACGAATTCGGCACTAAGACCAAGGCAGAAGCTCTTGGGAGAGTGATCTCACACACGGCTTATCATGCAGGTCAGATTGCCATCATTAACAAATACGCTAAAATTTAAGTGTCATGAACTATCAGAAGTTTTTTCTTTTGTTTTCTACACTCACGGTTGCACTTATCTTAGTTGCTCCCGTCGTTGAAGCACAAAACACTGCGGCAACTTCAAAGCCAACCAGTAGCGCTCAAGTGGAAGTCATTCAGTTTCACTCGGAGCACCGCTGTATGACTTGCAACAAAATCGAAGCACTAACCAGAGAAACGCTTAAGAGTTATCCAAGCCTTACCTTCTCGTTGGTTAATGTAGACGATCCCAAAAATGAAAAGAAAGCAGAAGCTTTTGAAGCTACCGGTACGGCGCTCTTTCTCTATAATTCTAAAACAGGTAAGAAAAAAGATTTGACGGATTTCGCCTTTATGCATGCTAAAAACAAAGAAAAATTTATAGAGGGTCTGAAAAAAGAGATCGATGCATTTCTGAAGATGTAAATCATGGAGTGGCTAGACGAAATCGCACAAAATCAGGAAGCGCCGCTTCTGGCTGCGTTTGCCTTGGGCCTATTGACTGCTATAGCTCCCTGTCCTTTGGCAACTAACATAACCGCGACAGCCTACATTGCAAAGACTATTACTGATAGGAAGAAAGTTTTGCTTAGTGGCCTGCTCTACACTCTAGGGAGAGTGCTTTCCTACACCCTTATTGGGGCAACTATCTATTTTGGAGCCAGTAAATTTCGAGTCGCTCAATTATTTCAAAGTAACGGAGAGCGATACATCGGTTTTGTGCTTATTATTATTGGTTTAATCATGTTGGATGTCATCCGACTGAACTTTTTTAAAGGAGGCAACTTTACAGATAAGTTTTCCGATGAGTTTAAAAATAAAGGCTTATTAGGCTCCTTTCTATTGGGAGCCTTATTTGCTTTGGCTTTTTGCCCATACAGCGGAGCGCTCTTCTTTGCTATGCTTATTCCTATGACGCTTTCAACGAGTGGAGGGCTTGCCTTGCCCGTCCTTTATTCTATAGGAACGGGTTTGCCCGTCATTCTTTTTGCTTTTGTGATTGCGTATAGTTTGGAGAGATTAGGAACTTATTTCAGAGCACTTACTAAAGTTGAAAAGGTGATTCGAGTGCTAACGGGCTTTGTTTTCATTTTTACGGGGTTATATTATCTCAACATCTATTTCAAAGTGCTGTGAAGAGAGTGCCTCTCTTTGGCGCTTACTTTTTCAATAGCGGCAGCATCGCTTAGTTATTTCTTTGAGACGAGTAACTCGATGAATGCGCTCCAATTTGCACTCGCCGTCGGATGAACGCTCCCGGAAGCCATCCAATGGCGAGTGTGGTTTTTAGCGAATTTTTGAGACAGCAACTGCGAGCAGAGCGCTCTCAAAAGGGCCATCAACAAAGTCGTTGGCAACGCAAGAAGAAACCTACACAGTGACGGGCTAGGCACTTTTCGAAGCGTGTTGGCTTGAGCACTCTCGATTTTTTTCGGTATCCATAAAATAAGTATTCCGAAAAATCAGCTTCTGCTATGATGTAGGTCATAATTGGCGCGGCCTATAAGAGCGTATTGTTGCAGCACGAAAACACTTTTATTACTGTAAAAAAATGCTGCTAACATGAAAAACAGAACCAGAATGCTCCTTATTTTCAGCGTGTTAGGGTTTTGGGCGTGTGGAGGAGGTAATTCATCGAACACGGAAGGGGAGAACTCAACTCCGGCGCTGACGCCAGAGGAGCAAATGATTGCCGAGGGTAAGGGCATTGGCGAAGTCAAGTACGTGGAATTGAAGACACCTTTAGAGGAGGTGCGCGTGTCGCGGGGCAAAGCGATCTACGACATGAAGTGCGCCGCTTGCCACAAGCTCGACGACACTCGCGTAGTGGGGCCTGGATGGAAGGGCCTGACGAAAATACGCCGCCCGGAGTGGATCATGAATATGATTACGAATGTAGACATCATGCTGGAGCGCGATCCGGAAGCGCAGAAGTTGCTTGAGTTATGTTTGACGCGCATGCCCAACCAGAACGTGTCTATCGGGGATGCACGCGACATCTTAGAGTTCATGCGCTACAACGATGGGGAGCGATAGAAGCGAGCAGTTTTCCTCAATAGGTGCCCTCAAGTGGGCAGTAGGAAAAGGTTGCATTGCACCTCGATGGGGTTTTACTGGATACAAGAAATATCATCGGAAGCCAAATAAGCTTGGTCTTTTTTAAATTTTAAAAGGCAAAATCAAGGTTATATGAAAAACATTATCTGGATTGCCATTGGCTTTGCGCTGGTGGTCGCTGCCCTATGGCAGTGCAAAACGAAAGGCGCTGCGGGCGCCTCGACGGCTGATGCCGCTCAAAAAGTATATGTAGCACCTGGAAGCTACGATGAGTTTTACAACTTTGTTTCGGGAGGCTTTAATGGTCAAGTGTCGGTGTATGGCTTACCTTCAGGCCGTTTGTTGAAGATCATTCCGGTTTTCTCTGTCTTTCCCGAAAACGGTTACGGTTACAGCGAAGAGACGAAAGCCATGCTGATGACTTCGCATGGCTTTGTGCCTTGGGACGACGAGCACCACATTGCCATGTCGCTGACCCATGGTGAGCAGGACGGCCGCTGGATGTTTGCGAATGCTAACAATACTCCACGGGTAGCGCGCATTGATTTGGGTACGTTTCGGACGGTGGAAATCATGGAGATTCCGAATTCGGCAGGCAACCACTCTTCGCCGTTCATCACCGAAAACAGCGAGTACATCGTGGCCGGTACGCGGTTCTCCGTTCCTTTAGACAACCAGCCCGATGTATCCATCGAGACATATAAAGAAAATTTTCGCGGTACCGTCTCTTTCATCGGCATACACCCTCAAAGCGGCCACATGAATTTGGCCTTTCAGGTACTGTTGCCGGGCATCAACTTGGATTTGAGCCGCTCCGGCAAAGGCCCTAGTCACGACTGGTTTTTCTTTTCTTGCTACAACACTGAGCGTGCCAACACACTCTTAGAAGTAAATGCTTCACAGAACGACAAAGATTTTATCGTAGCCATTAACTGGAAAAAAGCAGAAGAGTATGCCAAAGCTGGCAAGGGTAAGGTGAAAAAAGTGCGCTATGCTCATAACATCTACGACGAGAAGAAGCACATGGCTACGACCAAGTGGGAAGAGGAAGTCATCGTGCTCGACCCGAAAGAATTGGCCGATTTTGTTTACTTCATTCCTTGCCCTAAAAGTCCTCACGGCTGCGACGTGGACCCTACGGGCGAGTACATCGTTGGGTCGGGTAAGCTTGCTGCTGTCATTCCGGTGTTCTCCTTCAGTAAAATGCAAAAGGCGATTGCCGAACGCAATTTTGAAGGTGAATACGATGGCATCCCGGTATTAAAATACGATGCCGTGCTTCATGGCGAAGTAAAAAAGCCCGGCCTTGGCCCGCTTCACACCGAATTTGACGCCAACGGCAATGCTTACACTTCGTTTTTCGTGTCGTCGGAAATCGTAAAGTGGAACCTCAAGACGCTTGAGGTCATCGACCGCGTGCCGACGTATTACTCCATCGGTCACCTGTGCGTTCCAGGAGGCGACACGCGCAAGCCTCATGGCAAGTACGTGATTGCTTACAACAAAATCACCAAAGACCGATATTTACCTACCGGTCCTGAATTGGCCCAATCCGCCCAACTATACGATATCAGCGGCGAAAAGATGAAGCTCTTGTTGGACTTTCCGACCATTGGCGAGCCTCACTACGCCAATGCGGTGCCGGCCAGTCTCATCAAAGACAAATCGGTTAAAATTTATCCCATTGAGGAAAATCAGCATCCCTATGTAGCCAAAGGCGAACACGAGGCGAAAGTAGTTCGGCAAGGCAACAAAGTACACGTTTACATGACGGCCATACGCTCGCACCTGACGCCCGATAATATCGAAGGGGTTAAAGTGGGCGACGAGGTATATTTTCACGTAACCAACCTCGAGCAGGACTGGGATATTCCGCACGGTTTTGCCATCAAGGGCGCCAATACGGCAGAAATTCTCATCATGCCAGGCGAAACGCAAACCCTCTTGTTCAAACCCGACCGCGTAGGCATCTTCCCCTTCTACTGCACTGACTTCTGCTCGGCTCTCCACCAGGAAATGCAAGGGTATCTGCGCGTTTCGGCACCCGGTTCAAACATTCCGCTCAAGTACAGCACCGGAGCTCCGCAGCAGCCACCTCAGTGAGGTGCAACCCAGAGCCGGCCTGTATTCGTTCGGGGGGCAGGCCGGCTCCTTTCCTTCTATATGTTCAACCAGTTAAAAAATATTTGGCCATGAAACAAGTGTTGTTTATTCTATTCATATGGGCTGTCGGGCTGATGTTCTGTGCCTGCGGCGGCCCATCCCAAGAGACAGGTTCTACAACCAGTGCTGCAGCGTCTGCAGACGGCGGCATGGGGGCCATTCAAGATGACGCTTCTAAGCGAAATGTGGTACAAGTAGCTATCAGCTCTCCGGATCACACTACATTGGTAGCTGCTGTAAAAGCTGCGGGCTTAGTAGATGCGCTCTCTAATCCAGGCCCCTTCACGGTGTTTGCTCCCACTAACGCCGCCTTTGAGAAATTGCCTGCGGGTACGGTCGAAAGCCTATTGAAGCCGGAGAACAAAGCGACGTTGACGGATATCCTCGAATATCACACCTACGTGGGCGTTATCCGTACGGATCAAATGCGCGATGGGCAAAGGCTTAATCAAGTCAACTTGAAAAATGTCGTGCTCACCGTAGAAAACGGCAAGGTTAAAGTGAACGGCAAAGCCAATATTTTGGCCTCTGTGCCAGCCTCTAACGGTATTGTACACGTTATTGACGAAGTGCTGCTGCCTGAATGAAGCTGGTGAGCATCGGTTTTGCCACCAGTTTCGAGTTGGCAGGGGCGCTCTCTTTTTTATAAAAATTACCACTATGTTCAACATTTCGCTTTTGTCCCGTGTCCTGCTGGTCATGGGAGCACTCTCGCTTTTCGTGTTGTTGAAAGTGCCCATTTGGAATATTTACCTCACGGCGCCTCAGTATCCGGAAGGCTTGGAGATGAAAATCTGGCACGATACGCTTACTGGAGACGTGAAAATCATCAGTGCCCTTAACCATTACATCGGGATGCGTGCCATCAGCGTGGACATGTTTCCGGAGTTTCAATACTTAGGCAAAGTCATTGTTGGGGTAGCGGTTTTGTGCTTAGTTTTGGCTCTCATCGGCAAGTGGTGGTCGGCTCTGGCGTATGGGTTGGTGCTTGTGGCCGCAGACAGCCTGGCGCTGTACGACTTTTGGCGCTGGGGCTACGACTATGGTCACAACTTAGATCCGTCGGCGCCTATTGTGATACCGGGCATGGCTTATCAGCCGCCAGTAATTGGTTACAAGAAGTTGCTCAATTTTGAAGCTTGGTCACTGCCTGATGTGGGCGGGTGGGTGCTGATGGCGGTTACGGTTCTTAGCGTCTTGGTCGTTGGATGGGAGTGGTGGCGCCAGCGCAAGGTCAGGCGCGGGCTATCTACCGTTTGTGCGCCCATAGGTTTACTGCTCACTTTGATGACAGGGAGCGGCTGCAGCAGTGGTCCACAGCCCATACCCTATGGGCGGGGCGAGTGTTCGCTGTGCCACATGGCGCTGTCCGATAGGCGCTACGGGGCTGAGCTGGTTACTCACAAGGGGAAGGCATATTTCTTCGACGATATTAATTGCTTGCTCTATTTCGAAGAGGGGGTGGCCACTCGGGATATTGCCGGTCGTTGGGTAGCGGATTTCGCTCGCGAAGGGCAATTAGTAGCGGTAGAAGAGGCCGTGTTTTTGCACAGCCAATCCTTGCGCACGCCTATGGCTTCGTATGTGGCTGCTTTTGGGCGACGGTCCGACGCCGAAAAGGTACAAGCAGAAGGGGGCGGTGAGTTATTTGGCTGGGAAGAAGTGAAACAACTCTTAGCGCGCTGAACGATGACTTCTCGCTTAATTTCATGGCTGACGGCGTTTGCGCTGTTTACGAGTGGAAAGAGTTTGGGCGCCCGGACGTGGGTGGTGGCTCCGGGCACGGCTCTGAGTTCCATTAACGACGCCATTGCCCGAGCCAAACCGTACGATACGGTGCTTGTTCGGGGCGGATTATACCGCGAAGCAGTCGTCGTAGACCGGCCCCTAACTCTGCGCGGTGAAGGGCGGCCCGTTCTCGACGGCGAAGGGCTGCGCCAGCCGGTCAGCATTCGAGCCAGCCATGTGGCTGTCAGTGGGTTTCGCGTGGTGCGCTCCGGTTCGGCCTCTTTAGAGGATTTGGCGGGCATCAAAGTGTACAATGCTCGCTATGTATATGTGTTCAACAACGACCTGGACAGCAATTTTTTCGGCATCTACTTGTCGAACAGCCGGCTTTGTTGGGTAACGGGAAATGCCTTGCGCGCCTACGGCGAAATAGAACAAACCTCAGGCAACGGCATCCACGCCTGGAAGTGCGACAGCATCTTCATTGCCGACAACCGCATTCGCGGCCATCGCGACGGCATCTACTTCGAGTTTGTTACCCATTCGCGCATCGAGCGCAACGTCAGCATCCATAACGTGCGCTATGGACTGCATTTTATGTTTTCGCACCAGGACGACTATACGCACAACACTTTTATGTACAACGGCGCGGGCGTCGCCGTCATGTATACGCGCGAGGTGCTCATGCGCTACAACACTTTTGCCAACAACGTAGGTGCTTCTGCCTATGGAATGTTGCTCAAAGACATTCAGCGCAGCGAAATCTCAGACAACGTGTTCTATAACAATACGGTAGCTATCTTCATGGAGGGCTGTACGCGTAGCCAACTGGAGCGCAACGAATTTCGCCACAACGGTTGGGCCGTGCGCATCCACGCTAGCTGCGAAAACAACTTATTCCGACACAATAATTTTATAGCGAACACTTTTGAGGTTACCACCAACAACCAGCTGTCGCTCAACACTTTTGAGCAAAACTATTGGGATCACTACACGGGCTATGACCTAAACCGCGACGGCATCGGGGATGTGCCTCACCTACCCGTCAGCCTTTTTGCTATGATTTCGCAGCAAATGCCGTATGCCATGATGTTTTGGCGCAGCTTCGGCGTGTTATTGTTGGAGCGCGCCGAGCGCGCCATACCCAGCCTTTGCCCCGATAACCTGCGCGACCGTTCACCGCTGATGAAGCCTTATCATGTTGCGCATTCAAAACATAAGTAAAACGTTTGGACGCCTCCGAGTGCTCGATGCCGTCCATGCTACTGCTGATGTCGGCCAGGTTGTGGCCGTCGTTGGCCCCAACGGTTCGGGCAAAACAACCCTCATTAAGTGCATCCTCGGTTTAGTGAAGCCAGACAGTGGTAGTGTGTTATTCAACGATATCGTTATCCGCACCGACCCTGGCTATCGCCGCCATTTTGGCTACATGCCTCAAATTGGGCGATACCCCGACAACATGCTCGTCGGCCATCTTTTCAACATGATGCGCGACTTGCGCCGCAACACCACCCACCAAACCGACGAGGAACTGCTTGAGGCCTATCGGTTGCCCGATATTTTTCACAAACCTATGCGCACGCTGTCGGGCGGCATGCGCCAAAAGGTGAGTGCCGCACTGGCCTTCCTCTTCCAACCTCAAGTGCTCATTTTGGATGAACCAACGGCTGGCCTGGACCCTCTGTCGGCTGAAATCCTCAAAGAAAAAGTTCTCCGCGAAAGACAGAATAACCGTATCTTTATCATTACGTCGCACATTATGAGCGACTTAGACGAGCTAGCCACACACATCCTCTATCTCGTAGACGGCCGAGTAGCTTTCTTCAAATCCTTGCCCGAACTAAAGGCCCTGACGGGGCAAGAGCGCTTGGGTCGAGCTATCGCTCACTTGATGCAGAGGCGGGAAACACAGTCGTAAGGCCTTTTGAAATAGGATGGCTGCTTTCCTCTTTATAGCGCAGGGTTTGGGCGACGGTTACTTCTAAGCGCGGGTGCGGATCGGCCTTTGGTTATTTTTTAAATTCTCCTTTTTACTCCCATTACATCTTCAGGAAAGACATGCTAAAGATCGCTCGCTATGCCTTGTACGACATTTTGCGAAACCGCTTTGTGGTGGCCTATGGCTTGTTTTGGGTGTTGGTTTCGATGAGCTTTTTCAATTTAGAAAGCGACCCTGTCAAAGGGATGGCGAGTTTGCTCAACATCTTGCTGATGGCTCTGCCGCTGATGAGCGTGGTTTTTGCCAGCATTCACCTGTACAACTCCTATGAATTCATGGAGTTGGTGTTGGCGCAACCCATACGGCGCTCGGAAGTGCTCTTGGGCCAATATTCGGGTGTTGCTGGGTCGCTATGTGCATCTTTCGGCATAGGAATGGGTGTGCCGGTGCTGCTCTACGAGGGTTCGTTACGCGGTTTTTTGCTTGTAGGGTGTGGGTTAGTTCTAACGTTGGTGTTTGTTTCGCTGGCCTTTTTGGCGGCCGTCCTCATGCGCGATAAAGCGCGCGGCATTGGGTTAGCGCTGCTCATCTGGTTTTTTTGCACTATTTTGTACGATGGGTTGGTGCTCATGGGCATGTTTGCCTTTAGTGATTATCCGTTGGAGCGGGTTATCCTTGTCTTAGCGTTTCTCAATCCGGTAGACTTGGCGCGCATCGCTATGTTGTTGCAGCTCGATGCTGCTGCGCTGATGGGTTATACGGGAGCGCTTTTCCATCACTTTTTTGGCTCTGCTTTAGGGATTGGTTTGGCGGTGTTGCTGATGGCGGTGTGGGTCGTTTGGCCGCTGCTGTGGGCGCTGCGCATTTTTCAGCGCAAAGATTTGTAGCGGCAGTAAGTTTTGCCCTCAAGACCACAGGCCCTTGAAGGGTATTGTGGCTGTGGTGTGCAGGGCTTTTTGAGCCGTGGAATTACGCCAGTGGTTTAGAGCCGCATCTTTATGCGTCTTCCGGGTAGGCGTTCCCAGGCGGGCGAGGTAGGGTCAATGCCGCCAGGAGCCACGACCCACAGGACAGGAAGGCGTGGCCGGACGAGGGGCGTTTCGGCGTAGCCGTCGGTGAAAAAGATCAGAGCGTCGGGGCGTTCGGTATTGGCCAGTTGGAGCGCATCGTCGAAGTTGGTGCCCCCTCTGCCCTGCACGATTTGCGGCGTTTGCCCTCGGTAAGGATAGCGCCGCTGCACCTGAGCATCGGTTTCTACCACTTCGACGACAGCACCGGCTCGCCAGAGGTGATAGACCTCGCCGAAGAAGCGCTGAAGCTCTTGTGGAGCAATACTGCCGGAGGTGTCGATAGCGGTCATCAAGCGGCGTTTGCGGCTGATTTGTAGGCCAGGGGTCGTGCCATAGCGCTTGCTGGGGCGGCGTATGGTGTTGGTTAGGCGCGTTTGCGAGGCGCTGGCTGCAAACAGCCTTATGATGTGTTGCCAAGGTAGGTGAACGGCAGTGCTGAGGATGGTTTCGCTAAGCGCTTCGCGCAGGGCGCCGGGCAACGTGCCCCAAGAGCGGTCGCCGGTGCGGCGGCAGGCCGATTGGAGCAGGCCTTTGAGGTGTGTTTCGGCCACGGCGCGCTCCAGTTCGCTGCGCCCGCGGATGTCGCGCCAAGGCTTGTGGCGCTCCAAGCCGTGGGCGTCGGGTTGGAGGTTTTTCGGCAGAGCACCCGCATGGTCTTTGGAGGCTTCGCTACCGGAGGAGCGGTGCAGTTCTTCCAGCCGTTTATAGTAGTAAAACCACGTTTGGCCCGCTTCCAAGCGCAGAGCGCCAAAGGTGTCCAGAAACAAGCTGTCGTCGGGCAACAGTTCGCGCTCGATGTATTGGTTGACCACTAAGTCGAAGGCTATATTGAGCAGCAGGGGGTCGAGAGCAGGTTCGTTGACGAAGGGATGGCGAAACACCAAGTGCAGCAGCTCGTGCTTGAGCACTCCGTAGCGGTGTTTCGGTTGCGTGAGCGTTTCGTCCCAAAAGGCAGCATTGACGTATAGCGTCAGCGAATCGCGCCCCATGCCCACGCCCAGGGTCTCGACGGGGTGGCC
>CALHAM010000091.1 GCA_937934275.1 uncultured Saprospiraceae bacterium | reverse complement strand
ATGTGGTGCTCTCGCGCTTAACGGCTTTCAACCTACATTATCACCCCAAAAACCTGTGGCAGCGCATCGCTCCTCAAAGCGTTTTCTACGTTTTGCAAAAAAACTAAGAGGCGCTCAGTTTCTTTAACCACCACTCAACTGCATCGAAATATGCCTTTCAAGAAGAAGAGCAACAAAACCGATCAGCATTTTGACAGCATCGTCATCAGCCTAGCAGGCCCTGACGAGATTCTGGAGCGCAGCTATGGCGAAGTGCTCAAACCCGAGACCATCAATTACCGCTCCTACAAACCCGAGCGCGATGGACTGTTTTGCGAACGCATCTTCGGCCCTGTTAAAGACTACGAGTGCTATTGCGGTAAGTATAAGCGTATCCGCTACAAGGGCATCGTCTGTGATCGCTGCGGCGTTGAGGTAACCGAGAAGAAAGTACGCCGAGAACGCATGGGCCATATTCGCCTAGTCGTACCGGTCGTGCACATTTGGTTTTTTAAAAGCCTACCCAACAAAATCGGCTATCTGCTTGGTCTGGCCTCGAAAAAGCTCGAGTCTATCATCTACTACGAACGGTATGTGGTGATCAATCCGGGTGTTAAAGCCAACGACGGCATTGCCAAAATGGATTTGCTCACGGAGGAGGAATATTTAGAAATATTGGAGACGCTGCCCAAAGACAATCAGCAGCTCGACGATACACACCCCGACAAATTCGTCGCCAAGATGGGCGCCGAAGCGATTGAAATCCTGCTGCGCAACCTTGACCTCGAAGCTCTGGCCGCCGAATTGCGCCACGAGTCGAACTCCGAAACCAGCCAGCAAAAAAAGACCGAGGCCAACAAACGCCTGCGCGTGGTAGAAGCCTTCCGCGAAGGGTTAGAGCTGTCGCAACAGCGTCCGGAGTGGATGATTATCCACTACTTACCCGTCATTCCGCCCGAACTAAGGCCACTGGTTCCCTTAGACGGCGGCCGCTTTGCCTCATCCGACCTCAATGACCTCTATCGCCGCGTCATCATTCGCAACAATCGCCTCAAGCGCCTACTCGAAATTAAGGCCCCTGAAGTCATTTTGCGTAACGAAAAGCGCATGTTGCAAGAGGCCGTAGACTCACTGTTCGACAACTCGCGCAAGTCCAATGCTGTCAAGGCCGAAGGCGGGCGAGCGCTTAAATCGCTGTCCGACATTCTCAAAGGTAAACAAGGCCGCTTCCGCCAAAACCTGCTCGGTAAGCGCGTAGACTACTCGGGCCGTTCGGTCATTGTGGTTGGCCCCACCCTCAAACTCCACGAGTGCGGCCTACCCAAAGCGATGGCCGCTGAGCTGTTCAAACCCTTTATCATCCGCAAACTCATCGAGCGCGGCATTGTCAAGACGGTAAAATCGGCCAAAAAACTGGTTGACCGCAAGGACCAAGTCATTTGGGAAATCTTAGAAAACATCTTGCGCGGCCACCCAGTACTCCTCAACCGCGCCCCAACGCTACACCGCTTGTCTATTCAGGCCTTCCAGCCGCGCCTCATCGAAGGAAAGGCCATCCAGCTGCACCCGCTCGTTTGCACGGCCTTCAACGCCGACTTCGACGGTGACCAGATGGCCGTACACGTCCCGCTGAGCCACGCTGCTATTTTAGAGGCACAGGTGCTCATGCTATCGAGCCACAACATGCTCAACCCGCAAGACGGCTCACCCATCACCCTACCCTCTCAAGACATGGTGTTGGGCCTCTATTACTTGACCAAAGAGCGCAAATCTATCCCCGAAAACCCTGTTAAAGGTGAAGGACGGCGCTTCTATTCGGCCGAAGAGGTCCAAATTGCCTACAACGAAGGGCAGGTGGATCTGCACGCCATCATCGAATGTCGCGTACCCGTCGAGGAGAATGGGCAGTTAGTTATGCGGCGCGTTACCACAACCGTTGGCCGCGTGCTGTTCAACCAAATAGTGCCCAAAAACGTGCCCTTCATCAACGAACTCCTGACCAAACGCAACCTCAAAGGCATTATCGGCGACATTTTGCAACGCACCGACCTGAAGCAAACGGCTGAATTTTTGGACGGCATCAAGGAACTCGGCTTTGGTTGGGCCTTCAAAGCAGGGTTGTCGTTCAACTTGGGCGACCTCATTGTCCCCGAGATTAAGAAGACAGTTCTGGAAGCTGCCCAACAAGAAGTAGACGAGGTGTGGGAAAACTACAACATGGGCCTCATCACCTACAACGAGCGCTACAATCAGATCATCGATAAATGGACGTACGCCGACAACCGCATCACCGACCGCCTAATGCAGGAGCTAAGCCAACACAAGCAAGGCTTCAACTCGGTGTTCATGATGCTCGACTCAGGGGCCCGTGGCTCTAAGCAGCAAATTAAACAGCTGTGCGGCCTGCGCGGCTTGATGGCTAAACCGCGTAAGTCGGGCGATACGGGAGCAGCCATCATCGAAAACCCCATCCTCTCCAACTTCTTGGAGGGTCTCTCCGTACAAGAGTACTTCATCTCTACGCACGGTGCGCGCAAAGGCTTGGCCGATACAGCACTGAAGACAGCCGACGCCGGCTACCTCACGCGTCGCCTGGTTGATGTAGCTCAAGACGTAGTAGTTCGCGAAGAAGATTGCCACACTTTGCGCGGCATCGACACTACCGCGCTGCGCGAAGGCGATAAAGTCATTCAACCGCTTTCGGAGCGTATCAAAGGCCGATTCAGCCTGTACGATGTCTTCCATCCGGAAACCGAAGAACTCCTGGTGGGTGCCGGCGAGTACATCAGCGATAAATTAGCCAAGGTCATTGACGCCGCCGGCGTTGAAGTGGTAACCATTCGCTCTGTACTTACGTGCGAAAGCCGCCGAGGCGTGTGCGCCAAGTGCTACGGCAAAAATTTAGCGACTGGCCGAATAGCTGAAACAGGCGATGCTGTCGGCATCATCGCCGCCCAATCTATTGGCGAGCCAGGTACGCAGCTGACGCTCCGCACCTTCCACACCGGCGGTACAGCTATGGTGGGTAAAGCAGAAAATGAAATCTTAACCCGCTACGCCGGAATAATCGAGTTCGACTCCTTACGAACGGTCACCTCTACTGACGAAAGCGGCAATCCCGTTGAGGTGGTCATCTCTCGAACGGGTGAAATCCGAATCGTGGACCCCAAGAGCGGGCGCATCTTTTCTCAGAACTACATCCCCTACGGCTCCTTCCTCTACGTCAAGGACGGCCAGGAAGTGGATAAGGGCGTGCGTATCTGCTCGTGGGACCCCTTCAACGCCACCATTGTGAGCGAGTTTGCCGGCATCGTCAAGTACAACAACTTAGAAGAAGGAGTAACTTATCGTGTGGAACGAGACGACCAGACCGGCTTTGCCGAAAAGGTCATTATCGAAAGTAAGAGCCGCCGGAAAATTCCGACCATCAGTATCATCTCTCCCAAAACAGGTGAAGAGTTGAAAAATTACACCCTGCCCGTAGGCGCCTACATAGCGGTAGACGACGGCGAAGAAATCAAAGCAGGCGGCCAGCTGGTCAAGATACCGCGCAAGATGGGCAAAATTGCCGACATTACGGGGGGCCTACCGCGCGTAACCGAGCTTTTCGAAGCACGTACTCCTTCCAATCAAGCCATCGTAGCCGAAATCGACGGCATCGTCTCCTTCGGCCCCATCAAGCGCAACAGCCGCGAATGTATCATTGAGGCCAAAGACGGCCAACGCCGCAAATACTCCATTCCGGTAGCTAAACATATTTTGGTCCAGGAAGGCGACTTCGTACGCGCTGGCACTCCGCTGACCGATGGTGCCGTATCTATCAAGGATATCCTCGCTATCAAAGGGCCTTTTGCCGCATCGTCCTATCTTGTAAACGGCGTACAAGAGGTTTATCGGTCGCAGGGTATCAACATCAATGATAAGCACATTGAAGTCATTGTGCGGCAAATGATGCGCCGCGTACAAATCCTTGACCCAGGCGATACACACTTCTTGGCCGAAGAACCTGTAGACCGCAACGAGTTCATCGACTACAACGACTGGATCTTTGACAAAAAGTACGTTACCGACCCGGGCGACAGTACGCGCTACAAAGCGGGTATGTTGGTTGCACTGCGCTACTTGCGCGAGGAAAATTCCATCCTCAAGCGCAACGACAAACGCGAAGTGCAATACCGCGACGCAGTGCCTGCGACGGCCATGCCCATCATTCTCGGCATCACCAAGGCCTCGCTGGGCACCGACTCCTGGATTTCGGCAGCCTCTTTCCAAGAAACTACGAAAGTACTCAGCTCTGCTGCTATTTCAGCTAAGCGCGATAACTTGCTGGGCCTCAAAGAGAACGTTATCGTTGGCAAGAAGATCCCCGCGGGTACTGGCATGCGTGAATTCGACCGCCTGCAAGTAGCCGCTAGCGGCCACCCCTTCCGCAGTAACGGCAACGGAAGAGACGCTTAAACGCTACGACCTCTAAACCCTTGCACAGATAGAAGCCCTCTCCTTGGGTCTCAAGGAAGAGGGCTTTGTCGTTGTTGGTACACCTCCTCAGTACAAGGCACTGCTCTGTATTTTTTTGGGCTTGAGGAAGCGACTTTTCTCCATTTTTGGCCTGATTTTTACACTCTTCACTGCATTTTGTCTTTAATCGCTTCTGAGGCACTTGGTGTTCACCCTAAATATTTATCCCATGGACAAGTTTCTCCGGTTTTTGCCTGTAATCGGTCTTTTGCTGACGTTTAATGCAGCCGGACAAATAAGTGAAGGTGGCCTTCCGCCGAGTTTTCTGATTGAAAATGAAGATTTTTTCGCAGCAGCAGAGCAGCTAGAAACGCTGAAATGGTCGGGGCTTGATCTCAAACAGCTCTTGGCTGAAGATGCGGCCAACCCCGAACAAAGTCGCTTCGCCGTCCCCGTTCGCGAAACAGTAGACGTATCGCCGGAAAAGGCAGGGCGATGGCTAAGCCTTCCTAATGGAGACCGAGTATGGCGCTGTGCTGTACAAGTGCCCGAAGCCTTGGGGCTGTTGCTGCTTTTCGACCGGCTGGTATTGCCGCCCGGCAGTCGCCTCTTCGCCTATGCTCCCGACAGGTCGTTTGTAGCAGGGGCCTACAGCGAAAAGAGTTGCTTGCCCTCTGGCGAGTTTCTTATTGGCGTCGTGCCCAATCATACAGTGGTATTGGAATTAGTGGTAGAGGCCCACAGCCGCCAGATGCCTCAGCTGCACCTCAACCGCATCGACTACGTGTACGATCCGGCGGGTCTTGGGGCGCAAGACGCGCCGGAGAGCTTTGGGGAGTCTCTAGGGTGCAACATCAACATCAATTGCCCTTTGGGCCAAAACTGGCAGACGGAAAAGCGCGGTGTAGCGCGCATTCTCATGATTTTTTCCAACGGAGCCGGCTGGTGCTCCGGCTCACTGATCGCCAACACCGCCGGTACCGCTGAGCCTTATTTCCTGACCGCACACCACTGCCAGTTGATCGGCTCTAATCCTAATTTCAACCTTTGGCGCTTCGACTTTGGCTATGAAGCAGCGGATTGCCTCAATCCGCCAACGGAGCCGCAGCGCAACTCAATCTTGGGCTGCCAACGCCTTGCTTTCCGCGAGGAAACCGATTTCATGCTGCTTAAGCTAAACCCTATACCAGCTGGTTACAATCTCTACTTCAACGGCTGGAACCGCACCCCGGCGACCAATAATTTGGTGCAAAACAGCACTTTCATCCATCACCCCAGCGGCGACATCCAAAAGATTTCGCACGACAACGACCCAGCCACCATTTTCCCGCAAGCCATCAACTGGGGAGGTGCGTTCGGCACCTCGCCGCCCAACACACACTGGCTAGTTATTCCAGACCAAGGCATTTACCAGCCTGGCTCTTCAGGGTGTGTGCTCTTTGACCAAAATAAGCGCATCGTCGGCCAGCTTCACGGCGGCAACTTAGACCCCAACACCTGCACCGTCAGCGGCAGCTGGTTTGGGCGCTTCGACCTCTCCTGGGACCAAGGCAGCACGCCCAACGCCCGCCTACGCGAATGGCTCGACCCCACTGGAACCAACCCGCTCACCCAAGATGGCTACGCCCAGCCCACCCTGCTTACCATTAGCGGTGCCATTCGAACGCATTGGGGAGCACCTATGCCCAACGTAACGGTGCAGCTGAGCGGAGGAAGCAACGCCACCACCCGCACTGACGCTGCCGGACGCTACACTTTTAGCAACTTAACTCCGGGGCAGAGCTACGTGGTGCAACCCTGGCGCGACACCAATGTCGTTAACGGCGTAACCACTGCCGACCTGAGCATGACGAACAGACACATTCTCGCTGTAGAGGCCTTAAACACTCCGTGGAAAATTATTGCCGCCGACGTTAACGGCAGCAATTCGGTAACTACGCTTGACTTACTCGATGCACGCCGAGTCATCCTGGGCCTGGCCGGTGAATTTCCCGCCGTACCTTCGTGGCGCTTTTTCCCGGCAACGACAACTTTCAGTGACCCCGCTCAACCGTTTTTGGGCGGTTTGCCGGAAGGTCTGCTGCGGTTCAACAACTTGCAGCAAAGCGTTATAGACGCTGACTTCATCGGCATTAAGGTAGGTGACGTAAACAATAATGCAAACCCAGGGGGATAAGTTCAAATTAACGCTGCTCGGCACTGGTACTTCCCAAGGTGTACCCGTCATCGGGTGTGAGTGCCCAGTATGCACTTCTACAGATTTACACGATCAGCGCCTCCGCTCCGCAGCATTGCTCACGTGTGGGCCGACCAATATTCTCATCGATGCCGGCCCCGACTTACGGCTTCAGATGCTGCGCGCCCGCGTACGGCATTTAGACGCTATCTTGATCACGCACGAACACAACGACCACGTCATCGGCTTAGACGACGTACGCCCTTTCAATTTCAGCTCCGGACGCCCCATATCCGTCTACGCGCAACAGCGCGTGGCCGACATTGTCCGAAATCGCTTTGCCTACGTTTTCGAAAACCCAGGCCCAGGGCTACCCCGCATTGAGCTACACGCCATTGATGCTGACAGTACCCTACACATCAATGGATTGCACATCCAACCCATTGGCATTTGGCACGGCCACCTTCCTATCCTCGGCTTCCGGTTTGGCGCGCTGACCTACCTAACCGACGTGAAAACCATTGCCCCAGATCAGTTGCAGAAGGTCAAAGGCACGCGCTTTTTGGTCATCAATGCCCTTCGCCGACGCGCACACCCCACCCACCTAACCTTAGAGGAAGCGCTGGCTCTTGTCGAGGAAATCGGCCCCGAATATGCCTGGCTCACGCACATTAGCCACGAACTGGGGCTGGCCCGCGAGGTAAGCGCTCTCCTGCCGCCCGGCGTATCATTAGGCTACGATGGTTTAGAAATCGTCTGCCCATGAGCACCCTAAAACGCTGCCCGGCCTTGCTCAACGCCCTACATATGCTCTTGCAGCACCAACTGCGCGCAGAGCACTGGATACGCTTTCGCAGCGCCCAACTCTGGGGCGAAGCCTTATCGGCAGAGCAACGCAGCCGATGCCGCCACTACTTCCGCGGTGCCCTCTTCTTGGGTAGCATCTTTGCCGCTCAACGCGGGCAAGCGCTGTGCACGCGCGAAATGCGCCGGTTCGCATATCTCGCCGCCTTAGCCGCTCTGTTCGACGACAGCGCCGAAATCACCCTGGGTGCTGCTTACTCTCCTCTCCAAACTGCCGCAAATGCCATCAAGACGAGTTGTGGCTCAAGCCCTTGCACGACCGCGCCCCAAGCGCTGCTTGCCTTTGCCCAGCAAACCAACTCTGCCGAAACGCTACTGGTCTTTTGGCAAAAAATACGCGCCGACCTGCCCAGCGAGGCAGGTACCCTTTTTGAAAAAAACCTATTGAGAGTATTCGAAATAGAAACAGATGGCTCTTGGCTCTACGAACTCCCCGTGCCTATACAAACCTTACAAAAGCGCGCTGAAGAGAAAGGTGGCCGCTCTGCCTTACTCTTCCGCCTGCTCATGCGGCCATTGCCCGCGCCAGCTGAATGCCGAGTTGCACGTGCATTGGGCGCTTTGGTACAGGCCAGCGACGACCTGTTCGACCTATGGCACGACGCACAACGGCAGATCCCTACCCCGGCGCGCTATTGGGCTGAAGCCGGCCACTTTTATTTAGCCAAGCACCACTTCGAGCAGCAATGGCGCTGCTTCGCTCACGCATTGCAAGCGGCGCCAGCAGCCTCTGGGATAGGCCGCCAAACAGCGCTCGCTCTGGCCGGAATGCTGGCAACGCTGACGCACTTTTGCCTACAACACTACAGCCGCTTGGCGCAAAAGCACGGAACTTTGCCCTGGCACCAGCGCAAGACTATGGTGCTCGACATGGCCCGCTGGGGCACACGTCTTCGCGCAGTGGCTTTCGCCTTAAAGAACGGCTTCTCACCCATGTAAATACCGCTTACTTTCTCGCTCATGGAGCACATTTCCGATCCTTACCCCGCCATCCAACAGGCCATTCAGGCCAGCATGGCCGCCAAACATGCCCTCTTGGAAGATACGGCCCTATGCTCTAAGATCGCCCAGGCGGCTCAGACCCTCCTACATACTTACCAAAAGGGCTGCAAGATGCTCTTGTGCGGCAATGGAGGCAGCGCCGCCGATGCGCAACACATCGCCGCCGAACTGTCGGGTCGCTTCTACTTCGACCGACCGCCGCTGTATGCCGAAGCCCTTCATGTCAACACTTCGTTCTTGACTGCCGTGGCCAACGACTATGGCTACGACGAAGTATTCGCCCGCATGATAGAGGCTGCCGGACACCCAGGCGATACGCTCATCGCTATCAGCACCTCTGGCAACTCGCCCTCTGTGCTCCGCGCCGCCCAAAGAGCCGCTCGAAATGGGATGACTGTCATCGGCCTCACCGGCGCTTCAGGCGGAAAATTGGCCGCACAGTGCGACCTTTGCCTTCAAGTGCCCTCCTCCGACACACCGCGCATCCAGGAATGCCACATCCTCATTGGGCACATCTGGTGCGAGTTGCTAGAAAAATGGTTGTTCGGCCCTTCGACAGAAATGCGTAATCCGCACGAACTCATCTGACCCCAAATAGACATCTTTGATGTAAGTTTGCCCACACAACTGCACTCTCCACTTTGGCTCAAACTAACACTGTGCTATGGCTATCGCAAAACCGTTTCACCTGCAAAGCTGGATTGAGGAAAACCGACACCTGCTGCAACCGCCAGTAGGCAACAAACAACTCTATGTGGGCAACGATGATTTTATCGTGATGATTGTCGGCGGCCCAAACGGGCGTAAAGACTACCACTGGGAAGAGGGCGAAGAGTGGTTTTACCAAATCAGGGGCGATATACAGGTCAAGATCATCAACGACGAGGGAAAGCCTGAAACCATCGATATCCGCGAGGGCGAAATGTTTTTGTTGCCCGCCCGCGTTCCGCATTCACCTCAGCGCCCAGCCGACACCATCGGATTGGTCGTCGAGCGCACGCGCCGGCCCGGAGAAATAGACAAGCTGATGTGGTTTTGTGAAAATTGCGGCAACCTGTTGCACGAAGCTGGCTTTCCATTAACCGACATCGGCACTCAAATTAAGGCAGCTATTGAAGCCTTCAAAAACGACCTCGATGCGCGCACATGCAAAAAGTGCGGGACGGTGATGGAACTCTAAGTGCGCCCTATCGCTTGCGCTCTGTAGCAAAAAAGAGCAAGTCGCGCAGGGCTGTGCGCGCTTCGTTATCTGGAGTACCGTGCAAGAGCGCCAAGGCTTCTTGTCGAAAGCGCCGCATAGCTTCCTGAGCATAGGCAAGGCCACCACTTTGGCGGACAAACTGAATGACCTCGGCCACCTTTTCCGCCTTTTCGCTTTCGTTGCGCACAATGTTTATGATGCGGCGACGCGTAGAACGGTCGGCGACGTAAAGGGCGTGTATGAGCGGCAGCGTCATCTTTTTTTCCTTGATGTCGATGCCGGTGGGTTTGCCGATATCGCCGTCTTCGCCGAAGTCGAACAGGTCGTCCCGGATTTGAAAGGCCATACCCATTTTTTCGCCAAACAGGCGCAAGCGCTCAATCATGTCGGCATCGGCCGTAGTGCTAGCAGCACCCGCACTACAGGCCGCAGCGATGAGTGAAGCCGTTTTTTGGCGAATGATATCGTAGTAGATAGCCTCATCAATATCCAAACGCCGAGCTTTTTCCATTTGCAACAACTCGCCCTCAGCCATCTCCTTAACGGCGCGGCTGACGATTTCCAAGAGCCGGAACTGCTGCTGCTGGATGCTGAGCAACAAACCCTTAGAAAGCAGAAAATCGCCCACGAGGACAGCGATTTTATTTTTCCAAAGGGCATTAATCGAAAAAAAGCCTCGGCGCTGATAGGCGTCGTCCACCACGTCGTCATGCACCAAAGTAGCCGTATGCAGCAGCTCGACCAAAGCGGCAGCAGTGTAGGAGGCTTCCGTAATGCCTCCGAAGAGGCGCGCGCTGAGGAGGACAAGCATCGGGCGCACCTGCTTGCCTTTGCTGCGCACGATGTACCATGTAATTCTATCTAATAGCGCAACATCGCTGCGCATGGAGTCGCGGAAGCGCTTTTCGAATACAGCCAGCTCGGCCGCAATAGGGGCTCTGATATCTTCGAGGCGAGGCTGAGAGGGTGGCTCCATGAATGCAGCCGGCAAGGTGTGCATGAGGCCAGCGTGGACAGGCGTACCGTTATCTGCACGAACAGGCGGCGCGGAAAGCGGTGATGTGGATATGAGCAGCGTCTTTTTCACTACAGATTTGGCAGCGCAGACTTGACCGCGCCCTCAGTGCAAAATAAACAGCGCGAAGGTAGGTAAGGTTGGAAAAGTGGAGCAAATCGGCACTCAAAATGCAGAGGCCGCAGTAGAGGCATAGCGCTGCGTTTGCGCTTATCGTATCTTTGCCACCTGTAACAACGAAAAACCGCCCTCCTTTTTTCACGAACCGTACTCGTATGAGCTGGTTTAAACGACTCAAAGAAGGCATTTCTACAGCCACCAAGGCCAAAAAAGATGTGCCGGAAGGTCTGTGGTTTCAGTGCAAGAAGTGTAAAGCTACCAGCACTACTAAAGCCCTGCGCGAAAACTTCTACAAATGCCCTAAGTGCGACTATCACACCGCTATCGGCTCTAAAGAATATTTCGACATGCTCTTCGACGATGGGCAATATACGCGCCTGTTCGATGAGCTCGTCTCGGTCGATGCGCTCAACTTTGTGGACTTGAAGCCCTACAGCAAGCGCCTAGAAGAGAGCATGGCCAAGACAGGACTTAAAGACGCCATGGCTGTAGCCGAGGGCAAAATCGGCGGCAATCCGATCATTGTTGCCGCCATGGACTTTCGCTTTATCGGCGGATCGATGGGGTCTGTAGTGGGCGAAAAAATCTCCCGTGCCATTGACCACGCTATTAAAACGCGTTCAGCGCTGCTCATCATCTCTAAATCAGGTGGTGCACGCATGATGGAAAGCGCCTTTTCACTGATGCAAATGGCTAAAACCAGTGCTAAGTTGACTTTACTCGCCAAGGCGCGCCTCCCTTATTTATCCCTCATGACCGACCCCACCACCGGCGGCGTAACGGCCTCCTATGCCATGCTGGGCGATATCAACTTAGCCGAACCGGGGGCGCTCATCGGTTTTGCTGGGCCGCGTGTCATTCGTGAAACCATTAAGCGCGACTTACCCGAAGGTTTCCAAACGGCCGAGTTCTTGCTAGAACACGGCTTTATAGACCTCGTTGTCAACCGAAAAGACCTGCGCAACACGCTTAAAGATTTGCTCAATATGTTTGCCTGCTCCCATCGCGCCTGACGGCATCAGCTATGCGCCTTCAACTCGACTTCTGGTCGTACCACACCCGCTTGCGCCGCTCTGAAAGAAACGGTAAAGCCTTCGTCTTCGACCCTATCCGCCGAAAAAACGTCGCTCTTACACCAGAAGAAGCCCTACGCCAACTCGTCGTGCAGTACTTGCTCGACGCTAAGCAATACCCTGCCACCCATATCCGAGTGGAAATTGGCCTGACGCTCAACGGCATGCCTCGCCGCTGCGATATCGCCGTATTCGACCCTCAACTTCGCCCTTGGCTTTTGATAGAGTGCAAATCACCTAAGGTGCCCCTCGAACAAGCCGCCTTTGAGCAGGTGGCTCGATACAATTTCGTTTTTCAGGCCCCCTTTTTAGCAATTACCAACGGCGAAGCCACTTTTTGTGCTTATTTAGACCACAAGCGCAACACCTTTGCTTTCCTGAGCGATCTGCCGCCTTACCCTCAACAAACCGACCAAAAACAGGCGCCTATAAAAACGTCTTTATGACTTCTCCCAACCTATACGTATACAGCGCACCGGTTCATTCGGGCAAAACGACAGCCCTGATGACCTGGGCTGAGGGCCGCACAGACCTGGGAGGCTTCTTGGCTCCTGACCTCGAGGGCTTGCGCTATTTGCTTACCCTACGCGACCGAAAGTGGTATCCGTTTCAGGTGAAAGAAAATACCCAGGATACCGTAGTCTCCATCTGCCGGTATCAATTTCGGGCCGCTACTTTCGCCTTGGCGCAGCAAACTTTACTCTTCGATGCTCGCCTACCCACGCCTTGGTTGGTCATCGACGAAGTAGGCAAGCTAGAACTTCAAGGTCTGGGCCACGAACCGGCCCTGAGCCAAGTGGTGCACATGTGGCAGACTGGCGAATACCCAGGGCGTCTGCTACTGGTGGTGCGCAGCGAATTGCTCTTCGAAATCGTCGAAAAGTACGGCCTACACGGAGCACAAGTACTGAGCCGACCAGATGAATTGGCCACCATCGCCTGAAACAGCGAGGGCTTCTGACCGGCTTAAAAGTCTTGGTCTTCGAACCAGTTTTGTGAACAAGCTAAGCCGCATGGGGGGCGTTAGCGCCGGAAGAATTAGCCCGACGCCAACATCCCCCTCTGCTCCAGCATGAATATTAAACCCGAAAATCTCAAGCACTTCTCAATAGCGCCCGCCAATGGGTCGGTTGTTCCAGTGCGCATGCTCGCCTTCGAAGGCGGGAAGGCGATCTGGGCGCTGGGTTAGGCCAACCGTGTCGGTAAGCGCTTCAACAAAGCGCACCAAAGAGCGTATTTCACGGGCATTTAGATGCAGGGAGTCCGGCGGTAGGGTTTGGTTTTCCAAGGCAATGCCCATACCCGCCCCACCGCCGTGGTTGTAAAAAAGCATGAGCTCTTCCAACGTGTCAAAGACGCCGTTGTGCATGTAGGGCGCCGTTAGAGCGGCATTACGCACCGTAGGTGTCTTGAATGCATAGCGGTGCTGCTCTAAATACGCGATGTTGTAGCGACCCAAGTCAGGGCTAACCCTAGCAATATTCTTTTCGGCGGGAGTGCCCAACACCTCGACTTCTGTCTCTTGAAAAACTGGTGGCACAGTGCCATTCGTGAGTGGGATGAAGTGGCAAGTGGCGCATTTGGCTTTGCCCAAAAACAGGTTAAACCCTCGATATACATCGGGATCTATCTCAAGCGCCTCTCCTCTCATGTAGCGGTCTATGGGCGAATTGAAGGCTGTCAGCGATTCTACGTAGGCTCCCAGAGCAGCCTTGATCAGGACGAAATCGGGATTCTGACCCTCAGGCAGACCGAAGGCCTCCTTGAAAAGACGCCGATACTCGGCTGAGGCGGCCACGCGCTGAATGGCCTCGTTCTCGCGAATGTTCATTTCGCGCTCATTGACAATGACTTGGTGAAACTGATCTTCGATGCTGGAGGCCCGCCCATCCACTTGAAAAATCCGGGCATAAACGGCATTAATGAGCGTAGGTGCATTGCGCCCGATGTGTTCTTGAGCGTCAAAGGCACGGCTAAAGCGCTCTGGCTCGGCAAAACCATACTCAGGCCGATGGCACGACGCACAGGCGCGCTCCCCATTGCCCGAAAGAATGGGATCAAAGAAAAGCAGGCGACCCAACGCTACTACTCCGGGCGATAGGCTCTGGGTCTTAACCTGACTGAAAAATCCGCGCTTGAGGAAGTCTGGAGCAAATAGGCCGCTGGCTTGGATATTGTAGGCCGTGTGAAAGGGATAGCGCTGGTCTACTGGCTCAATGTCTAACTCCTGTTGCAGTCGGTACAGCCAGGGCCAACAAGGAGATAAATGATTGCGAATAAGCGCCACCCGGTCGAGTTCTTCAAAGGAAACGGCGATGTTCAGTTGATGGATGGCTTGATGCAAGTGGTTGCGCAACTGTTGGAAAGGCTCTTTATCGTCCAACAGATATGGCTCATACAATTGAACTACGTAAAGCATCTCTTCTAAGGCCGCAGCGCTTTCGGGCAACGAGTGCAGGAGCCCTGGTGAGTCGAAGCCCACTATACCCAGAGCGCAAACACGCAGCAAATGTTGACGCATAGCGTCGAAAATCATCCAGTCCTCGAGCGGATATTTCTGCACCACTTGCGTCATGTCTTCGTGATAGGCAAGCGCTTTGTCCATCAGTCGAAGCAGCTCCTCCCGGTGCTGCTCAGGAGCCTCATCGCAGAGCAACTCTTCTACCCTCTGAAGGCTGTACGAGGGTCGCGAAGTAGCCAGATGGCCCTCGTACTCGGCTTTAGGAATCGCTGGGCCATTCAGCAGAGCCGTGTTGTAAGGGTCAAAATAGGCCGAGAGCAACTCAATGCGCTTATAGGCAATACGCAATCTGCGAAAAGTGTTTAGCCATCTCTTCTGCACTTCCCTTCTCTGTTTTTGGGATGTTTTCCCGCTTTGAAGTTGCATTTTAAAAGCCATGAGGGCCTGGCGAAAGCGCTCATTTTGCACGTTGAAATGCTGCCGGAGAGGCTGTTCAATTAGTCG
>CALHAM010000090.1 GCA_937934275.1 uncultured Saprospiraceae bacterium | reverse complement strand
GTGCCAGCAGGAGGCGTTTGCGTTACGGCGGGGCTGGCCGTGCAGTTGTCGCTGACGGCTGCCGGCGAATAAGCGGGCAGCGTCGCCTGGCAGGAAGCATCGAGGACGAGGGTCTGAGTGCTCGGACAAGTGATGCTGGGCGGCGCGTTATCCACCTTGTTCACTGTAAAGGTGCAAGAAGCGGTGTTTCCGTTGCCGTCGTCGGCCATAAGCGTTACGGTCATGGGTCCGGTGCCGCTAACCGTAGTGCCAGCAGGAGGCGTTTGCGTTACGGCGGGGCTGGCCGTGCAGTTATCGCTGACGGCTGCCGGCGAATAGGCGGGCAGCGTCGCCTGGCAGGAAGCATCGAGGACGAGGGTCTGAGTGCCGGGACAGGTAATGATCGGAGCCTGTGTATCGTTGACTGTTACCTGAAAAGTGCAAGTGGCATCCGGCGGACAGGCATTAGTAGCCGTAATAGTAACATTCGTAGTGCCCACATTGAAGAAAGCGCCTGAACCCGTGCCGCTGCCGCTACCCGTAGTGGCGCCACTAAAGACGTAGCTCAGGGTTGGTGCGGGGCTGCCAGAAGCCGTAGCCGTGTAGCTCACAGCTGTTCCGCATTGTCCAGGAGCGTTAGGTACCACTATGTTAATAGGACAGGTAGTGAAAGAAGGAGGCATGCACGAGCCTTCAACAGTGATGGTAATATCGTTTCCGGTGCCACCCACGTAACTCACTACGCCATTCAGCCCACTTCCCAATATGTTGGAAATGATACCGCCTTCGGGTAAGCCCAGAAAGGTACCTATAACGGCATCAGTACCATCATTAACTCCGACAATAAAGACTTCACCTCCAGTAGGCACATAAGAGCCGATAACTTCCAGATAAGCGTTAGTAATGTCTAAACCGCCTTCAACGGTCAACTGAGTGTAAGTGCTGCCCGTACCGTCTCCGGGGGTAGTCCCATTTACGGTGATATACAGAACATTGAGAGGCCGAATTTTAAACGTGCTCGGCGCAGTCCTGGCATCTACTCCATCGAGATCCGGGTAAACGCCTGAGGGCGAAGAGCCTGGGTCCAAGGTCAAATCATTGCTCGTCCCAACATCAAAAGTTCCGCCTGTAACAGAAAAGAGAATATTTCCAGCGGCGTTTATCTCTACATCCATACTACTTGTTGTAATAGGAGCACTAATGACAACATTGCCCGTTAAAGCGCTGTTTCCGATGATCAAAAGAGGCGTGCTGACGAGGTCTAATTCTGCATCCGAAAGTGAAAGGGGGCCGCTCGCTACATCCGTAGTACTGCCAATATCGATACCTACAGAAGAATAAAGATTGGTCAAATTAACCGACGTAGGGGAACTAATAGACGCTGGAGCATTGAGGTCCATGCTGTTTGCATACATTTCAATGGATGCTGATGCAGAAGTAATGGTAGTATTGTCTCGAAGAAATATGCCGTAATTGTCTGGGCCTGCTCCTTCATAACCATAGATTTGAATGCCTGCGGAAGAGCTTATGTTAGAGCCATCCACTAAAAGAGCAACTCCGTAGCCTTCTGTGCCTGTAGGGTTAGTTCCTCCACTTCCTACAACATATACATAGTTTCCTGATAATTCTCCATCAAAAGCTATACGAACTCCTTGATTCGTCGCTACACCACCGCCACCATAACCGGAAACATAGAGAGCGTTATCCGAGCTGACCACAGCACCTCCGCCGACATTGAACCCTACATTACCCTGACCAATACTAAAGCCACCGTAGCCTGAGCCACTGAAGCTTTGCAGAGCATGTACTGTAGCATTGAGCCTAACAAGCACGCCTCTGTTATTATTACCATCGGAAGGGCCCCCTATACCGTAAAAACTAACATATGAGCCATTCACCTGGGCGTTAGTCTCTACGAGAATGCCTACATTGAATTCAGAGGCGCCTGACCCACCTCCGTATCCGTTTATGCTAATAAAATTAGCATTTATAAGAGCATTATTTCGAACATATGTTCCCAGATTAGCATTTCCATCCGTTGGTCCTCCTTGTCCATTGACGTAAACTGAGTTTGAGCTAACCTCTGCATCGGTATCAAAAAAAACACCCGTATTAAAAGCAGAGGAGTCTACACCACCTCCCAAACCGTATATGGTGACGCTACCCGATCCCGACGATATCGAAGCGTTATCTGATATGAGCACTCCGTGATTTTGGTCCTTCGTACCCATAGATCCTCCAATACCCTCGATGTACACACCATCAACACCATATACTGTTGAATTGCTTATGTAGGTGCCCCAGTTGTAGCCCGTACCGGGTTGCCCTCCACCATTGCCCAATATGTTAACATACCTTCCCGACACCTTACTAAGACTCGACAATGCTACGCCAGAATTAAAGTCACCGAAGCCATCACCGCCTATACCTTGAATGTCAACGAAACCATCTGCGATTACCTCAGAGGAGACGATCCATATGCCGGCTTGTCCACCGGCACCGTCGCCGCCTCGTCCGCTAAGATAGGTGTAGGAATTGCTGCCGTTTGTCTGTATGAGCGCTCCATCATACATATATATTCCTATGAAAGAACCGGAGGTGGGCGGGAATAGCGAATTGGCTGTGATATTTACATTTAGGTAATCCCCATTTGCCACAATACTGCTCAAAGGAGAAAAGGTAACGGACCTACTCACGTTTATAGTAACGTTGGCATCCGTCAGGGTAACATCGGCATCCGCATGGAACAGCACGTCGTCAATGCCAGGTGGCGCAGCATCGTTAGTAAGATCCAGATCTAGGAAAGAACCAACATCAAAGGTGATATCTCCTAATATCTCTACCAAGTCATCGCCTTCTCCGCCATTTACAGTCAAACTGGGAAGTAAAGTGAAACCCTGTATTTGTATGTTATCGTTGCCGCCTTCCGCATTGATGACAACGTCGGTTATGCCGCTTAAGCTGAGGCTCACGGGAAATGAAAGGGCAGGCCCTCCATCCAGCGAATATGTTCTACCAACTGCTTCAAACTGTATGTTGCCGGAAGACGGTTCTTGAACATCCAAAATATCACCATACCCTACTAAATCGGTGATCGTAATTATCCCACCTGTTGTGGTGATGGAGTACTCCGGTATGGCGAATTTGAACTCATCTATCCCGAGGCCGTGGTCACTGCCCATAGCGTTCAATACTTGCCAGCGCACCCACAGGATTTCGCCGTCGTTCCAGGTTAGGTTGATGGCACCGCCTATGTTAGCCACTTTTCCTACTGTGTTGCCGTCAATAGCCCCCGTATTTGTATTGGATGGGCTGACGAAATCGAAAGCACTGCCTGCGGGCGTCCAGCTGCCCACAGTAGTGAAAGAAGAGCCAATGCCGTATTCCAACACCAACGACTGCGGCATTGTGTTAGCATCGCGCCATTGCTCACCGTCGTAGAGAACGGAGACCTGAGAAATTGTCTGCCCAGTGTTGTTCTCAAAAGCGACGGCAATCCACCCAGCCACACTGCCGGTAGCTGGGCTTCCCCAGTAAGCGGCTCCTGAGGCCAGCGCACCCAATGCCCGCTCAGCACTAGATACGCTGCCAAAACTGTACATAGACCCTGTTGTCGAGCTTCCGTTAGAGGCGTTGTAAGTAGTCAGTGCAGTGCCTGGAGCAGGCTGCCTAAAAAGATACCATCCTGGAATGGTTGTGTTGTTGGTCCAGGGTATGTTCGTACCTGAATTAGCCAACACGTCAAAATTTTGACTGTAAACGGAGCCAAACGATGTAACCGAAATTTGGCCAAATAGCAGATGACTGCTCAAAATGAGCAGAAAGAGGAGTACACGAGAAACCATAGATAAACGCTGACTTTTTACGAGAAAGGAGATAAGAATAAAATCAGCTGCTAAATTATGAGCGGTGTTTAGAACGAACAAGTCTTAAGTTTAACTAAATGTTAAAAGTTCTTATCCACTCACCTATTAGCTGCGCTGCGTAGGCCTTTGGGCCGAAAAGGGCGCGTTGCGCATGCCCAAGAGAACAAAAGGAGGGCATTAGGTACGGTTCTCGAGCCTGTCGCAAAGAAGGGCAGAGGTTTTTTTATTAGTCGGCTAGTTCGGTAGTGATTTTGGCAAAACGACCTTTGCGGAAAGGCAGCGAAGCAAGAACTTTGCCGGCCTACAGCCACTTCGGCGGCTTTGTTTGATTTAGGCTTACCACTACCATCCATGCAGGCATTAGACGCTTATCTTCAGACTCACCGCGAGCGTTTTTTGAGCGAACTGCTCGATTTGCTCCGCATTCCTTCCATCAGTGCCGACCCGAAGTACACCGCTGATGTGAGGCGTATGGCCGAAGCCACCGCCGAGCATCTCCGGCAGGCCGGAGCCGATCACGTAGAAGTGATTGCCACCAATGGACATCCCATCGTTTATGGTGAAAAACAAGTAGACCCATTGGCGCCTACGGTGCTCGTTTACGGCCACTACGATGTGCAACCGCCCGACCCTCTCGATTTGTGGGAAAGCCCTCCCTTCGAACCGGTGATCCGCAAAACGGACCTACACCCCCAGGGCGCCATTTTCGCTCGTGGCGCCTGCGACGACAAGGGGCAGTTTTTCATGCACGTTAAGGCTTTCGAGGCTATGTTGCGCACCGGCACATTGCCCTGCAACGTCAAATTTATGATCGAGGGCGAGGAAGAGGTCGGCTCCAAGCACTTAGAGGCTTTCTGCCAACAGCACCGCGAAAAGTTGGCCTGCGACGTCGTACTCATCTCCGATACCAGCATCATCGACAACGACACCCCTAGCCTCACCGTAGGGCTTCGCGGCTTGGCTTATATGGAAGTAGAAGTTACCGGCCCTAATCGCGACTTGCACTCCGGCGTTTACGGAGGCGCAGTAGCTAACCCCATCAATGTCCTCTGTCAAATGATCGCCTCGCTGCACGACCAAGACGGACGTATCACTATCAAAGGTTTCTACGACGACGTCGAGGAAGTCAGCCCTTCGGAGCGAGCAGGCTTAAATGCCGCCCCTTACGACGAAAAAGCCTACTGCGAAGACCTCGGCGTTGGCGCCTTGTACGGAGAGAAGGGCTACACGACCCTCGAGCGCACGGGCATACGCCCCAGCTTAGATGTCAACGGCATCTGGGGAGGCTACATCGGCGAAGGTGCTAAAACGGTGTTGCCTTCAAAGGCTTTTGCTAAAATTTCCATGCGCCTCGTCCCACACCAAAAGCCCGACAAGATTGAGCGCCTCTTTCAGGAGCACTTCGAAAGCATGGCGCCGCCGTATGTCCACGTCAAGGTCAAGGCCCTACATGGAGGGCATCCGGTAGTGGTGCCTACCGACAGTGTAGAATATAGGGCCGCCGAAAAGGCTATGGAGCTGGCCTTCGGCAAAAAGCCACTTCCTCAGCGCGGCGGCGGCAGCATTCCCATAGTTGCCATGTTTCAGCAGGTACTCAAGGCTAACTCCATCCTCATGGGTTTCGGCTTAGATGCTGACAACATTCATTCGCCCAACGAGCACTATGGCCTGTTCAACTTCTATAAAGGCATCGAAACCATTCCGCACTTCTATTGGCTTTATGCTGAGATGAAGGCGGCACGCCCATAAGAGCACTCGTCGCCCACTGGCTATGCCCATCGGATTATTTTTCTATTTAAAAACGCGATACATGTACAAAGACAAGATCCTTCTATTTGCCCTGACCCTAACAGTAGCATCCCTACCTGCTCAGCGCATCACCTTAAACACTGCTCAGGACAGCGCGAGCTTTGCCTACGGCATGCTCATCGGCAACAGCCTGAAGCGACAGCTGCCGGCGGGCCTGAATCTAAATCTTGTGATGAAGGGCCTCTCGGATGCCATACAAGAAGCGGAGTTGCCCATGGACCAGCAGACGGCTACCGACATTTTCAACCGCTACACTCAGGAGGTTCAGCGCCGAGCCGGAGAAGAAAACAAAGCTGCCGGCATGAAATTCCTAGAAGAAAACAAGAAACGCCCCGGCGTAACCACTACTGCCAGTGGCTTGCAGTACGAAGTCTTAAAGCGTGGCGATGGCAAAGTATCGCCCAAAGCCACCGACCGCGTCAAGGTGCACTACCACGGTACCAACATCGATGGCTCTGTTTTCGACAGCAGCGTAGAGCGCGGCGAGCCGATCACGTTTGGCCTCAACCAGGTCATTGCTGGCTGGACGGAGGGCCTTCAACTGATGCACGTAGGCGACAAGTTTAAGTTCTACATCCCTTCCGAGTTGGCCTATGGGGAGCGCAGTCCTAGCCCAAAGATTAAGCCTAATTCCGTATTGATTTTTGAAGTCGAACTGTTTGAGATCAATCCCGATAAATAAGCATCGCTTTGAGCGGTGCATCTTTAGCCGGCTGTCAGCTGTTTCATGTGAGCTGTCAGCCGTTTTTTTCAGGTTAAAATAAAAAAAGCTGTGAAACCTCGTCGCTCTTCGTTGCGATGGCTGACCACAGCGGTGTTGGCCTACATGGTGCTGGCCTTCGCGTGGTGGGCTTTTGAATTGTGGCGGCAAAACGACCGCCTGTTAGGACTTTCAGCCCAGTTGCTCGAGCTCAAACACAACGCCGGGAAGCGAGGGGTCAACCTCACTGCGCTGCGCGAAACGGCGGAGTATCAAGCCCTGTTGGCGCGTCATCGGAAGCACCAGCGCATGATCCTATCGGAGGGAGTTTTTTTTACCTTGTGCTTAGGGTTTGGTTTGTGGGTCATCAATCGAGCCGCGCGGCGCGAGTTATCGCTGGCTCGGCAGCGGCGCAATTTCATGCTGAGCATCACCCACGAGCTGAAGTCGCCCATAGCTGCCATGCGATTAGCCTTAGAGACGATGGCTCTGCGCCCGCTAAACCGCGAGCAAGTAGAAAAAATCTGCGCTAACGGCATGCGCGACGCCGCTCGCTTGCAGATGCTGGTAGACGACTTGCTGTTGGCCGCCCGCTTGGAGGACAACTGGCGCCCTCATGTGGAAGCCGTAGACGTACGCCAAATCTTGCAGGACTGTGTAGCTAATGCGCAGGTGCGCTTTCCGGAGGCTCGAGTTCAGGTGAGCATCCCAACCGATTTTCCTCTGGTGCAGGCTGACCGCTTAGGGCTTACATCGGTGGTGCAGAACTTACTGGATAACGCCCTCAAATACTCTCCTCCCGGCGAACCGGTGCGCATCTCCATCGAGCCACTGTCCGGTCGGCAAATGCGCCTTACTGTGGCCGACCAAGGCCCGGGCATACCCGACGACGAGAAGGCGGCCATCTTTGAAAAATTTTATCGAGTGGGCAACGAGGAAACGCGACAGACCACCGGCACCGGGCTAGGCCTATACATCGTGAGCCAAGTAGCTCGGCTGCACCACGGTAATGTTTGGGTGCGCGACAACAGTCCTCGCGGAACCGTTTTTGTCGTTGAGTTGTAGGTTCTATCGGTCGTTGTACTCCTGCAAAAGGCGCGCTCGGAGCGCATTCACCTTTTCTGTGCGCTTCCATCCTTCGGCAGCACACAGGTCGGCCATTTCCTTAACTCGACGCGCTAATTCTGTCTTCGGATGGCGCTGCAGGGTGTATTCCCACGCTGAGCGGTAGGCCTGCGATACCTCCTCGGTTTCCGAGGAAAATACGGGAGTGTTGTTCACGCCGTTGAGCAGCACCAAGCGCAGCCAGTGCTCCGACTCGCGCGCCTCTTGGCGCCGCACAAAGTAAGGGTAGCGGCGATTGAAGTTCTCCCACCAGACGGCCATTTCAGCTATCGCCTCCAGAGGCACTACAATAGCCCCGTCGTTGTAGATGGGATGTTTGTATTCCTCTGTGCGCTGGGCGATGTAGCGCTGCATAGCGGGGCTGACGCGCGGCCCGAAGAACTCGCGCAGGCGCTCCCAATTGACGACTGGGAAGAACATGCCTTCGCCCCAAGCCAATCGGAAGCCGTTTTGATACAAAGAGTCGGTAATGGGGTATTTGCTGTAGTCGAAGTGACCCTTATAGACAGCCTGGGCGTCGGCTTCATTAAACGGCAAGCGACCCTCCGTCAGTTTCCACAACTCGCCCTCTACTTCTATGCGGCGCAAGAACTGTTCTAATAGGATGAAAGCCGCATCTGCCAAAGAAGCAGAGGCGCTTTCGAGATGCTTCTCCACGTAGCGCCAGGCCTTAGAGCCGCTGGTGGGGTCGCGGAAGTCTAACCCTTGTAAATGACGGATAAACGCCTCCAGCGTTGCCGGGTCTGGGCGGCGAGCGCGTGGACCTGCATACAGTTCGGTAATGCCGGCGCTGTAGGCCCACCCCGCCTGTTTTTCATCTTTGAGGCGATGCACTGCTAAGTAAGGCTCTCGGTAAGTGATACCGCCTAAGGTTAGCTCTTCGCGCTGAAGTGAGGCTTCACCCGCTCCTTCGAGCAAATCGCCCTCCGCTAAGTGGGCGACAATGGTAGCCTCTTGTTCGGGTTTTTTGCGCAGAGGTAGGCCATCTACGCGCACGGTGTAGAGGAAGTATTCGGGCTTATTGGGGTCCGCAGGCGCTTTGTCGGACCGACACTGCGTCAGCGAAACAAAGGCTGTACAAAGGAAGAACAGGGGTGCGGCTTTCATATTTTAGACAGCAAGCGTAAGTCGGCGATTTAGCGTACAGTGAAGCAATTGTTCGTTCTTTGCCCTTCAAAAGAAACGCCATGCGCTGCTGGATTTTTGCCCTGCTGTTACTGACGCCTTTTGCCGGGTCAACGCAAAGTTCTAAAAACCTCGCGGTTCTACAGGACGAGCTGCAGCGCTTTGAGGCCATGACGCGACGCGATACGGCAGCATTGGCCCAGTGGTTATCCGAAGAGCTGGTTTATCGCCATTCCAACGGCCTGCTCGAAGACAAGCGCCGCCATTTGGAGGCCATTGCCTCTGGAGCACTGGTGTACGAGCACATCGCGCGCGACAGCGCACAGGTGCACCGCTATCGGCGCATGGCCGTAGTTAACGGCATCGTGCGTGTCCGGGGGCAGTGGCAGCAGGTGCCTTTCGAAGTACAGCTATCGTACTTAGCCGTCTATCGGAAGAAAGGCGCGCGCTGGCAGCTGTTGCGCTGGCAAAGCACGCGCCTTCCGTAAGGCCGCCTTGTAGGACCACCTCAATAGCGCACCTTGAGGGCTATATCGCCCAGTTTTCTGAACGCCTCCTGCTCCGTAAATACCACTCGCCCTTTTTTAGAGTAGACCTCCCAGGCAATATCGCTGGTCAAGTCGTCTATGGCATCGGGTAGGGTAGGGTCATCCAAAACTTCGAAGGTAAACTCGCCGGTGAGGCGAGCGGGCAGTCGAAAACTTTCGTGTACGATGAGCAGGTCACCTCGGCCTTGTTTGGCCGCGCTGTAGATCTCGTGGATGTCGGTGATGACCTTGCCCTCTTTGACGGCCTCTAACATTTCTTCGATGGCTTTCGCGCGGTCTTGGCGCTGCACCTCGCTGATCACCTTCCAAGCATCGGTGGCGATTTTGTGCGGAGCCAGCTGGTTGTAGTTGATGTGTACAAACCCTTCGAAGTAGATGGGCTTGCGGTCGGCCACCTGCATCAAGCGGCTGTAATTGTCTTCAGTAGCCACCACAATGGTGCGCAAACCCGTTTGGTTGTGCACGCGATTGAGCGCCTTATCCATACCGTTGAGGTATTCGCGCACCAAGTTGTCGAGGCGCTTAGGGTCGGATAATTTCTCCTTGTCGGTCTCCTGGTTGGTCATAGGTGGGTAGGGAAATTCGCCGTTTCGAACTTCTTCGACAATAGCGTCGTTGACCGCCAAGTACAGATGCACACCCGACTGGCTAACCACCAAAATGAGGTATTCCATCACTCGATTGACGGCCTTGATGAGCGGCCGAATGGCAAAGGAGTCGGCAATGTGCACACCGTTTTCCGCTATGCGTATGGGCAGGCGAATGATTTCCTCCACCCCATCGCCCACAAAGACGTGTAGGCTTTCCAGATTGTAGTTCACGTCCACTCGCTGGGGGATAGCCTTTATGCGCTCGATAAGCGGCAACACCTGCCGCTTGTCGAACTCCGCCAACAGGCGATTTTCGGCCTCGTGGCTTAGGTTTTTGAGCAAAATACCGTCTTGCACATTGTCGGGGTGTGTGCGATGCGTGTTCAAAGAAATCGTTACGCAGGGGTGGCTGCGCACCCTCGCCAACTTTTCTAACTGTTCTCGAAGTGCCATGCGTAGTTAAATTTAATTTCTGAGGCACAAACATAGGAAGTCGAAGTATTCTTTGCGGAATTACCTACGTCATGAAATAGGGTGAAAAGGGTCAGCAAAGGAAGTTGGGGCTTCGATTGGCAAGCGCAAGCGCACCATGAGCCAAATAACTTTTTTCAGCAATTCCAGAAAAAGCAGGATTTTTGTTAATTGAATTTCAGTCATGCCGATCATGCGAACACATTCCTCCTTCCCTTACTAACCTCCTACTATGGAGCTCCAGCTAACATTGACGTGTTCAGGCGCGGAGTGTGCGATACCCATCAACTATCAGTACGAGCTCTCTGCATGGATTTATCGGGTATTGCGAGAGGCAAATGCGGGATATGCGCGCTTTTTGCACGATGCAGGCTATTCGTTTGACGGCAGAACTTTCAAGTTATTTTGTTTTTCCAACCTGGACATTCCAAAATATCAAGTGGAAAATGACCAATTGCATATTCTTTCCTCAGAAGTCTATCTGGTTATTCGGTTTTGCGTGTTCAGCGCTTTAGAGGACTTTTTGTCGGGGCTATTCTATCGTCAGCGTTTTTGGTTGGGCGATCGGCGCAGTCGCGTATATTTTCAGGTAGAAAAGGTCAGTGCGCGTCCGCTGCAGTTGCCCGACGGCCCAGAGCCGCTGCAGGTGCGCATACGGACCCGGTCGCCGGTCTTGATTGCGCGCAAGCGGTCTAACGGCAGGCCTGAGGAGTACTTGTCGCCCGATCACCCCGATTTTGGCGTGCTGTTGTTCGAGAACGTGTTGGGCAAGTATCAGGCTTTTACTCAGGTCGATCCTCTCGAGCGCTGGAGTGCTTCGGACTTTGCCTTTCGCCTTTGCCCCGAACGCGAGCCGCGCTCGAAGTTGATAACCCTAAAGAGCGGCACGCAGCAACAGACGCGCGTTCGGGGGTGGATGCTGGACTTTGAGATCGTCGCACCGCGCGAATTGGTGGCTGTAGGCATGCTTGCCGGCTGGGGGCGGGCCAACAGTCAGGGCTTCGGCTTTGGCGATATTTTGCCCTCGCCCAAAAGACCGACTTCCTCTTGATTGGTGTAGCCAGCTTCCTCCTCGCTATTTTATATTTTATTTATTCAATCCATTGCTCAACAGCGCTATGTCTAAAGACAAGGAATACGGCTCAAAGGCTCGGCTATTGCGCATCATGCGCGCCCTCATTGAGCGCCCTTTCGGCTACACGAAGAAAGAATTGGCTACTCGTTATGGCGTGCATGTGGATACGATTTCCAACGACTTCGAAATCTTTCGGGAAATAGGACTGGAACTGGATCGCGATGAGCGCTATCGCTATGCTTTTGTGGTCAATCGGCCGCTGAAGAGCCTGCAAAAGCTGCTTTTCTTTTCTCAGGAGGAGCAGGAGCTCATCCATCAGGCCATTGATAATTTGAAGACTACTCCAGAGAAGAGGGCGCAGTTGAAGCAGAAACTCCACTCGCTGTACGACTACAGCCGGTTGGGCTACTCTTGGCTCCGAAAGCCGCACCTGACGAAGGTGGATTTGCTGGAGCAGGCCAAAAAAGACAAGCGACAAGTTGTGCTCGAAGCTTACCGCTCTTCCAACAGCAATACGGTCTCCGACCGCACTGTGGAGCCTTACCACATTAGCCCTTCGGAAGACACCTTGCAGAGCTACGACGTCGAGAAACGCGCTCCTCGGCATTTTCGCATCTCGCGTATTTCCAGAGTTCGTTTGCTCGAAACGCCTTGGCAGTTTGAGGGGCATCACGTCGTGCAGCGCACCGACCCGTTTCGCATCGTGAGCAACGACCAAATCAACATCCATCTCCGCCTAAGCGTAGGAGCCTACAACGAACTCATCGAGCGCTACCCCTTGACCCGGTCGTACATCGAGCCGACGGAAGACCCCGCCTACTTCGATTTTCAGTGCGACGTCAATCGAAATTTTTTTGGCCTAACTAATTTCATCCTTGGCTTTTATCACCTTGATATTCAAGTGATTGCTCCGGAGGAGCTCCGCCAGCATTTGCGGGCGGAAGTAGAAAAGATGCGTTTTTGAACCTTTCGCCGGGGGGTGCGGAAATCAGTTCGGCAGGGCTGGTCATTATCTTTGTAAACAAAAAATAAAACTCATGCGAATTTACCTAACCCTCTCAAAGAATACCACTGAGGTGCCTTTTGACTATCCGGTCAATTTGGTGGGTGCTCTGCACAAGTGGATAGGGCGCAATGCCTTGCACGACGCTCTTTCGCTGTACTCGTTTTCTTGGTTGCGCGGCCGAGTGGAAACCCGAGAGCGCGGGCTGACGTTTCCGGGGGGGGCCTTGTGGTTCATCAGTGCTTACGACACCCAGCTGATCAAGCAAATCATCGGCGGCATTTTTGAGGCACCCGAGGTAGCTTTCGGAATGCGAGTGGTGGAGGTTACGCTGCGCGATACGCCGGTGTTTAGCAGTGGCACTCGCTTTTTCTTGGGTAGTCCGGTGTTGGTGAAACGCAACCTGGAAGAACGCCAGCGCCATTATCTGTACACAGAACCGGAGAGCGACGCGCTGCTCACGGAGACCTTGCAGCGGAAACTGGCTAAAGCGGGGTTGCCCACAGAAGGGGTAGCCGTGCGCTTCGACCGAGCGTATCCGTCTGCCAAAACGAAGCTGAGCACTTATCGAAAGATTGAAAACAAGGTCAACTATTGCCCGGTCATCATTGAGGGCAGCCCCGAGCAGCTCGGTTTTGCTTGGGATGTCGGCGTTGGCAACTCCACAGGGATAGGTTTTGGTTCACTTCAATAAAAACACCTCGGCACCATGCTTTACGCAGTCAAATATGCAGGCCCCTTTGGCTACATTAAGCCCTGGACGGCAGTGCGCGACAAGGAGACATTTTCGCAGCAGTTTCTCACCCCTTCCATTGTGGAAGGCATGGAGAAAAAGCTCTTTCCGGAGCTGTTGGATGCGCAGCGCTTTCCTTACGGAAAAATCTACAAAATCAAGCGCCATCGGCTCAACTACACTGGTCTAAGCCTCCAGCAGGAGCGCACGCAGTCGAAAGGAATATCGGTTAAGACCGTAGAGAAAAGAAAGTTTCGCCACCGAGAACTTTCTATCCTAAAGAGAAACGTCATGCTGGAGCCTAACCTTTACCTCGCTTTTGAGGACCGCGAGGATGCGGAGCGCGCCTTCGAACAGCACCTTTGCCTGTGCCGCAACGAAGACGTTGTACTGCCGCAAGAACTGCTGTCCTTTTCGGATGAGGCGGAATTTGACCGCATAGAGGGTTTCGAGCTGCTCTTTTGCCGTGAAGAGCAGGGCTTCAAGGTTGGGCACAACCGCTTTGCTTTTGGAGATGCCATGTATGGCGAGTTGAAAATTTACGGCAATCCCATTCGCAAAACCGAAAACTTATTCTGAGCTATGTATACGGGTGAGCCCTTGGCCAAGAGCGCTGAAAATGGTGGTTTGACGCTGCTGGAGCACACTCGGCACGTTGTATTGGCTATTGAGAAAATCGCAGCCGAGTTAGGGTTTCCGGTGGAAGTTGCTCGAAAAGGAGCGATTTTACACGATTTAGGAAAGGCTCATCCGCACTTTCAACACAAGATAGGGGCGTATCAGGCTTCTGCTCGAGAGCGCCGAACCTTTGAGCGCTACAAGACTCATCGACACGAGATTTCGTCGCTGGGTTTTTTACCCCTTTTTCCCAAAGAGGAGTGGGATACCTTGATAGCCCTGGTGGTCGCTCACCACAAGTCGGTAAAGGATGATCCGAGAGGAATGGGGCTACTCGATTTGGACGAAAATTCGCCGGATACTTTGGCTTTTCATCTGCATTGTTGGGACGATTGGTCGCCGGCGGCCTTAAGCGTGGTATCTCATTTTGGCATAGAGACCACTCCCATTTCTATTGACGAGGCAAGAGGGGCTTTGGAATATTCGGTAGCGTGTTGCAGGCAGCTTTCGCGTGGGTGGTCGCCCTGGAAAGGGCTGCTTCGGGCTGCCGACCACTTTGCTTCGGCTTTCAACTGCGAGGTGGAGCGCGTGGTCCGCAAGACCTTTAAAAAGCCCCATCTCGGCTATTTTCGGGCAGCGAGCCGTCAGCATCCGCTCTATCCACTTTCTACGACGAGTGCGGATGATCCTCGTCCTCACACGTTGGTGGTGGCACCTACGGGTGCTGGAAAGACGGATTTTTTGCTGCGCCGCTGTCGAGGGCGGGTATTTTACACCTTGCCGTTTCAGGCATCCATCAATGCCATGTTTGACCGCATTAAGCAGGCTGAAAAGGCTTTTGCCGGCGAAGAGGATGTAGACGTTCGCTTGCAACACGCCACCTCGCGTCTGAAAGTGAACGGCGACCAAGAGGAGCAAACCCTCCAGCCCTTGGTGGGGGCCAGCGTGAAGGTGCTGACGCCTCACCAAATAGCCAGCGTCATTTTTGGCACTTCGGGCTTCGAAACCGTCATGCTCGACTTGCGCGGCACCGACGTTGTCCTGGATGAGATCCACACCTACTCTGGGTGGGCCGCTGCCATGGTACACGAAATCGTGCGCACTCTGCTGCGCCTCAATTGCCGAGTGCACATCGGCACGGCCACTATCCCGACAGCGCTGTCTCAAAAGCTATTAGAATTACTCGGTGGGAGCCAATGCACCTATGAGGTTCGCCTCCCAGGAAGCATCTTAGAAACTTTTAACCGGCACGTCGTTTACCGGGAGCCTAACGAAGAGGAGCGTATTCGCCAAATTCTCGAACAGGCTTTCGCCAACAGCGAGCGCGTCTTGCTCATCTACAACACTGTCAAGGCGGCTCAGGGCGCCTATTCGAGGTGGAAGGCTGAGTTTCCCGAGGTAAAAACGATGCTCGTGCACAGCCGCTTTCGGCGAAAAGACCGCTATCGGTTAGAAAAGGAGCTCACGGAAAACTTCAACAACCGCACCAAAAACGACTATTCGCCTTGCTTAGTCGTCTCTACCCAAGTGGTCGAAGTCAGTCTCGATATCAGTTTCGACCGCATGATCACCGAGTCCGCTCCCTTAGACGCGCTCATTCAGCGCTTTGGCCGGGTCAATCGCGTGCGCAGCGAACAGACGATAGGGCAATTCAAGCCCGTCCATGTGTTGGCGCCTTCACCTACCTCCACCTTGCCTTACAATAGAGCGATTGTGGAGCGCAGCTTCGAGCAACTTCCCTGCGGCGAAGTGCTTCGCGAAAGCGAAATCCAGCAAAAAATTGACGCCGTCTACCCTACGATAGACACCAAGGAGATAGACCTCCACCTCATCTATGCAGATGGCCAATACAAAATGCAGGAGCTGGTGCATTATCCCAAGTCCGTCATCGTGGACGCTTTGGAAATCGACTCAGCGACATGCATCTTAGCAAGCGACCGCGAAGCCTACGAACACGGCTCTTGGGAAAAGCGCATCGAATTGGAAATCCCAGTGCCATGGAAGACCCTTAAATGGAGCCGCTCGCGGTACGTGCAGTTGGAGCACATCGGCTCTTTTCCCTTCGTCGTCCCTCAGGCCGAGGAGGAACACTTAGAACTGGGCCTCATCCTGCGCGAAGAGGACACTATTCTGTAATACAAACATATCCGGCTATGTATACCAGCTTTATTGGCAAAAAGTTCTTGGCGCTTTGGAACCAACGCATGGGCAAAAACTTAACAGCGCGCGATTTTTTCGATGAAGTGCTGTTTCCCATCTTTTTCAACGATGAGCGCCACCTCATGCACGTTGGGCAGTCTCCCTTTTTTCAGGGCTTGTCAGAAGAGGATCGAAAAAAAGGCCTTCCTGAGCCTGAGATACGCCGTTTGAAACTTCATGAAAAGATAGCCACCGATGTGCCCAATATGGCCATATACGTAGGGTATGCTGCTAAAGAACATACGGAGACCACTTCCGGGCAACTGACCAACATGCCGGGTCGGCCTTCTGAGCAGCCCACAGCCCAAACAACCCTGTTTCCTTCAGAAATTCGATTTAGCCCTCTGGCCATCAGCCCAGAGGAAATGTACGCCTCGTGGATCGGCCAAGGATTAGCCATCGGTATCAACGGCGGTATTTGTTGGCTGATAGACGACGAGCGCATTTTGTGGCACTTGTATGAGGGTTGGCCAGTGTACAGAAAGTACCTATCGCAAACGCCGGGTTTGAAGGGAAGACAAATAGAGACTTGGAACGGCCAATGGTTGAAGCACCGCTTAGAAGGCCTGAGCGAAGCCGATTTTAAACTGGAACCTACTAAAGGAATGAAGGAGGATACGTTAGCCATTCCCACCCTACAGTGGACGAAACTGTTGTTGAGTTTGTGTCGGAAATTCCCAGGGGAAATCATGACCGTTTATGCCTACAATTTGTCTCAGACCAATACTACCCTCGGATTTTTCAACTTTTACCTTCCCGAAGTGCACAGAATGTACGAAATGAGGGACCAGCTCTTCCTCAATCGGCAGGAGGCTGGCTTGACCGATGAAGAAATCGAAGATCTGGAGCCTTATTTTTCCTTCACTCGCGCTTGTGAGTTAGGCGCTATTGGTTTGAGGGCCATCGAGCCTAAAAAACTGCGCGAATATTACCCCAAAAAAGACGGCAAACAGAAAAATGTAGAGTCCTTGCTAAAAGGCGAATACAAACAGTTCCACATTTTTAAACTTTGGATTTGCGCTATGATTAACAAAAAAGAAATCTTAGATTCGGCCATAAATTTGGCGGAAATTCTGCTCAAGTTTGAGAAGGCTAGCAGCAATAGAGGGAAGACCAAAGAAGAGCGCCTCACCGAGCAAGTGCGCACGGCATCCAATCTGCGGCTGTTTGCAGATGCTCTGGGAGAGTTGGTAGAACAAGCAGCCCATCTTTCCGAAATCCCCAAGGAGTATTTGTCTATTGTTCAAGAGGTGTTACACGAAGTCGTGAAAATGCCTTCCGATCAATTCCCTCTGTTTGCCGCCCTGTTGCGCTTTGAATACGCTTACTTAAAGGCCTCCTCGAACTAATGCAGATACGAAACACACATTATTTATCTATTTAAATATTCATGCTGTTATGAAAAAAATACCATCACCCTACGTGTACCTGCGCGCGCTGCGCCACGCCGAGCATACAGTATTTGCCGTGCAAGAGGGTCAAAAGTTCTATTACGATCCTCAGTTTCGCACTGCAATGGCCTATTCGAGCGGCCAACAGGTCAAGCGCAGCATCATGGAAGCGCTGACCAGCCTGTTGGGCGAACCTCACGCGCCCATCACCTTCAACTGGGAGATTTCGAAGGAAAACAAAGCCCAACAGAAGGAGCCACATTCTCCATGTGACCCTTCGTATGCCGACCAGCTCTTAGGCGGATACATGAAAGCAGAGAGCGGTGAGTACACCATTAAAAGGCGCAGCCCGCTGTCCATTTCCGCCATGCGCCCACTGCATCCTCGATTAGGCGGATTAGAGAACATTAAGGAGGCTGCAACCTTTGATAGAAGCGCTTACCCTGAACAGCACATCCTCAAAGTAAGCCGCCTCGAGAACAACAAAAGAGTGGAAATGAGCAAGGAAGAGGTTGAGGCCTGGCTTGTTTCGCAAAACAGAAACTTGCCTTTGCGCAGTTGGATAGCCGACCTTACTCGGGCTTCAGGTCTGTTTGTGTACGATGTAGCCATCGACCTGCGTACCCTCTTTACGGTGTCGCTCAGCCGTCTTGAACCAGAACTTCACCCCGATATGGAACAAAAACTCCGTAAGGCGGGTTGGATAGAAGGCCGAAACGTCTTCGGAGCCTGCCTCATCTGTCCGCGCGAGCGCCGTGAGCAACTCATTCCCGCACTGGCGCATGCCCTATTGAACTGGCGAATCACTTCTAATCAGTCGCGAACATTTAGCCTAATGGAAACACTGGCCATAGCCATCAGTGATAATGCCAACCAACTGGCTTTCGCCATCCGCGGCGAATTGCGCGAAGACACCAGCAGCGACCAACCCCAAGCTATTCCTAAATTAGACGAAACAGCGCGAGCAGAACTCTACGTAACTCCTGCCTGTGCTGGCTACATCGCCGGAGCCGTTGGTGATGTGGATGCTATAGAGCGCGCCGAAAAAAGCCTCGTAGAGAAACTCATGGCCTTTGACTACGAACATCAGGTTTAGTGCCCTGAACTTCAAGAGAGGGAGTGCTCCTCACAAAGAGGTAGCCTCCTTCTTTTTTCCATAAATAGCCCATTCAAACACTTGTTGATATTACCGCTATGGCTATTACTGGAACTCAGATGGCTTATTACGTCATTTGCCATCGAAAACTGTGGCTGTTTACTAATCACATATTCTTAGAGCAAACCTCTGAATTAGTGGCCGATGGGCGTTTCGTAGGCGAAAGCACCTATGAAAAACGCCCTGAACGCTACAAGCAGATAGAACTTGAAGGTATAAAAATAGACTTTTATGACCCTAAAGCCCACGTTGTACACGAAACCAAGCGGTCCGATAAAATGGAGCCTGCTCATTTAGCGCAGCTCAAGTACTACCTCTATATTCTCGAGCAAAATAACATACCTGTTCAGTACGGGGTCTTGGAGTATCCTAAATTGCGGACAACACGGCAAGTAGTGCTTAGCGATGAAGACCGCAGCACAATACCTGAGTGGTTAGAACACATAGCGCAAATAGTCTCTCGCCCTAAGTGTCCTGACGTTATTAAAAAGCCCCATTGTAAGCAATGTGCCTACTTCGATTTCTGTTACGTCGATGAAGAATAAATGGATTGTATTTTGATTTTCTCTTCATCAAAAAATAAATGAATAATGAAAAAAAACTATTATATGTTCAATCCGGGCCGAATGGAACGACGAGATAATACGCTGTGTTTTAGGCCTATCAACGAGAAAGACGAGGAGATGCCGCCCAAATACCTGCCTATCGAAGGCATCGAAAGTCTTTTCATCTTTGGCTCTATAGAGGCGAACAGTGCTCTGTTTAATTTTTTGGGCAAAAACGGTATAAGCGTTCACTTTTTTGACTATCATGAACATTACACCGGCTCCTTTCAACCTAAGGAATACTTACTGGCTGGAAAGATGCAAATAGAACAAACCCGTGCATACTTAGATCTTGAGCGCCGGATGCATCTGGCCCGCGGCTTCGTAGAAGGTGCTACCGCAAACATGTTGCGCAATCTGAAATACTATTCTTCGCGAGGAAAGTCTGTCGAAGGGCATATTGAGGCTATTGAATCGTACCGAAAATATTTTTCAAAAGCCTCGAGTATTGCCGAACTAATGGGTATCGAGGGCAATTGCCGACAAACTTACTATGATGCCTTCGACCAGATCGTTCAAGAGTTTACCCTGGGAGGGCGTACCAAGCAACCGCCAGCCAACGAATTGAATGCTATGATTTCCTTCGGCAATATGCTTTGCTACGCGCGTGCCTTAGATGCTATTTACCACACCCAACTAAATCCGACAATTAGCTTCCTACACGAACCCGGCGCTCGACGATATTCACTGGCCTTAGACCTAGCCGAAATATTTAAACCCGTGATCGTGGATCGGGTCATCTTTGCTTTGGTGAATAAAAAAGAAATACAAGCAAAACACTTTGAGCACACGCTTAATGGATGCCTGCTCAACAAAAATGGCAAAGAAATCTTTCTGAGGGCTTTCGAGGAAAAACTCAAAGAAACCATCCAACACAGAACACTTGGCAAAAAAGTATCTTACAAATATCTCTTCCAATTAGAATGCTACAAGATAACAAAATATATTCTAAAAACTACTCCCTCCTATAAACCTTTTAAAATATGGTGGTAATCCGATAAGATCGATAAATGAAAGTATATGTATGTTATACTGGTTTACGACGTCAATCAGAAGCGCGTTGCTAAAATGTTGAAACTCTGCCGAAGATACCTCCACTGGATCCAAAACTCTGTTTTTGAGGGAGAACTTACAGAAGTTCAACTTAAAGAACTCCTTCACGAAGCCCGAAACTTCATGAAAATGCAAGAGGATAGCCTCATCGTTTTTCAAAGCCGAGACCAACGCTGGCTGGAAAAAGAAATTATAGGCCTAGATAAAAATCAGCTGGATGCATTCCTTTGAAAAGTCGTCGAACCCTACTTATCTTTGCCCTACCTTGGGTAGACGACTTTTTTACTCCATTTCACCGCGTAAAATAAAAAATAAAGATCCGAAATTCAAGTATTTATATATTAGTGAATCTACGGACTGTAATCGCACCAATTGGAATTGAAACAATTTTAGAATAAGCCGCGAGCCGGAACGGCAAAACACTGTAATCGCACCAATTGGAATTGAAACACCTTTGGATGTCGAGCGCTATGCCTTACCTTGAGACTGTAATCGCACCAATTGGAATTGAAACAGTCTGGCTGAAGGGCAAGGTCAGGGTTGTTCACGAACTGTAATCGCACCAATTGGAATTGAAA
>CALHAM010000089.1 GCA_937934275.1 uncultured Saprospiraceae bacterium | reverse complement strand
CCGGGGTATTGGATGAGTAGAGTAGCCTCATGGCAGCGCTTAGGCAGCCAAAAACGACCTAAGGTATCGGTGACGGTGCCGCCCGTGGTATCAGCCCAGCGCACGGTAGCTCCTGCGAGGACTTCTGCTTTTTCATTGGTTACAATGCCGTACAGCGCGTGGGTTTGCGCATGGAGGGAGAGGAATAGTCCGCCAAAGCCGAAGAAATATAAGACTGCTAAAAGCCGTTGTTTCATTGCTCAAAAGTTTTTGTATTTGCCAAAAAGAGAAATCAGCGCACCAGATTATCTCTAGTGCGAAAAAGAAAAAAGAACAACGGCTGTCTAACAGCGAAATACTTCGTGGCGAATACAAATTTGCCTGCCCGAAAGCGGTGGTGGTGGTTCTGGAGGCGCTTTGTTTTGCGGTGTGCTCCAGCAAAGCACTGGACAAAAACACTTGTATAAGAAAGGCGCCTCACCTACCCAAAGCGGTAAATCGGGCAGTTTATCCCACGACAGTGGGCTGTATAAATTGAGTTTTAGCTGGTAAATCTTAACTGTCTTGCTCTTGCACGTGTGCGCTGCTGAGCACAGAGCTCCTTTGCCCTCTGCTTCCGCACAGCAAGCACCTGCTTCCGCTACACGAACACAGCAATTTGCCTCTTCTGTCGGAGCAGTGTCGTCAGGCAATTGAAAGCAACCCGCTGCTTCTGCGTGGCTCAAAGAATTGCAGCCTTCGCTCTCACTTTCATTTGGGGGCGCCAACGGCAGCGAAAGCGCGATGGCATCTTCTCCTTTACAGTAACAATAAATGCGCGCCACACTCACCCCTGCGGTTGAAACCAACAGGGAACACATCCAAAGCCAGACGGTCAGTAAGCGGAGCACAGCAGAAAATTCCTTTATTATACCAGGCAAAATTAAGCTAACTGTAGTGGAACTTTCAAATAAAAATGCGGACGACTTAAACTGCGGCCCGAACAAGAGATTATCCGAGCCGATCGCCTTAGGCCTCTAACGATAGGGTCTTATTTGGGCAAATCCGCCTTGCCGTTTCGCACACATGCGAGCTTTGGCGTTTCTTTGGGCGGCTAAAATGCTGCTTGACCTTTCTCACGCAAAGCGCCTGCTATGAGTTTTGTCTTTGATCAAGTAAAGGAACACCTGCATGCGGGTCTGGTGGCCTACGTGGCTCAGCACGTACGCCAGGAAGAAGGTCCCACGGGAGTAGCGTTAGACTGCTGGGCTGCGGCTATTCTGGCGGGGTTGTCGCAGTTTGTCGAGCGTCCGCGAGCCATGCGCCGCATCTACGAAGGTTTAGATACTTTTCCCACAGAGGTGCTTGAGGCACCCGAAAAGTTGGTGCGCTCGGGCAATTTGGCGCAGGACGACCCTAAAGACCGCTCAGGGCATCTGCTGGGCCAGCTGTTTGGAGCCAACCTAGGTGCCGCGCGGCTGGCCGTATCGGAGCACGCAGGCGTCTCTCCTGTGGCGGCCTCCGAGTTGTTGGGCGTTGCTGGGCCTATAGTTCTGGGGGTGCTCAGTCAGCGCCTGCACAAGGGCGAATTGAGCACCTCGGGTCTGGCCAACTTGTTGCGCGCCGAGCGCCGGCGCCTAAACGCCGTACTGGCCCCGCGAGTGGCTCGAAGCCTTCAAATTACCTCGCCGCTTAACATTGAGGAAGAGGTACCGCCTCAGACGGAGGGCATGCGGTGGGGCATCGCGTTGGGAAGTATGGTAGCCCTTGGACTAGCAACACTGCTGGCCTTTAAATACTGCACCGGATGAAAAGAGACCATCCAGGCGATGGTATGTTCAGTGCCAACCAGCCGTTAATTCCTCCTTAAAAGGCGCTGAAGACCTTAAAAACACTATAAAACCATGTATACAACCCATAAAATTCTTTCGTTTATGGCGGGCACGCTCCTGCTCCTTCTTTCTATGTGCAGCCCAAATTCTACTAAGCGTATGCCCAAATCACTTTCGCCTTCTGTTTTTCACCCCGAACACTACATCCCTCCTAAAGCAGCTAAAAAGCCCAAAACCCTAGTCTCAGCGCATGGGGATGTGCGCACCGACGATTACTACTGGCTTAACGAGCGCGATAACCCTGAAGTTCGCGCCTATCTGGAGGCGGAGAACCGCTACGCCGACTCTGTGCTGGCTCCTGTAGCCGCCCTGCAGGAGCGCCTTTTTGAGGAAATGAAAGCCCGAATTCAACAAGACGACAGCACCGTCCCCTATTTTAAAAACGGCTACTGGTATTATGTGCGTTTCGAGAGCGGCAAAGAATACCCCATCTATTGCCGGAAGAAAGGAACGCTCGATGCACCCGAAGAGATAATGGTAGATGCCAATATGCTGGCTCAAGGCCAATCTTACTGCCTAGTGGCATACCTCAACGTTAGTCCCGACAACCGCTTGCTCTTCTATGCGGTGGACTACAGCGGACGCAATCTGTTTGAAGGGCGTATTCTCGACCTGACCACCGCACGCCTGCTGCCCGACGGTTTTAATGGTCAGGTCGCCGGCCCCACTGCTTGGTCGAAGGACGCCCAATATCTCTTCTACGAGACGAAAGACCCTGTAACGCTCCGCCCCAACCAAATCCACCGACACCGTATCGGTTCAAACGGCAAAAATGACGCCGTTGTGCTGGAAGAACCCGATGAAACCCTCTACCTCAGCCTCGTCTCGTCCAAATCGGGCGAGTACATCTTCGTCAACCACGGATATACCGATAATTTAGAGACGCATTACCTAAGTGCTAGCGACCCACTTGGGCAATTTCGCCTCATTCGGCCGCGCCAGAAGGATTTCTTTTACGAGGTAGAACATCACGGTGCGCATTTCCTCATTCGAACCAACTGGAATGCGCGCAACTTTCGCTTGATGCAAGCTCCAATAGAGCAACCCGGTCCTGAGCACTGGACGGAGGTCATCGCCCACCGCCCTGAGGTGCTGTTGGATGGCGTAGAGGTGTTCCGGGACCACCTTGTCTTAGTCGAGCGCAAAGAGGGTCTCAGGCAAATACGCATCATCCGCTGGAGCAATCGGCAGGAGCACTACTTGGACTTCGGCGAACCTACCTACACTGCCGGTCCTGACTTCAACCCCGAATACGAAAGCAAAACGCTGCGCTATCGCTTTTCTTCGCTCAAAACGCCAAACTCCATTATTGACTACAATATGGAAACGCGCCAAAAAACGGTTCAAAAAGTAGAACCAGTACTGGGTGGTTTTGACCCTAACAACTACCAAACCGAATGGCTGTGGGCAACCGCTCGCGACGGCAAACAGGTGCCCATCTCGCTGGTGTACCGAAAAGGAACCCCTCTCGACGGCAGCGCGCCGTGTTTATTGGTCGGCTATGGCGCCTATGGCTTTGCTTACGAGCCTGGCTTCAATCGGGAAGCCCTTAGTCTGCTCGACCGAGGCTTCGTGTACGCTATCGCTCACATCCGCGGAGGCATAGAGCTCGGTTACGACTGGTACGAAGACGGCAAAATGCTGCGCAAGATGAACACCTTCTACGACTTTATAGACTGTGCTGCGCATTTATGCGCTCAAAAACGCACCAGCGCCGACCGCCTTTTTGCCTCTGGCCGTTCTGCCGGAGGCTTGCTTATGGGCGCCGTGGCCAATTTAGCTCCGCAGCAGTTCCGAGGCATTATTGCCGGAGTGCCGTTCGTAGATGTGCTCACCACCATGAGCGACCCTTCCATTCCGCTCACCACGGGAGAATACACCGAATGGGGCAACCCAGGCGTGCGCGAGGAATATGAATACATGAAACAGTACTCCCCCTACGACAACATCAGGGCACAAGAATATCCACACCTACTCGTGCTGACCTCTTTTGCCGACTCGCAGGTGCAATATTTCGAGCCGGCTAAATGGGTAGCCAAATTGCGCGAGAAGAAGACCGACACGAACACCCTGTTGTTCAAAACCAACATGAGCGGTTCGCATGGGGGTGCCTCTGGGCGCTTCGAGCGCTTGCGCGAACGCGCGCTGGAGTATGCCTGGATGCTGGGAATTTTAGGACAAACGAGCTGAGGCTCTACAATTAAGAAGTCCTTCTCCCGCCTTTAAGAAAGGGCGAGAAAAGGACTTAGAGCAGTATCGAAGCTGTGGTACTTATCGGGTTACCACTAATCGCCCCCATAGGCAGCGGTTTTCAGCACACAGCTCGATGAGGTAAATGCCTGCGCTCAGATGGCTGTTATCTAAAGCGACCTGTTCGCTGCCCGCATCGAGGGTATGCTGTTGCACCAGGCGCCCGCTCGCATCCCAAAGACGGAGTTGCGCTTGATTTGGAAGGGGTTCTTCCAGGCGTATCCAGGCGACTCCTGAGGTTGGGTTGGGGTACAGCAACAGCGTTTGAAAGTTCGGCATTTGCGTACTAACGGTGCAGTCAAAGTTCGGATTGACCGTTACCGTCATGGAAAAGCGGCTTGAGCAGCCGGTCGTCAGGTCGGTTACTTGTAGCGAATATGTTCCGCTGTTTTGCGCGCAGTATCGGAAGCTCGTAGCGCCTGGGATAGGGCTGCCTTGGGCATACCACTGGAGGGCGTAGTTTTGAGGCAGGGCCGTGGTATCTACCAGGATCAAGTTGTTGCGGTCGTTGAGGAACACCGGTTCGGCGGGTGGGTTATAGAACGCAATGGTTTGGCCTGCAGATATGGCCGTGCAGCCCAACGAGTCTACGATCTGAACTTGATAAGTACCACTTTGAGTGGGTAAGTAGATGAAATCCGTAGGAGCGCCGGCAATCGGCTGGCCGTTGCGCAGCCATTGGTTTGGCCCGACCGTGTACGACGACTGTAAGACGATGACCTCATCTGGACAAGCTGCCTGTTGGTTGGCGCTCAGTGTTGGCGCCGAAGGCGGGGCGAACACCACGACAGTATCTGTAGCGGTGATTTCCTCAATCGGGTTTTCGATGGTCAGCACGACGCGCAGAGCACCTGCGCGCAGCGTATCGCCTCCGCTCAGCGTGTTGAACGGCAGGCTACCACAGAGGTCGTCGGAAAGATCTATGCCTGAGTCTTCGTCCCAGACCTCTAAGGTGTAATTTACCTGTGGCTGAAGAGGAAAGTACAGATTGAAGGTGTAGGGCAAGGCGACATCGTTGACGTGGTTGTTCTGAAAAAGCAGCTGCCCGCCTTGTAGGATGCGCAGGTATGGGTCTGCAGCGCTGAATATGTCGGTGCATCCCAAGCTCACTAAGGTTACCTTCGTCAAAATATGCCCTACTGTATCGATGCGCGCCTTGTAGTTGACGACGTAGGTGCCGGGCTGATGGTACGTATGGGGCGGTGGATTTTCACCGATAAAGGTGGTACTGTCGCCAAAGTCCCACTTGTAGGTAAAGCCGCTTTTACCATTGGAGGGGATGTTGTTGGTAAAGGTTACCGTTGTAGTGCCGCAGTCTTCAGCATTGGTCATGGTGAAGCCCTTGTTGATACTTACCGACGGTTTGATGATCAGGTCCATGTTGAAAGAAGTCTCCTGCGTGAAAATAAGCACCGTAGCGCGCAGTTTGACCCTCAGGACGAAGGAGTCGGCCTTTAGCGGCGTGCCGCACATCTTAAAACAGCCATCGGTCTCTTTAGCCGTTTCAAAGACGGTTTGATTGGCCTGCCACTGGATGCCAGGAGGAAGGTTTTCGACGCTGACAATCTCAATGCGCGAAATGGGCAGCCCCGGAGGCGTCGTAGAGTCTACTTTGCTCACCGGCGTGGTAGACTTGGGTACGCGGAAGGCCAGGTCAGCATTGTAGGGTTTCCCGCGTTCGCCTTCGGGCAGTGGAGGCAGGTAGAGCGTATCGGCCGGAAGGTCAGCAGGCAGGTTGATAGCGCAACCCGGGCACCCCGATTGAGCCAACAGCGGGAACGCTGAAGCAAGCGACAAAATCGCAGCATAGAGTAATTTTTTCATTGACAACCGGTTTTAGTTAGTGAAACCATACGCCTCGGCAGGAGAGATGGGTATGGTGGATTAAAGAAATCCAGTTTTCCGGGCTTACATGCGGACGAGACGGCGAACGGCGTAGGTGTTTTCATCGCTTATCACGACGAAATAGGTGCCAGAAGGCAAAGCCGAGACGTCTAAGTGGAAGCGATTTTCACCCTCCAACAGGAGAACTTGTTGGCGCTGAGCGAGCTGGCCGTATGCGTCGAATACTTCTACTTGGAAAATGCCGCCGTGCGTGCTGACGGCTTCTACGTAGGTTTGCCCACTGCTCGGGTTGGGCATGAGCTGGAGCGCACTAAAAGAACCATCAATTACCCGAGTGGACGATGCGCATTGGCCTTGAGCCTTGAGGATCAGATAGTAATGATACGCCGGATTTACATCTTTGGGCAACACCAGTGGCACTTCGCCTATAAGGGTCTTGACCTTTACAGAAATGCCCAAATCAAAGGTATCGGGTTGGTTTTCGCTCGAGGGGGTGCCGTGCAAAAGAATGCACCCTAAACTCAGCGCTTGAAATACGCAGTTAGGCGGGTCGCAGGAGTAGACCATTCCCGTTGGATAGTTTTGGATGGCACCCGTCGGGGCGATGCTTACCGATTGGATGGGAACCTTAAAACCCAAATAAACGAACGTGTCGGGCACAAACACGGTAACCGACTGGTTGTAGGGTTCGTTGATGCAGGCTTCTTTCAGGTTATAGAACGGCGAGTCGGGCGAATAGGGAGCCGGGGAAAGCAGCTCTTTGGTCATTAGGAGGTTGGAGTCGCGCTGACAGGTTTGGGCAAATGCGGCCGTGGTGGCCAGCAGCATGCCTACAAGGCAGAAGAGCAGTACATGTTTGTTCATAACCATCGTTTGTTTGTTGAGTGGATTTAGAAAGGTCATATTGGAGTGCCGGCGGGCGCAAGGCAAACTCGTGCCAATATCCGGCAAATTCCAGACTTAGGAGAAACAAACAAGATGGAGGAGGAGGTAAAAAAGAGGAACGGCGGCGTTTCGCGTCGCGCGTTCCTCTTCAGATTGGACCAGCAGCGCGGCTTACGCTTGTGCCCTAACGGCATCCACGATGGCTCGGAAAGTGCGCGGATGATTGAGGGCTAAGTCAGCCAGGGCTTTTCGGTTAAGGCGAATGCCTTTGGTGTTCAGGGCATGGATGAAGCGGCTGTACGTAAGACCTTCCATGCGCGTGGCTGCGTTGATGCGCGCAATCCACAGACGGCGGTAGCTGCGCTTTTTGTACTTGCGGTCGCGGAAGGCATACAGCCAGCCTTTCTCGAGCGTATTTTTGGCTACGGTATATACTTTGGACCGAGCACCGAAATAACCTCGGGCGGCTTTCATGATCTTTTTCCGGCGCGCCCGACTAGCCGGGTTGTTAGTTGCTCTTGGCATACGTACATTTTTTTAGTGCGACTTCGAGGCTCTTCCTCAGAAGAGCTCTTCTTCCGAAGCCCTCGTTAAAAAAATAATTTTTTAAGTGTTAACATCAAATGGCCAGCAAGCGCTCAATGCGCGCGTGTTCGGCCTTGTCTACTACGATAGATGGACGCAAATGGCGCTTTTGCTTCTTAGTTTTGGTACTGGCAATGTGGCGCAGCTTTGCTTGATTGCGCTTTATCTTCCCCGTTCCGGTTACCTTAAAGCGCTTTTTGGCGCCGGAGTGGGTCTTCATCTTAGGCATAACGACTCTGTTTTTTTTAATAGAGCGCAAAGGTAAGGCACTCGACCGCGTATGCAAGCTGCCTCGGTTTATTTTTCGCCGTAAGGGCAGGCCGCTCTAGGATGACTTCTTGACAGAAGCCTTTTTGGGGGCTACGATCACTGCCATGCGTTTGCCGTCTAAACGCGGCAGTTGCTCGGCCACACCGTAGTCTTCTAGTTCTTTGAGGAAGCGCAGGAGCAGCAACTCCCCGCGGTCTTTGAATACGATGGCGCGCCCGCGAAATTGCACATAGGCTTTCACTTTATTGCCTTCCGTCAGGAAGTTCTTGGCGTGGCGAAGTTTAAATTCAAAATCGTGCTCGCCCGTTTCTGGGCCAAAGCGGATTTCTTTAAGCTGCTGCTTGACGGTGTTGGCTTTTAACTCTTTCTCCTTCTTTTTCTTTTGATAAAGAAACTTGTTGTAGTCGATAATGCGCACTACAGGAGGAGTAGCATTGGGCGATATTTCTACCAGGTCTAAGCCCATTTCTTCAGCCCATCTCTGAAGGTCAGAGGTGCGATAAATGCCGGACTCGATGGGGCGTCCCGCCACTTCGCTGATCTCAGACAAGTTATCGCCAACTAAGCGCACTTCGGGCGCTGTGATGAAGTTGTTGATGCGATGTTCGGCCTGTTGTTGCACTCTCCCGCGCATTCCTCGCGGGTTGGAAGCATTTCCTGGGCGCGATGGGCGGCCACTTCCGCTTGTGTTTGACGGTTTTCTTAAAGCCAATTAAGCAAATAATCGTTTAGTGAACAATAGAGTGATGAGACAGACGGAAAAATTCTAGCCTAATCAGTAAAGAATAATGTAGAAGCGGCGAAACTATCGCTTAGTGAATACGAGCATTCTAGCTCGCAAAAGTACAGCCCTTTTACAGGACACTGCGCGAGTGGGAAGAGAAAATTTTTGAGTTTGTGGCTGTCCTCTACTTTTGCTGTCTTACACATGGAGAAAGTTTGGCTGTTTTTCACCTCATTCAAGTTCGTTAGTTGTGCCTCATTTTGCCGACGTCATTTTACCATTAGCTTTACCTAAGCCGGCTTTTACCTACCACATACCCGATGACCTAAGAGAAGAGGTGTGGGTAGGCCGGCAAGTGGAAGTCAGCTTTGGCCAGAACAAGCACTATGCAGGCATTATACGCCGAGTGCATTCAGTAAAGCCCGATTATCCGACCAAGCCTATTTTGGCAGTGTTGGGCGGAAGCGCGTGCATTACCGAGCAGCAGATTGCCTTTTGGGAGTGGATGGCTGCCTACTACTGCTGCACCTTGGGTGAGGTCATGCATGCCGCTTTACCGGCGCAACTTAAGCTGAGTAGTGAGACCCATCTGTTGCGCCGCACCGAATACGGCGACGACTTTTCGGCTTTAGACGCCGAGGAGTATTTGTTGGCCGAGGCCTTGCTGTTGCGCGATGAAATCACCTTGGCCGATGCTCGAAAAATTTTGAACAAGAAAACCGTGATGCCCGTGGTGCAGCGACTGATAGAGAAGGGGGTACTGCTTTTGCGCGAAGAGTTGCGCGAGCGCTATCAGCCTAAGAAAGTGTACGCTGTCCGCCTGGCCGAGCCGTATCGCTCACAGCCGGATCTACTGGCACCAGTGTTGGACGCGCTTTCTCGCTATGAGAAGCAGCAGGAACTTGTACTTGCCTATTTGCACCTGAGTCGGCAGCGCTCGTGGGTCAGTCGGCAGGAAGTACTCGACAAGGCCAAGGCTTCTGAGGCTAGCTTGAAATCGCTCTTTAAAAAGGGGATTTTCGAATTGTATGAGCGGGAGATGAGCCGTCTTTCCATTTACAGTGGAGAGGTGAGCGATGTGGAGCCTCTTAGTGAACAGCAGCGATGCGCTCTTGAAGAAATAGAGGCCTTTTTTGCCCAAAAAAAGCCTGTTCTTCTTTATGGCGTTACGGGCAGTGGCAAGACGCGTATTTACCTTGAACTAATTCAGAAAGTTATTCGGGCGGGCGGGCAGGTGTTGTATATGTTGCCTGAAATTGCCCTTACAGCGCAGGTCATCGAGCGCCTTCGCCGTGTTTTCGGCTCTGAGGTGGCAGTTTATCATTCGAGAGTCAGCGATAGTGAGCGCGTAGAAATTTGGCGAGCAGCGGCAGCAGGCAAACCAGTGCTGCTGACTGCGCGCTCCGGCTTGTTTTTACCTTTTAAAAATTTACAACTCATCCTTGTAGACGAGGAGCACGACTCCTCCCTCAAACAGCAAGATCCGGCGCCGCGCTACCATGCCCGTGATAGCGCCATCTATTTGGCAAGCCAGTGGGGGGCTTGGGTATTGCTCGGCACTGCAACGCCTTCGTTAGAGAGCTGGTACAACGCTCAGAACGGCAAGTATGGGCTGGTGCAAATGCCGGAGCGCTTCGGAGGCATACCCTTGCCCGAAGTGCGTTTGGTGGACTTGCGCGAGCACTACCAAAAGCGCCAAATGGCGAGTCTGTTCTCAGCACCGTTGCTCGAGGCCATGCAAAAGACTCTGGAAAGAGGCGAGCAAGTTCTCCTTTTTCAAAACCGCCGAGGCTACTCTCCTGTGCTGGAGTGTCGCGTGTGCGGCTGGACGGCCGAATGCCGCCACTGCGACGTCAGCTTAACGTATCACAAACAGCAGCACGCCTTGCGCTGTCACTATTGCGGCTACACCGAAAAGATGCCTTCCGTTTGCCCGGCTTGCCACAGCCCCAAGATCGTGTTGCTCGGCTTTGGCACCGAAAAGGTGGAGGATGAACTCAAGATTTTTCTACCTACTGCCCGCATCGCTCGCTTAGACTTGGACACTGCGGGCGCTAAAAATCGCCTCAACAGCTTACTTAACGATTTTGAGGAGAGGCGCATAGACATCTTGGTAGGTACTCAAATGATCACCAAAGGCCTAGACTTTGACAACGTCGCCCTCGTAGGCGTTTTGAGTGCAGACCAGCTGGTGCGCTTTCCGGATTTCCGCGCTAGTGAGCGCGCTTTTCAGCTGCTCACTCAAGTGGCCGGACGCGCCGGGCGCAAGCACAGGCGCGGCCTAGTAATGATACAGACCTGGAATCCTGAACATCCCGTATTACGGGAAGCCTTGCGCGCGGATTTCCGGATGCACGCCCAGCGCGAGTTGGAAGAGCGCAGGCGTTTCTTCTACCCGCCTTTCTCTCGGTTGATCCGAGTGTGTGTGCGCCACCCAGAGGAGGCGCTGGCGCGCATTCTTGCCGAGCGCCTGGCCCAACGCTTACGAGAGCGCTTAGACCATCGCGTGCTCGGCCCAACACAGCCCTCGATAGGCCGCCTGCAAAACTATTATATTCAGGAGATCCTTCTTAAGTTGGAAAAGGCGGCTGATCTTTTGGCAAAGACGAAGCAATTTATTCTGCAGACTGCTGAGGAACTGGCCGCCCAACCAGAGGGAAGAAAAGCGCGCATTTACGCGGATGTAGACCCTATGTAGCCCGATCCTGTGGGCGAACGCGAGATGGACAGCCGCAGTATGTGCGGATTTAGATGCTTTAAGACGAGCGATTGCCTTCGGCGAAATTAGAAGCCGACTAAGTGGAGGTGCTGATGTACTTTTGCTTTTCACCAAAGAGGACGAGGTGCTCATGAACCTTTTTTTCGTCTTTGAAGGGCGACTCAGAGCTGTCTTTTTTCCATTAGAAGTATCAATTGCTGCTTTAGTGTTGTTTTTGGCGTTGATGGGGAGCATTCCAGCTCAAGGCCAACCGTTTCCCGTCGGTACGCGCACTATTACTTATCAAGATCCGGCGCGCAACAACCGAAATATTCAGACATACCTGTATTACCCGGCGATTGTAGCCGGCTCTAATCAGCCCGTGGCAAGCGGTCAGTTTCCGGTTGTAGTCATTGGGCACGGCTTTACAATGAACTACGTGCCTTATGTCTTTTGGGGCAATGCACTGGCGGAGGCGGGCTACATCGTAGCCATTCCGAACACGGAAACAGGCTTTTCGCCCAGCCATTCAGCCTTTGCCGCTGATATGGCCTTTTTGGTGGAAAAGCTGTATTCGGAGAACAACAACAGCAATTCGCCTTTTTACCAGCATGTTCAATCGGAGGCTTGCATCATGGGGCATTCTATGGGGGGAGGCTGCGCGTATTTGGCTTCGCAAAACAACCCCAATGTTTCGGCTACGATCACCTTTGCTGCGGCCGAGACGAACCCTTCGGCTATTGCAGCAGCGGCTAACGTTACTTGTCCGAGCTTAGTTTTCAGCGGTTCGGCCGATTGTGTAACGCCGCCAGCACAGCACCAGCTTCTGATATACAACGCGCTGCCCGATTGTAAGGCCTACCTCTCGCTTGTAGGCGGTGGGCATTGCAATTTTGCCAACTATAACTTCAATTGTTGGTTTGGAGAGACTACGTGCAACCCCGGCGGCCCACCCATGCCCGCCGATACGCAGCGGGTCATCTCGCTCCTTTTTGTGCGACCTTGGTTAGACCGTTTTTTGAAAAATAATTATGCTGCAGGGCCGCTTTTTACCACGCGTTTTGCTCAGTACGAATCGGCAGGCAAGATTACTGGTTCGATTGCCTGCACACCGCTGCCTATTGAACTGCTTTCCTTCCGATTGAGTAAGCCCAAAAGCGGGAGCATTCGCTTAGAATGGCGCACTGGCTCAGAGCAAGGGGCCTACTCCTTTGTTGTGGAGCGAAGTGCCGACGGCCAGCGCTTTGAGGCCATAGGTGTTGTGCGAGCGAATAACGCTCCTTCGGAGTACGCTTTTGACGACGACCGCCCATTCGTGGGCAACAACTTTTATCGCCTGAAAATGCTGGCGCTCGACGGCCGGGTAGCTTACTCGCCCATGGCCCACGAGCGCTTAGAGAGGCAGCACTGGCGCGCATCGCTATTACTTGACGGCCGCACATTGCTGGTTTACTCCGACGATTTCTCGGCTATTGTAGAGGGCCTGACTCTTTACGATGCGGCCGGCCGCCTCATGTATCGCCAAGCGTTATCTGGCCAACCGCCACCCATTCAAGTAAATTTGCCTCCGCTAAGATCAGGGGTTTATTGTTTAGATATTCAAGCCAACCGCTTCACGCTGCCTGTTCTTATTACTATTCCTTAAAGGGCTATTGCGCAAAGAAGCAATTGCACCTTTGAACAGGCTCTTCTTCTGAATAAAGAAAGACACATATCAACCGTACTCATGCCACGCCTCTTGCTGCTTTTTGCTCATCCGGCCTACGACCATTCGCGTGCGAACAGGCAGCTGTTGCAAAATCTACCGAACGACCCGCGCTTAACCTTTCGGGACCTTTACGAAGTTTACCCTGATTTCTATATCGACATAGAGGAGGAGAAGCGACTGCTAAGTGAACACGATATCGTTGTGTGGCAGCACCCTGTGTATTGGTATAGCTGCCCTCCGCTGCTCAAGCAGTGGATGGACCTGGTGCTGGAATTTGGCTGGGCCTATGGCCCGGGAGGAGTAGCCCTGAGGGGTAAACGCCTATTGCAGGTGCTGACTACTGGCGGCAGCAGGCAGGCCTACCAGGTAGATGGCTTTCATCAGCGCACGTTGCGGCAATTCTTGGTGCCTTTCGAGCAAACCGCTCGGCTATGCGGCATGGAATATCTACCTCCTTTTGTTGCTTTCGGGACGCACCGGCTGACTGCTCAGGCGCTATTCGACATATCGCTGGACTATGCTCGAGTGTTGCATCGCCTCATGGACGATGAGACAGGCGCCTTTGCTCGGGAGCTCGCTCGCTTCGAATACGCCAACGATTGCTTGCCTATTTTGCATTCGATTTCCCCTTCCGCCTCTTAACAAAAGGTACTTATGCCTTCTTTCTTTGGTCATGTTTTGGCCTCTACTTCTTTGGGATACGCATTTTTTCCTGCACATGTGCAGCGCCGTCCTTTGTTGCTGGCGGCGCTGTGCGCCGTAGCACCCGATGCCGATGTGTTGACTTTTCGCTTGGGCATTCCGTACGAGAGTATTTGGGGGCATCGCGGCTGGACGCACTCGTTGGCCTTTGCCTTTTTGTTGGGCTGGGGGGTAGGGTGGTTCTTTTTCCGACATCAGTCTCATTGGTTTCGGATAGCGTTTTATTTGGGGTTAGTAACGGCCTCGCATCCGCTGTTAGACATGCTCACTACCGGTGGATTGGGCTGTGCGCTGTGGTGGCCCTTTAGCGAGGAGCGGCTGTTTTTCCCCATTCAAGTCATTCAAGTATCGCCCTTAGAGGTAGGAGCGTTCTTGAGTAAGTGGGGCGCCAAAGTGTTTCTAAGTGAAGTGCTTTGGATAGGGCTGCCAGGGGCCGCTTTAATAGCCATCCGGTTCTTTTGGAGGGGCTTCTTAAATAGGCTTTGTTTGTAGGTGCCTGCACAGAAAGAAAGAGCTTTTGGCGAAATGCGTCGAAATTTCTTAGGCATGTAGACGCCATGCGAGTATCTTGCTTCTTGAAAATGCGAAGTTTTGCAGGACAGCTGCTCTTTGGGGTATTTCCTTCTCCTTCTTCTGTTGTTGACGGGGAGAACAGAACCTGACTTTGATGAAAGACGTCGTTTTCCGCATCACGGCCCTGTGGGCCTTTTCCGAGTGTGCGCTGGGCGGGCTGATGCATGCTTTTAAGATGCCGTTTACAGGTATTTTTGTCGGAGGTTTTGCCGTGCTGTGTGTCGGTTTGTTGGCGCATGTGAGCGGGCGCAAGGCTTCGGTAATCTTGCGCGCTACACTGCTGGTCATCTTAGTGAAGGCTATAGTTAGCCCGCATTCACCGCCGCAAGCGCATCTGGCCGTGGCTTTTCAAGGAGTACTGGGCGCGCTGTTGCTGAGCTATCTGAGGCCGTATGCAGTGGCGGCCTTTTTGTACGGCGTATTGGCCATTGCTGAGTCGTCTTTGCAAAAGCTATTGATGCTGTACGTGTTTTTTGGTAAGCCGCTTTTTGAGGCAGCCGATTTATTCATGACCGATGTGCTCGCGAAATTTGGAATAAGTGCTGAGGTCTCGTGGGCATGGGTGGCGGTCTGCATATACGTGAGCATATATGCCCTTTGGGGCGCTGTGTTAGGTTATTGGATACCGCGCCTGCCGGCTTTGCTAGAACGTCGAGTGCAGCAGTATGTGCATGCGGAGGCATCGCCAATAGAGCACTCTTTGCCTTCGCGGCGCAAGCCTTTTGGGCAAAAAATAGCGATGCTGTTGGGCGTGCTACTTTTTATTACCGGGACGTTTCTGCTGACCAGTGCCGACAAGAGCGGAGGGATACAAAAAGCCTTGTACGCGGTTGTGCGTACACTGGCTGTGTTGGCCGCCTGGTTATGGGTTGTTCGGCCTTTGGTGCAAGTACTTATTCAGCGTTGGGCTAAGCGAAAATCTCAAGCCGAACAGGACGCCTTACAGCAACTTCTGGCTGCTCTGCCCGATTTGCACGGCAGAGCTCAAGCACTTTTTACTGTTGTCAGCTGCCAGTACAAGGGCTGGCGACGCTGGACGGAGTTTGCGCTTGCCTTGTTGGCTACCGCTCTATACGAGCCGCCGCTTAATGTTCGTGACCAATGATGCGCCGCTGATCCGGGATGGTGACCACGATGTCGGCGTCGTTGTCTAAGATGATGCATTGGCAGCCCAGCCGGCTTTCCAGCCGAGGATTGATGGCTCGGTCGATGAAGTCTTCTTCTTTTTCGGAAATTTCCTCGAGAAACTCTTCCCCTTTTTCGATGTAAACATGACAAGTGGAACAGGCGCAAACTCCGCCACAGTTGTGGCTAAGGTGGATGTCGTATTCTTCGGTAATTTCTAAAATGGAGCGCCCTTCCAAGTCGCCCACCACCGTTTTTTCGGGAATGGATTTATCTTCAAATAAGAAACGAATTTTGGCCACGGCTACAAGATGGTTCAGGTGAAATCGCGTAAAAGTTTGCCAAACAAACAGGTATGGCTGCCAAAGGTTTAGTGGAGCGCAGTGGCTGCCCATCGCGCAGCATAGCCGTTTCGAAATTCGGCTCCCGACATCCGGCGTTTGCCCTCGATTTGTACTTCGAGCAGTTGCAGGTGTCCATCGGCGGTCGTTACCCAGCTACCGCCTTGAGGTGGAAACACCAGATGGCCGGGAGGTAGGGTAGGAGGAGTGAATTCTTTAAGCGTGCGCAGGATTTTGAACACCTTGCCGTCGAGCAGCGTCCAAGCACCGGGGTAGGGGCTGAGGCCTCGGACGAAATTGTGCACTCGGACAGTGGGCTGGTCGAAGCGAAGGTGGCAGGTTTCGGTGAAGATTTTCGGCGCGTGAGTGGCCTCAATGTTGGCTTGAGGCTGTGGGCGGATTTCGCCGCGTTCGAGAGCTTGTACGGTTCGGAGTACCAGCTGGGCGCCGATGGGCATCATGCGATCGTGTAGTTCGCCTGCGGTCTCATTTTCTCCTATGGCCAGGCGTTCCTGTAGTAAGATGTCGCCAGTGTCGATTTCGTGGCGCAGTAAGAAAGTGGTTAGTCCGGTTTCGGTTTCGCCATTGATGATGGCCCAATGGATGGGGGCAGCCCCTCGGTATTTGGGCAGCAGGGAGGCGTGTAAGTTGAGGGTTCCGAGGGGGGGCATGGCCCACACGACCTCGGGCAGCATGCGAAAGGCAACTACTACTTGGAGGTCGGCGCGGAAGGCGCGCAGTTCCTCAAGAAAGGCGGGGTTTTTCAGCCTTTCCGGTTGCAGAACGGTTAGACCGTGTTCTATGGCGAATTTTTTGACCGGCGACTGCATGACTCCTAAACGCCCTCCCGGCTTGTCGGGTGCAGTGATGACGGCGGCAATGGTGTAGCCGTTTTCCCACAAGATTCGTAGCGACGGCACCGCAAATTCGGGGGTGCCCATGAAAACAATCCGCATGAGGGCAAACATAGGGCAAAATGCCCGTCGGGCCGTTACCTTTGCTCAAGCATAAGACAGCCTGACCATATGTTTGAATTAAATACTTGCCCTTTTGGCCGCTTTCGGCGATATGATTTTTCTTTTCCTGCTCTAGGACACGGTTTTAGCGTAGTACCGGCTTTTGGAGCCACAGTGCTTTCCTTGCGTTACTGCGGAGATGAGTTGCTCGATGGTTGTGCTACTCCAGATGAATTGGAGGCGGGCGAATGGTTCAAAAGCGCCTTGCTTTTCCCTTTTCCCAATCGCTTGCGCGACGGGCGCTATCGGTGGCTGGGTAAAGAGTACGCCTTTGCTGTCAATGAGAGGCCTACGAACACAGCCATTCACGGTTTCGTTTGGAAAGAGGCTTTCGCCCCGACGCGTATTGAGCTGACCGATGAGCACGCTGAAATCGCCTGTCGGCTCGATTATGACGGCAACTGCGAGGCTTACCCCTTCCCGTTTACGTTGGAGATAGCCTACAGTATGACTTACCGCGGCTTGTTTGGGGTGAATGTGTGGATGAAAAATCACCACACGGAACACATACCCATTGGCTTTGGATGGCATCCGTACTTTCGACTGGGCGATTGCTCGCTGAAATTGCCGCCTTGTTCCCGCGAGTTGCTCGACGAGCGCATGTTGCCGACCCTGAAGCAGGAGCCTTACCGCGCTTTCGAGCATTTGCAACCGCTGGACCAAACCGTGCTGGACGATTGTTTCCGCGTTGCGGAAAACCTGACCCTTTACGACCTTCGCCTGAAAGGTGAGCGCCACACTGTTACGCTCTCCCTTAGCCGAACGCTTTTTCCCTTTTTTCAAATTTTTACACCTCCGCATCGCCAGAGCATTGCTGTAGAGCCGATGACGTGCCTTGCCAATGCCTTTGAGAATGGGGAAGGCTTAGTTTCCGTGCCGCCCCATGGAGTGTGGTCCGCAGCCTTTGTGCTCCAATGCGAGGGTTTATGAGGCAATCATCCAGAAGAGCATCCTGAAGTATCAGAGCTTTACTTATCTTGGGTGGAGGCAACATGGCTGGGCTTTATTTGCACATTCCCTTCTGCCGGCGGGCATGTCATTATTGCAGCTTCCACTTTTCTACGGTGCTGCGCTTGAAACCTGCGTTGCTGCAAGCCGTGCTGAGTGAGTTGGAAATGCAGCGCGACTACCTGAACGGAGCGCCGCTGTGCTCGATTTATCTGGGTGGAGGGACGCCATCCCTACTGGAGGTTGCCGAGTTGGTAGCGTTGTTCGAACGCATTGCAGCGCTGTTTGAAATAACGCCCGAAGCAGAAATTACGCTAGAAGCCAACCCCGACGACCTGACTGCAGAGTGGCTGAGCGATCTGCGGCAATACACGCCGGTAAATCGGCTGAGTATCGGTATCCAGTCGTTCTTTGAAGAGGATTTGCGATGGATGAACCGCGCTCACGATGCAGACCAAGCGCTCAGGTGCATCCCTGAGGCACAGGCCATCGGCTTCAACAACCTAACGATAGATCTCATTTACGGCCTTCCCGAATCGTCCGATGACCGCTGGGCGGAAAACGTGCGTATGGCCTTATCTTTTGGCGTACCCCATATGTCGTGCTACAGCCTAACCGTGGAGGAAGGAACGGCACTCGCGCATTTTATCCGCAAAGGCAAAAGCCGTCCTGTAAACGAGGAGGCCGCTGCCCGACAGTTTGAGCACTTAATGGATGCGGCCGAACAGTATGGCTACGAGCACTACGAGATTTCCAACTTTGCGCTACCCAACCGCTATGCCCAGCACAACAGCGCCTACTGGTTTGGTCAACCATACTTAGGCATTGGCCCTTCTGCGCATTCGTTCAACGGCATCAGTCGGCAATGGAATATTGCCAACAACGCTCTATACATCAAGGCGATACGTGAGGGCTTTGTTCCCGCTGAGCGCGAATTTCTCACCCTAGCCCAGCGCTACAACGAATATGTGATGACGCGCCTGCGTACGATGTGGGGCTGTGACTTAGCCGATGTGGCCGACAAATTCGGAGCACCGTTTACCGAACATTTCGAGCGGCAAGTTCAGCGCTTTGTTGCCGCAGATCAGGTGAGCGTTTTCGATGGAAACTACCGGCTAACGCGGGCGGGCAAGTTGCTGGCTGACTATATTGCCGCAGAGTTATTCTGGGTCGAGTAACTAAGATACTCCGACGCTGTATCTGAATGAGCATTTGCACGACAGCGCAGCAAATAGGGCTTGTTTCTTATTTTTCGCTCGGCATTTTTGAGTTCGACGCGTAAAAAAACTTCTGCATCTATATTTGCCCAATGATTACATCTGTTTACATCAAAACGAAATGCTTATGTTAAAGGAACTCAGAGCTTTTTTGCTGCGCGGCGATGTCGTTGCTCTAGCTGTAGCCGTCATCATTGGCGGTGCGTTTGGTCGAGTGATCAACTCGTTGGTAGACGACATCATTTCGCCTATCTTAGGCCTGATTACGGGCAATCCGGATTTTTCCCAGGTGGTTATTGGGAATGTCTTAATCGGCAACTTCATCAATGCCGTCATTAATTTTGTGCTAGTTGGCACAGCACTGTTTTTCGTGGTGAAAGCTGCCAACAAGAAGCCCGAGGCTATTGGCTAAGCGGTGTCGTGAGGTGGGGCGTTAGTCTCTTGTGCATCTTCAGAAATTTCTTCGAAGAAGTCATGAGGCAGTTGACGGGTAGTTTTAGCGCCCATTTCGCGGATACGCTCGGCGCGTCCGATGAGGGTATCACCCGGTCGAGCGCCAGTATGTAACTTTCGCATAGCGTCGTCGTAGGCTTTTTGCGCGCTATTTAGGCGATCGCCTACGGTGCGCAGGTCTTCCACGAAAGCGACTAACCGATCGTAGAGCAGACCGCTCTGTCGAGCAATTTCCTGGGCAGAGCGGTTTTGCTTTTCTTGCCGCCAAATATGAGCGATGATGCGCAGCACAACAAGCAAGGTGCTGTTCGTTACAATGACGACGTTTCGCCTTAGGCTCTCTTGTAGTAAAGCGGGATAGGCATCTAAGGCGACCGCAACGGCGCCCTCTAAGGGGACGTAGAGCAAAACGAAATCGAGTGTTTGAATTTGGTAAAGCGTTTGGTAGTTTCTCTCACTGAGCTGTTGCACGTGGTTGCGCAGGCTGTTTATGTGGGCTTGCAGGTGCTGTTTACGGTCTTCGGAGTCTGTTTCGTTGCAGTAGCGTTCATAGGCGGTCAGCGAGACTTTAGCGTCGATGACTAGATGGCGTTGCTGGGGTAGGCAAATAATGTAATCAGGTCGTTTATGCTGTCCATCTTCGTCGCGAAAAGTAGTCTGTGCAAGGAAGTGCTCGCCGCGCATTAAGCCAGATTTTTCGAGCAGCACCTCGAGTTGGAACTCTCCCCAGTCGCCCTGAACCTTGCTTTGGCCTTTAAGAGCAGCGGTTAGGTTGCGTGCGTCTTGGCTCAGTTGTTGGTTGAGCGAGAGGAGCTGCTCAATTTCCCTGCGCAAGCCGGCTTTATCGCGAGTCTCCTCCGTAAACTTGCGATCGATGTTCTCCTCGAACTCGCGGATTTTTTCGCGCAGAGGCCTTAGGGTTTCGCGCAGTTGCTGGGCGCTCTGTTCTGTGAAGCGCTGCGATTTCTCCTCGAAAAGACGGTTGGCCAATTGCTCGAATTCTAAGCGCATTTGCTGGGCCAGCTGCTCTTGTTCGGCTTTCTGCTCAAGAAGCCGCTCGCGTTGATGGTGCAGCGTTTGCTCCTGAATTGCTATTCGAGTGATAGCCTCGCGAAGTTCTGCCTCTTTGTCTTGAAGTGCTTTTTGAAGGGCCTCATTTTGGGCTTGAAGATCGCGATAAACTTCAGCAGAAATGCCTTCGGCGCCCGCCGTTCGTTTTGCAAACAGCAAGGCCAAAACAACCAATACAATGGCACCCACTAAAAGAAATAACAGCATGTTGTCCATGATCGTCCGCGGGTATTGCTTTAACCCGATGTGGCAAAGATAGCCCTTGCTAAGACAGATTGTTTTTGAATGTGGCGAAAACAAACAATGTGTTATCAGGATGCCGCACAGCTCTGCGAAAAGACACTGTTGACAATGCTGTACCTTTGTCTGGAAAAGGAGCCACCCAAAGCATGCTTACCGAGGACGATATTAAGCGCATTTTTCCCCGTTTTCTCAGACATTTTTATTTGCACCGTTACGATTACCAAGCGGGTACTGAAAAAGTGCAGCTAGACAATGTGGCTGATGGCGGATTGGTTGCCGACGGTATCTTTTCCTTTTACAAACCGGACGGAGCGCCGTTTCTATGTGCCTTTGAGGCGACTTCCCTGGACAAAGCGGGCGAAGTGAAGTA
>CALHAM010000088.1 GCA_937934275.1 uncultured Saprospiraceae bacterium | reverse complement strand
TTTGTGCTTTTTCATACACAAAAGACCACAGTTCGTCCAGTTCAAGCACATCCTTCTTCTTGGCTGGGAGCAAGGTGGTCACGATGTCGGGCAGAGATTGGGCTTTTTTTTAATCCATCTAAGGGCAGTTTGGTGGCTGATGCCAAAGGTTCTGGCAAGCCCCCGTGACGAACTGCGTTCTTGGGCCGCCTTGACGACCAATTCTTTGAACGCTTCGCTTTTGCGAACCGTTTGGAAGACCCCGCCAAAACCACATGCCTTGCATTTGTACTTGGGGTTTCCCGAACCATTCGAGCCATTTTTGACGATGTGCTCGGAACCGCATTTGTGACAGCATTTATGTTCTGTTACCATGACAAAAAAATTTGACACAAAGATATTAAATCACTCAACTAATTACACTACCCAACTACAACCTATCACTCGCAAAATGACACTACCCTTATTTTATATTGGGCAGCGGTTCTTCTTGATCGGCTGATTGGCTTTACGCCTAAACTGGCACTGCTTTTTCTGACCGGTCCTTCGGGAGGACCGGCCTTCCTGGACAAACCGCCCAACAGAACGGCTTGTGGCTATTCTTGCTGTTTAAGTTCGGTCGCGAAAGCAATTCAGCATTCTCCACTCGAAGAGCGGCATTCTCGGATTCCAAAACCTCAATTCTACGAAGCAGAACGGAAACCAAATCCTTTAAGGCTGATGGGTTATTCGATGACTCCATGAACTGGATTTCGCTGTTAAAACAGTTTTGTATTGAATTGTCTGCCTAAGTTCTCAAAAACAACCTTGACGAGGCCTTCATCCGCTGCTTCGACGCCATGATCTATTTCGCCTTACCCAGCCCTGAAGAGCGGCTGTTGGTTGTGAGCGGAGAGCTTCCTGTGCACAGTTATTCATAGGGCCGATGCGGACTTATGCGCTTTGGCCAACCCGTTCGAACTCACCAGTGCGCACATTGTCGATATCGTAGTACAACATGCCTGTTTGGGAGTGCTGAGCCTGGCTACAGACTACCTTTGCTCAGCGCTTCGAAGGCGCTCAGCAGCCGAGATGATGTATGCGACCGCAATTGTTGGCAGAGGTGGCTTTTTTTCAGCGGCGTGCCCGCTGTGGGCCTTGGTGTTGGGCAGAGTTGCCTGTGTCGGTAGCCCAAGAGCATTGGGTGGCCTTTCACGTGGAGACGGGCGCGTCTTATTGTACCTGTTGGTTTCGTCCGCGGCCATGCTGGCATGCGCAAGCGTTTGCATTGGTAGTGCAGGCGGAGGGAATACAGGCTTTTGAGGAGCAGGGCGAACTGCCGGAGTGGCTGGCCTCAGCAGCGCGCATTTCTGCTCCCAGTAGCCGTCGTCGGGCTGCGGTGCAACCCGGAGCTAGCGACGACGAGCGGGCAGCGCGTATTCAACGCGGGTTGGAGGACCTGGAGATTTGGCTGGCAGATGTGTTGCAGCGAGGCTTAGCCGTATGTGCGGCAGAGGACCCGCAATTTTACCTCGTCGCCTCAACTCGGCTGGCCGACGCTTCGATGCGCAGCCTAAGCCGCCGCCTTCGCACAGCCGGAGAGGCTTTTGCTCAGCGGCCCGACGAGCCGGAGGCCTTTGTGGCCGTTTTAGCCGATGCTGCACTGGCCATTCAAGCCTGGAAACGCCGCGACCAGTTGAGCGAAGGACAGCGGAGCGATTTGGAGGCCTTCTTGGGTTTTTCTCCTAAAAAGGAAGTGGTGCGCGCTCAAGGCGAGCGCCTCGCCGATGTATGGGTAGTCGTGGGTGCGGTGGAGGAAGTGCTCGAGGCCAGCTTGCGCGAGCGCCGAACCTGGCTTTTGGGTGCTCAGAGCGGGCGATTTGCTTTGCTGCAAGAGTATGCCTTTGGTGCCGAAGGCTTTGCACCGGCCTTTCGCCCCGGCGCGCTGGTGCAAGGAGCAGTGGCGTATTACCCTTCCGCTTGGCCTTTGCGCGCTTTGCCCATAGAAGTGCTGGAAACCCTGCCTCATCGGAACATGAAAAAACTGCTCGGCTGGCCTACTTTTTCCGAAATGAGCCGCACCTTTGCCCGTGCTTTGGCGAGCCATCCGTGGTTGACAGCTCTCCCCGCTGCTCTTGTTGAGGTGAGGCCCGTGCGCGATGCAAAAGGTTTTGGCCTGATCGACAGCGAGCATCAGCGCCTCCCTTTGAAAGGCAGCGGGCTTTTGGGCTGGACACTCCTGGCCGCCAGTGAGGGCCTCTCCATGGCCGTTTTTGGCGAATGGGACGGAGTGTCTTTTTGCCCGCTCAGCGCCTTTTGTGAAGAACGTTTCATCGATTTACAGCGTATATGCGAGCCATCATCATCGGCGGCGGAGTTATAGGCTTAAGCGCCGCCTATTATTTGCAACAAGACGGTTGGGAGGTGACCCTACTCGAAAGGGGCGATCTAACTGACAACTGTTCATTTGGCAACATGGGCTATTTGTCGCCTTCGCACTTTGTGCCGTTGGCATCACCGGGCGTAGTGGGGCAAGGGCTGCTTTGGCTGCTCAATCCCGAAAGTCCGTTCTACATCCGACCCAGCCTCGACTGGAAGCTCTTTGACTGGGGGCTTAAGTTCATGCGGGCTGCTACTCCTGCCCATGTTGAGCGCTCGGCGCGCCCGCTGCTCGACTTGCTGTTGCTTTCAAAAGCAGAGACTAAGGGCTGGGCAGACTCAGGTCTGTTTGACTTCGACTACACCGAGCACGGCTGCGTTATGTGGTACAACACGCCTAAAGGCAAAAAGAGCGAACTGGCCACTGCGCGCCGAGCGGAAGACTTAGGTTTAAGGGTAACGATACTCAACCCAGAGCAAGCGCAGGCGCTGGAACCCAACGCTAAAGTGCAAGTACTTGGTGGGGTCCTTTACCACGACGATGCCCACCTGTACCCCAACGCGCTCATGGAGCAGTTGCCCAATGTTTTGCAGCGTCGTGGAGTTCAGCTGTTGCGCCACTGTGAGGTGGTAGGTTTCGAGTGCGCCAACGGGCGGATTTCCAAGGTGCGCTATCGCTCTACAAAATCTACAGGTGCGGCTAACAATGCCGAAGAGCGCTTGGTCGCCGACGTAGTGGTGTTGGCGGCAGGCTCGTGGTCGGCTCATTTAGCGCGCTTGAGCGGCGAATATTTACCCATGATGCCCGGTAAGGGCTATTCTGTTACAGTAGAGGCTCCGCAACGCCGCTTGAACTACCCGTGCATCTTTAAAGAGGCTAAGGTGGCCCTTACTCCTTGGCCCAACCGCCTGCGCATTGGCAGTACGATGGAAATTGGCCACATGGATAACCGCATCCGCCTGCGCCGAGTACAGGGTATTTTGCGCGCAGTGAAGCAGTATATGCCTGGCATTGCTGAAGACCCGAGTGTGCGCGCCTTGCAAGACGCTGAGGTATTGCGCCAGCGCGCATGGTTTGGCTACCGACCCCTGTCGGCCGACGGGTTGCCCTATCTTGGCTTTGGGCGTGCTCATCGCAACCTCATCATCGCTACGGGCCATTGCATGATTGGCGTCAGCATGGCCGCCGGAAGTGGCAAACTGGTAGCAGAATTGGCGAGTGGCCGACCAACCTCCATATCCGTAGAGCCGTTTGACCCTAAACGCTACTCGCGATAACTCCGCCAGCCCAAGCTGGGTTATCTTTGCCCTAAGCCGAAAAAACATGCTCTATGTCGCCCAAGATTTTGCTGTTTTACTATCTCTTGTTTTGGCTGTGCAACGCTGCGGCACAGCCGTTCGAGCCTGTTCAAGTCGCTGACCGCACCTTTAAGATGGATGGCGACCACGTATTCACTTATGCCTTTGCCAAGGGCGATGAAGTGCAGCTGCGCATAGAAGTGCTCGTAGGTCGTCAAGTCCGCCAAGTGGAGTTTGCTCAGCTCAATGGCCCAATCCTCTTCAGCACCTACGCCCTCGACACATCGCTGACGCATCGCATACGCATTCCGCATACGGGTATCTATCGGCTGCTGGTGCGCGAGCGCGGCTTGGGTAAAAAGGTCTGCCGTATTGTGCTGCACCGAACACCTGCTTCGCCCGTTACCGAGCATTTCGATACCCAGGTCAATTGGGATGTGCAGCAATACCCGGCATTCCGCGAGAAAAAGCGCTCTGTTTTAGTGGGTAAGCACACTGAGATCGTTTCCTTGGGCGGCCATGTCAACGTCAGCGCCAGCAAAATGTGGACGAAAAAGCCCATGGGCCTCTACCAGTTCACCCTGCCGCCTAACACAGTGCGCTGGGCCTTTCGCATTACCGTGGGCCAAGCTACCGCAGAAGCCCGTAGAAAAGACGCCGAAGTGCTCAAAAACCTCCTGCAGTCGGGAGCGGCCAAAGCCTTAGCTATCGCTCCTCAAACCGCTCTAGCTGCTTTCGCCCTCGGAGCTGCTGTAGACCTCAGCGTGCCCAAAGTAGGAGAAGTCGTTGACTACGCCCTGCTCTCGCGCGAAAACGCCGATAAATTCCTCAAGGGAGAAAAATATCAGGCCTACATTTTTCAGGAAAACGTCAGTGCCGACGTCCAGCGCCGCTTTACGCCCCTGGCCGGCACATGGTACTTTGCTTTCCGAAACGACAACTGGGTGGATGATATCGCCGTACAAGTGGACATTGAGGCCGTTGTCGAAACGCCTCTCTACGCCGAGGAAACCTATTTAGAGCCGCTGAAATGACGCTGACCCTACACCCATCTCAGGTAACGCCCATCGCTTTTTATTACCGCTCTATCGGCTGATTAGTAGCCGATTAAAGGTGCGCGCTTCGCTTATTCCACTCTAAAACTGGGGTAACAGAAAAGCGCTTTTCGTTTCAGCGAATACTTGCTATTGGCCCGCACATTTGTCTTGAAAGAGCTCTCGTGAGGGCTTTTCATGCGACGACAAAGCTGAAGCGGTGCGAACGAGCATCGCTTTTTTTGTTTCTGACTTTGCCAAAAGGGCTGCTCTTCGTCTGAAGGATCTGTCTTACATTTGACTGCCGTAAAAAAAGTTTTGGCAAACCGCCTAAGAAAACATTTTGTGTTATCTTTGTGCCGGTCTTTTTCAAGAACACCCTTATTTGCACACATTTTATGTCAAAAGACAAAGACGACAAACTCAAGACCCTACAGGCCACCATTGAGCGTTTGGACAAAACCTACGGCAAAGGCACCGTAATGCGCCTGGGTGACAAGCAAGCCGTAGAAGTGGAAGTCATCCCTACGGGTTCCTTAGGCTTAGATATTGCCTTAGGCTGCGGCGGCTATCCGCGCGGGCGCATTATTGAGATTTACGGCCCAGAATCGTCGGGGAAGACTACGTTAGCCATTCACGCCATTGCCGAATGCCAGAAGAAGGGCGGCATTGGCGCCATTATCGATGCCGAACACGCCTTCGATCGCTTCTATGCGGAAAGCTTAGGCGTCGATGTGAACAACCTCCTCATTAGCCAGCCCGACAACGGCGAGCAGGCCTTGGAAATTGCCGAGAACCTCATCCGCTCAGGGGCGGTAGACATTGTGGTAGTAGACTCTGTGGCGGCTCTCGTGCCTCGCTCCGAAATCGAAGGTGAAATGGGCGACTCCAAGGTAGGCCTTCAAGCGCGCTTGATGAGCCAGGCCATGCGCAAACTCGCTGCAGCCATTGGCCGCACGGGCTGTTGCTGCATTTTCATCAATCAGCTGCGCGAGAAGATTGGCATCATGTTCGGCAATCCGGAGACTACTACCGGCGGCAATGCCCTGAAGTTCTACGCTTCAGTGCGTTTAGACATTCGAAAAAGCGGGGCGGCCATCAAAGACAAAGAGGGCAATGTGATTGGCAACCAAGTGAAGGTCAAGGTAGTCAAAAACAAGTTGGCTCCTCCTTTCCGCGTAGCTACCTTCGACATTGTCTTTGGTCAGGGCGTTTCCAAGGTGGGCGAAATCGTAGACCTAGGCACCGATCTGGACGTCATCCAGAAGAGCGGTGCTTGGTACAGTTATGAAGGCACTAAGATTGCCCAAGGGCGCGACGCTGCTAAGCAATTTCTTCAGGACAACCCCGAGCTGGCTGCAGAAATAGAGAAAAAGATAAAGGACAAAATTGCCGCGGGTCAATCCACGACGAAAAGTGCTGCTGCTGCACCAATCGTGCCCTTAGACGAGTTAGGGCGAGAGGAAGACGATTTCTAAAATTGGTCTGGATCGCTCCGACATCTTGGAAAGGGCCACTACAGAGGCCTCTGGAAGGCCCCTCTTCTGCAGATTTTCGTTTGCGCTGAGGTCGCCCAATGGGCATTGGCACACAGGGCAGCTCAATGCGCTGCATCGCTGGCTGTCATCTGTTGTTCGAACAGTTCGGCGTAATAACCTCGTTTAGCCAGCAGTTCTTCATGGACACCTTGCTCGGCGATGCGGCCTCCTTCGAGGACGAAAATCTGGTCGAAGTCCAGCATGCCATAAATGCGATGCGTGATAACGATGGCCGTTTTATCGGTCAATACCTCGTTCATATAGCCGAGAATACGGCTTTCGGTGTGCGTGTCTACGGCTGAGAGGCAGTCGTCGAGCAAGAGAATTTCGGGTTGTTTGGCAAAGGCTCGGGCGATGCTGACGCGCTGTTTTTGTCCGCCAGAGAGCGTTACACCGCGCTCGCCCACTAAGGTATCGTAGCCGTTGGGAAGGCCGATAATGTCCTGATGAACAGCAGCGTATTGGGCAAACTTTTCTGCCTCTTGTCGGCGGAGGTTGGGGTGACCGAAGGCGATGTTGCCCAGCACCGTATCCGAAAAGAGAAAGACGTCTTGCGGTACGTAGCCGATGCGCCGGCGCAGTTCGGCCAGTGGGTAGTGGCGCAGGTCGACGCCGTCTAAGAGAATGCGCCCTTCGGTAGGGTCGTACATGCGCACCAGCAGGTCGGCGATAGTGGTTTTACCGGTGCCTGTTCGGCCCACAATGGCCACTTTTTGCCCGGGCAAGACCTCAAAAGAAAGGTCTTTGAGCACTCGAATGCCGGATTCTGGGTAAACGAAGCCTACTTTTTCGAACACGATGTGACCTCGCTTGACGAGGCGGCCTCCTTCGCGGGCACGCACCAAAGTCGATACTTGAGGTGGGTCTTTGACCGCTGGCTCAGTGTTCAGGATTTCGTTGATGCGCTTTTGCGAAGCAGCTGCCTGTTGGGTGAGCGAGGCAATCCAGCCGATGGCCGTTACAGGCCACGTGAGCATGTTGATGTAAATGACAAACTCGGCGATGTTGCCCGCTGTGATGTCGCCGCGCACTGCATAAAGGCCGCCCACGTAAACGGTGATGATGGTGCTGGCGCCGATCATAAGCACCATGAGGGGGTAAAAGAAAGCATCTACACGCGTCAGGGCCAACGTCTTGAGGCGATAATTTTCGCATTGCTGGGCGAAGTGTTGTCCCATTTCCTCTTCGCGAGCATAACCCTTCACCACTCGAATACCGCTGTAGACTTCTTGAGCAATGCTCGTTAATTCACCCAATTTTTGTTGGATGTGCTCGCTGCGTCGGTTGATGATGCTGCTCACCCAATAGATAGATAGGCTCAACAGCGGCAAAGGAAGCAGCGACCACAGCGTCAGCGACACGCTCACGCGCAGCATGGAGGATATGGTAAGCACGAAGAGAAAAGACAGGTCTATCCCGTACAGAACGGCTGGCCCTAAGAACATGCGCACTTTGGAGACGTCTTCCGAAATGCGAGACATGAGGTCGCCCGTGCTGTGGCGGCGGAAGAAGGCTAAGTCGAGCCGAGTGTAGTGGGCGAACAATTCCTTGCGCATATCGTACTCGATGAGCCGACTAACGACGATGATCGTCTGGCGCATGAAAAACATGAATAAGCCCATCATGGCGGCCAGGCCAATGACGGTCAGGCCAAAGCGCGCAATTTGGCCGCTCAATTCGTCAAGAGCTTCCGGATGAGCGGCGATGCCGCCTGTTTGGTGGTAATACTGGATGCGCTCTACAACGCTGTCTAAGGCCTTTCGGATGGTCTGAGGCTGCAACACGCGGAAGATATTGGCCAAGCCCACAAATAGGACACCCAGCAGCAGCCGCCAGCGATACTTCCAAAAGTATTTTCTCAAATAGAGCAGGTGCTTCATACTTCCAGAGGAACGGACGGAGGCGCAGAAGGTTCAGCCGGAAGAGCGACGCCACAAGCCTGGGCCAGCTGCTCCAGCGTGCGTTTCGCTTGCTGCAGCGTGCGCACATCTTCTCGGAGGACGATGAGTTCGCGGGTCGTTTGCTTTAAAGAAAGCCCCATCACTCGGCCTTTTTCGGCCACAAACTGCATCAAGCGCTGGAATTGCTCTGTCTCGAAGAACGAAGACTGCGGGTTGCTGATGAAGTAGCAGCGCAGTTTGTGCCCTTTGAGCGAGAGCCGCTCGAAGCCCAGAGGCTTGCACAGCCAGCGCAGGCGCAGCGCCTCGAACAGCGCCTGTATTTGCGGCGGCAGCGGGCCGAAACGGTCGCGCAGCATGTGGGCAAAGGCTTCAATGCCCGCTTCGTCTTTAAGATCGTTTAGCTGGGTATACAAGCTCAGCCGTTCGCTGGTGTTCGAAACGTATTCATCGGGAATGAGCATCTCCACGTCCGTTTCTATCGTTACCTCGCGCACGTAGGCGCCTTTTTGCGCCAGATCGTCTTTGAACAGGTCTTTGAAGTCGGTCTCTTTGAGTTCTTGAATGGCCTCATCCAGAATTTTTTGGTAGGTCTCGTAGCCAATGTCGGCGATGAAGCCCGATTGTTCGGCTCCCAGCAAATTGCCAGCGCCGCGGATGTCTAAGTCGCGCATAGCCACCTGAAAGCCGTCGCCCAACTCGCTGAACTCCTCGATGGTGCGCAAGCGTTTGCGCGTTTCTGGGGTGAGTGTGCTCATGGGCGGCGAGAGCAAGTAGCAGAAGGCGCGCACGTTGGAGCGCCCTACGCGCCCGCGCAGCTGGTGTAAGTCGCTAAGGCCAAACAGGTCAGCGCGGTTGATGATAATCGTGTTGGCGTTCGGAATGTCTAAGCCCGTCTCAATAATGTTGGTGCTTACCAGTACATCGTACTTGCGCTCAATGAATTCGAGGAGCACTTTTTCCAATTTATTCGCCTCCATTTGGCCGTGAGCCATAGCGATGTCCAAGTCAGGGCAGAGCCGTTGTAAGAGGCCAACTATTTTGGGTAATTCAGTAACGCGGTTGTGGACGAAGAAAACTTGGCCGCCGCGGTGTACTTCGTAATAGATGGCGTCTTGAACGAGTTTTTCGTCAAAGGCGCGTACTTCCGTGTGTATGGGCTGTCGGTTGGGAGGCGGGGTGCGCAGGATACTCATGTCGCGCGCCGCCATGAGGCTAAACTGCAAGGTTCGCGGTATGGGCGTAGCCGTCAAGGTTAGGGTGTGTACGTTGACCTGTAAGGCACGCAGTTTTTCTTTGGCGGCTACGCCAAATTTTTGCTCTTCGTCGATGATCAGCAAGCCTAAGTCTTTGAAATTGACTTCTTTACTCAGCAGGGCATGAGTTCCGATGATGATGTCTATTTGGCCGTTGGCCAGTTTTTCTAAGATGGCTTTGCGCTCGCGGGCGCTTCGGAAGCGGTTGAGGTAGTCTACGGTTACGGGGAAGTCTTGGAGGCGCTCGCTAAAAGTTCGCCAGTGTTGCAGGGCCAAGATGGTGGTAGGCACGAGCACGGCCGTCTGCTTGCCGTCGGTGGCCGCCTTAAAGGCGGCGCGCAGGGCTATTTCTGTTTTTCCGAAGCCCACATCGCCGCAGATAAGGCGGTCCATGGGGTAGGGCTTTTCCATGTCGGCTTTCACTTCCTGCGTAGCGCGGTACTGATCGGGAGTGTCTTCGTAGATGAAGCTGGCCTCCAGTTCGTTTTGCAAATAGCTATCGGGCGGGAAGGCATGTGCTGGTGCAGTGCGGCGTTTAGCGTAAAGGCGAATCAACTCGGCGGCGATGTCCTTGATTTTGCGTTTGGTGCGCGCCTTCAGCTGCTTCCAGGCGTCGGAGCCGAGCTTTGAGAGTTGAGGTGCTTCGCCGTCTTTGCCGATGTATTTAGAAATCTTGTGCAGCGAGTGGATGCTGACGTAGAGCAGGTCGTTGTTTTTGTAAACCAGCCGTACGGCCTCTTGCAGCTGACCCCCGATTTCGATTTTCTGCAGGCCGGAGTAGCGTCCGATGCCGTGGTCTACGTGGGTAACGAAGTCGCCCGGTTGAAGTTCGCGCAATAGGCGCACGTTGAGGGCTTGTTCGCGCGTAAAGCCCGTGCGCAGTTTGTAGGCGTGAAAGCGCTGAAAAATTTGGTGGTCGGTAAAACAAGCAATTTTGAGCACATCGTCTACGAAGCCAGCCGAGAGCGCGTGCTCTATGGGGTGCCAGCGGATGCCGGCTTTTAGGTCTTTAAAGATGGCTTGCAGGCGGCTCAGTTGTTTGGGGTTGTCGGAGCAGATGAAGATCTCATACCCCTTCTCCTGCCACTCGCGCAGGGCGCGGATGAGCAGGTCGAAATTTTTATTAAAGCTCGGCTGGGGGCTTCCGGAGAAGTCTATGTGAACCAACGGTGGATGTGGCTGCAACATGGGGCAAACATCTGCAAAAATTTCGGACTTGAGGAGGAGGCTGTTGGAGGCAAACCGCTGCGCCTTAGAATTCTGAAGGCAAAGAGTGTTTTTCTCGCCTTGCCGCTGTTGTTCGTCTCGTGCTGATTAAGGAGTGAACCTTGGGTTGGGTTCACAACTCAACGTTTTTTCTGAGAGGTCGGCAGTTCGACGCACTTTCTGAGTAGCCCCTCAAAGACCAGGAAGATGGGAAAGGTTTCTGAAAGGACTACACTACGCCTCGCCTCACTAATTCCATCCGGTAGCCGTAATTGACCAACCACACCCCTAAAAGAACCACGAACATTCCGACGGCTTCCCAAAGGCTTAGGCGTTCGCCCAAAAATGCCCAACCCAACGCGATGGCAACCACCGGGTTGATGTAGGTGTAGAGCGATGACACCGCCGCGCTCAGATGCCGGAGTGCAAACATGTACAGGCTGAACGCCAGCGCTGACCCCACCAGCATGAGATACGCTACGGCGGCCCAACCCTCCGCCGTGTGCGCTATGGCGCGCTTGGGGTCGAAAAGAGCGCTCAACACAAAACCTCCTAAGCCGCCGGCAGTAATTTGCAGGCCCGCATTCAGCACCGGCGAGACGCTCGCGTCGTTCCATTGCTTGGCCATCACCGTGCCCAGCGACCAAGTCAGGCAAGAGCCAAAACACGCGGCAATCCCCCACCTGTAGGCCGGGTTCAGAAAATCGGCCCATCCGTGGTGAAAGATCAGGCTTAAGCCGCCAAAGCCCAGTAACACGCCTGCTACCATGGGTCCGTTGGTTTGCTCAGCGCCGCGCCAGGTCAGGTTGATGAGCACCACCACGACCGGCGTCAAAGAGCCGATGACGGCCGCCAGCCCCGACGACACCTCTTGCATGCCCCAAGTGATGAGGCCATTGCCTCCTGTGATGATGCAAAGTCCCGTCAGGGCTTGTCGCTGCAGATAGCGCCAACGCACTGAGGGCTGCATGTGGACGAGTGAAACCGTGTGCTTCGCCGCCCAAGCCCACCCCATGAGGAGCAGCCCCGCTGCCGTCTGCCGAATACCCACCAACAAGTAGGGCGGAAAATCGCGCAGCGAAAACTTGATGGCCGTGTAGGTTGTCCCCCAAATAATGCAAATGGCAGCTAAGGCTAAGTAAGCCTGTGTGAGCGGGCGTGTCATAGGCGATGTTCATTTGGGCTGCAAAGAAAAAGGAAAGCATGCCCTAATGTTCACTTAAGCCAAATGCCTCTATTGCTGGCCGAGCGCGCTGCCTCAAAAGGGAAAGCCGACCCGCAGCAAGTCAGGCCGGCTTCACACCTCAATAGGGCATTAGTGCACAGGTCCCTACAGCGTTCCGCGCAGCGCTTGCTCGCGCTCGATGGCCTCAAACAGCGCTTTGAAGTTGCCTTTGCCAAACGACTTAGCGCCCCGGCGCTGAATAATTTCGTAGAACACCGTAGGGCGGTCTTGCACCGGCTTAGTGAACAGCTGCAGCAAATAGCCGTCCTCGTCGCGGTCTACCAAGATATTAAGGCGCTTGAGGTCTTCAATGTCTTCCTCGATTTTACCCACCCGGTCGAGTACGTCGTCGTAGTAGGTTTCGGGTACGTACAGAAAGTCTACCCCGTTAGCGCGCAGCTGCGAAACAGTGGCGATGATGTCGTCCGTACTCAGGGCGATGTGCTGCACACCCGCAGAGCGGTAAAAGTCCAAGTACTCTTCTATCTGGCTCTTCTTCAGGCCTTTGGCTGGCTCGTTGATCGGGAATTTAATGTAGCCATTGCCATTGGTCACGACCTTCGACATCAGAGCGCTGTACTCGGTGCTGATGTCTTTGTCGTCGAAGGTGATGAGGAGTTTGAAGCCCATGACGTCCTGATAGAACTTGACCCACTTATTCATGGCTCCCAGTTCAACGTTGCCCACGCAGTGGTCTACGTATTTTAGGCCCACGGGCTTAACGGGGTAGATGCTTCGGCGAGCTTCATAGCCAGGCAGAAAAGGACCGTGGTATCGGTCGCGTTCCACCAAAGTATGGATGGTGTCGCCGTAGGTTTTAATGGCAGCTAAGACCACTTCGCCGTTTTCGTCGCGGAGGGTTTTGGGTTCAAAAGCACTCTCAGCACCGCGCTCTAAGGCGGTGTAATAGCTTTTTTCGGCGTCATCCACCCACAAAGCGAGCACTTTAACGCCATCGCCGTGTAGGGCTACGTGGCGGGCAATTTCATGTTCGGGCGATAGCGCTGAGGTGAGCACCAGCCGAATCTTACCCTGCTGAAGCACATAGCTGACGCGGTCGCGCACGCCGGTCTCCGGCCCCATGTAGCCCACCCATTCAAAGCCAAAGGCCGCTTGGTAGTAGAGAGCACTTTGTTTGGCATTGCCTACGTAGAATTCAATGTGATCGGTGCCCTTTATGGGGAAAAAATCTTCCGTGCTCGGAGTCGCCGTTTTCGGCGCGGTTTGGGTCATGGTATCCATAACGACGTTCCTTTTATCGGGTAAAAACCAAAAACAATCGCCTTTAAGTCAGGCATAAGGCGCAGGCAAAAGTAGCGCTTAGCTCAGGCCTAAAGGCGATGATTTTTGTCATGGAAGCCTACAGCAAGGCGGCTTGGCCTATGAGTAAGTTTCCATCCCGCTGAAGTGGAAAGCGCTTTCGATGGCGGCATTTTCGTCGCTGTCGGAGCCGTGCACGGCATTTTCCCCAACGTTAGTGCCGTAGCGATGGCGCACCGTACCGGGTTCCGCTTTGGCTGGGTCAGTCGCGCCAATGAGTTGTCGGAAGGCCTCCACAGCGTTCTCTTTCTCTAAAATGGCTGCCACTATAGGACCACTGCTCATGAAGGTACAAAGCTCGTCGTAGAAGGGGCGCTCGCGGTGAACGGCGTAAAATTGACCAGCGCGCTCTTTGGTCATGTGTGTCAGCTTCATCGCTACGATGCGGAAGCCGGCGGCGTTGACCATCTGGAGGATGTTGCCAATGTTGCCCGCGCGCACGGCGTCGGGTTTAATCATCATAAAAGTTCGGTTACCCATAAATAAAATATGCGTTCAAGTAAGATATTTGCTTGGCGTGCATGCCCGAGGCAGAGGCGCGAACCCGCGTAATTTCATGCCGCGCAAAATTAGAGCGGGATTTTATTTTACATCGGCTCCACTTCACCCGACTTTAAAAAATAAAATCTTGACCTCTGCACAAAGCCCGCGCTTCGATGTACCTTTGCCGGCTCTTTTGGCCGGCGTTTGCCGTGTTCATCCGAATGAAGGGCCTGAGCGTATGTCCTCGTAGAAAGACGGCCTACTCTCGCCCAGCTTCCGCTTTTTTAAATTGCCTATGGTTATTCCATCCGACCTGAAGGAACTCCTCCACTACCCGCAAAATGTGGCTCTGATTTCACACCGAAATCCTGACGGCGACGCCATGGGCAGCTCGTTGGCGATGCAACATTACTTGCAGCAATACGGCCATACCGTACACGTGCTGTTTCCTTCAGAGTATCCCGAAGAATTCGTCTTTTTGCCGGCTTCTGAGGACATCCTCATTTGGGACATCCACACGGAGGAATGCCGACAGGTGCTGAGCCGGAAGAATGTGTTCGTTTTTTTGGATTTCAATGCCCTAAATCGGATTGATAAAATGGGCGATTACCTCAAAGACCTACCCGGTAAGCGCATCCTCATCGACCACCACCTCTACCCGGAGCCTATTGCTGATTATGTGTTCTCGGAGCCAGAAGCCAGCAGCACGTGCGAACTGGTGTATCGGTTTATCGAAGCCATGGGCGACCTGCAAAAGCTAAACCCTAGCGTGGGCACGTGCATCTACACCGGTATTGTAACCGATACCGGCTCCTTTAAGCACGCCACCAACAGTCGAATCTTTCGCATTGCTGCCGACCTCATTGAGCGCGGCATAGATGACACCGAGATTCAAGACAAAATTTTCAACTCCAATAAAATAAAAAATCTGCGCTTGCTGGGCCATTGCCTAACCCATCGCATGGAGTATCTGCCCGAGTATCGCACGGCGTACATTTGGTTGACGCGCAAAGATTACGAGGTTTTCGACATCCAGCGCGGCGACACAGAAGGTATCGTCAACTACCTACTTACAGTGCGCGATGTGCGGCTGGCCGCATTCATCCACAATCAGCCCAACATCGTCAAGCTCAGTTTGCGCTCTAAGGGCGACATTGATGTGCAAGAGATCTGCCGCACCCACTTCAACGGTGGCGGGCACAAAAACGCTGCCGGTGCCTACTCACACATGAACCTAAAGGCAACCATCGATAAGTTCCTGGCTGTTTTACCCCTCTATAAGGACGTGCTGATGCGGTGAGTGTGCTCAGCTCGCGCTCATTTTCTCTTCCCTTGCTCCTATTCTTTCATTGCCTTAAAAACAAATTTTTTACCACCATGCGCCCATCATTGCTTCTTCTCATTGTCTTACCGCTCATCCTGGCTGCCTGTCAGGGCGATGGCATCAAAACAGAACACGGTTATCGTTTCATCAACCACACCAACAAAACAGGCATCAAACCGCAAGCAGGTGACTTTGTCTTAGTGCATCATTATGTTTGGGTTGGCGACTCCATGATGTCCAGTACCGCTAGCAACTTTGGCGGCCCGCGCGAGTACGAGATGTTCACCAAAGACAACTTGCCCGCTCGCGTGCCGGCCATCTACGACGCTCTGCTGCTCATGAGCGAAGGCGACAGCGGTACGGTTTATGAAAAAATCGATACTTTTTTGCAAAAATTCATCCCCCCTGCGCTCAAAGACGCCAAAGAAGTGCGCCACGAGATTGTGCTGTTTGATGTAATAACAAAAGCGGAAAAAGAAAAAGAGCGCGCCGAAGTAGAAGCCCGCTTCCACACCGTCCAGAACCGAACCCAGGAAGTGCTCAGCGGCTACAGGGCGGGTAAGTTGGCAGGGGTCATCACGACGAATTCCGGCCTTCGCTTGCTCATCGAAGACAAAGGCAACGGCGAGCCGATTAAGACCGGCCAGCAAGTCAAGGTGCACTATTACGGCTGCCTAACCAACGGCAACATGTTCGACAACTCCTACGAGCGCGGCGAGCCTTACGTCTACCCGGCCAACGTCGGGCAGATGATTCCAGGCTTCGACGAAGGCGTTATGCAGCTCAACCGCGGTGGCAAGGCCATTCTCTTTATCCCTCCCAAACTGGGCTACGGCGAGCAGGGGGTCGGCCCGATTCCGCCCAACTCCGAGCTAGTCTTTTACGTGGAAGTCCTATAAGCCATCGAAAACCTGCCGCCCTCCTTTCTTTCTCCGCTGTCTCACGGCCCGATGCTTTACATTGGGCCGTGAGACAGCGAAAAGCCATAAAAACACAAACGACAAAAAAAGCAAAAGCCATGACTGTAGAGCAGTTGAAAGACCTCAAAGACAGGTTGGCCGTGTTAAGGAGGTATCTTTGACGTAGATAACCGCCTACGAGAAATAGAAGACCTGACCGCGCAAACCTTTGATCCCACCTTTTGGAACGACCCAAAGCGCGCGGAAAACATTCAGCGCACGCTGGGCATGCACAAGAACTGGGTAGACGAATACAACCGCTTGGCCCGCGAGGTAGACGATCTTGAGGTGCTGTGGGAATTTTACAAGGAAGGCCTAACGCCGGAGGAAGAGCTGGAGGCCCAATACAAGAAGGCCGCCGACCTGCTGGCCGACGCAGAGTTTCGCAGCACGCTCAACCAAAAAGAAGATCCTATGAACGCCGTGCTGACCATCAACGCCGGCGCAGGCGGTACCGAAGCGTGTGACTGGGCCGCCATGCTGCTGCGCATGTACCGCATGTGGGCGGAAAAATCAGGTTTTAAGGTAGAGGACATCTTTGAGCAACCCGGGGAAACGGCTGGTATTAAGTCCGCTAGCATCGAAATTCGAGGCCCTTACGCTTACGGTTGGCTCAAAGGCGAAAACGGCGTACACCGCCTAGTGCGCGTTAGCCCGTTCAATGCTCAAGGCAAACGCCAGACGTCGTTTGCCTCTGTGTTTGTATATCCGCTAGTAGAAGACGACAATATTGAAATCGTTATTCGGCCCGACGATATCGAAATGGATGTGTTTCGCGCTTCGGGGGCCGGCGGGCAGCACGTCAACCGCACCGAGTCTGCCGTGCGCCTACGACACCTGCCCTCGGGCATTGTTGTCGAGTGCCAGGCCGAGCGCAGCCAGCATCAAAACCGCGAGCGCGCCCTGCAAATGCTCAAAAGCCGTTTATATGAGCTTGAACTGCGCAAGCGCCAAGAAGAGAAGGAAAAAATCGAGGCCGGAAAGGCCAAAATTGAGTGGGGCAGCCAAATCCGATCCTACGTCCTCGATGACCGCTGGGTCAAAGATCTGCGCAGCGGCTACAAAGTGCACAACCCCGATGCCGTACTCGACGGCGACTTAGACGGCTTTTTGAAGGCCTACCTAATGTGGAAGAGCAACCCTACGGCCGTGGAAGCCGACGAATAGCGGCGAACTGCAGCCCTGGCTGCCCATCCCTAAGGCGAAAGCACCAGGTCTTTACTGGACAACAGGTGCTCTCGACTTTTTTGGTTGCCTCTTGAACAGCAGCCAGCATAACGACGGGCCAACGCCACAAGAACGCTTTGCCCTGGCCAGCCCCAAAAACCAAGATTTTTGGGGCTAATACCCAAAAATTTCCTCCAATGTCAGTTGCTGCACAGGCCCAATGGCCCGCTGAAGGTAGGAGAAATCTATGTGTTTTTCATCGCCCAAAAGCAGCCAGCGCATAGGGGGAGTAGCGGCATGTTGCTGGTGAAAGCGAATAAGGTCGTCGGGGGTAGCTTGCTGAAGCGTTTGGTAGATGTCTTCTCTCAGGTCGTGCTGAAAGCCTCGCTGTCGAGCAGCGCGCCAACTCCAGTAGAGTTCGGCGCGAGTGATGCGGCTGGCGGCAATTTGGCGCAACACGCTTTGCCGGGCTTGTTCCATTTGCGGCAGCGATACGGGCATGTGAGCCAACAACCCTTGAAGGGCCTCAACGGCCTCGCGCAGCTTGTCGGGTTGCGTGCCCACATAGGCCTGGAAGTAGTGCGGCAAGTGCCGGCGATCGGGGTTGGCTAAGTAAGCATAGGCGGCATATGCCAGGGCTTTGGCTTCGCGAATTTCCTGAAAAACAATAGAAGACAATCCATAGCCAAAATACTGGTTGTACCATTCAGAAAGCGCGAAGGTGTGGAGGTTGAAGCGCGGCTCACTCTTTGCCATGAGCATTATCTCCACTTGGACCGTCGGAAAGTGGACAAAGAACACCTGAGGGCGGCGCACTACGCGCTCGCGATAGCGGCGAGCGGGCAGCGGCGGTAGGAGAGGAGCGGCAGGAACCAACGCCTTGCGTAGGCGCTGAGCTACCTGACGCATATTCAGGGGGCCGCAATAAAAGCGTTCGTGCTGAAAAGTAGGCAGTTGGCGCAGTAGTTCGGTCAGCGTCTCAGCGCGCAGGGCGTTCAGTTCCTCCGCACTAAGCCGGTCAGTGTAGGGCGAAATCTTGCCATAACGAGCATAGTGATACAGCGCTTTGTTCAGGATGGTGCGCTTATCTTTTTTGGCGTTTTCGCGCCGCAAGAGGATGTCGGCTTTCATCTTTTCCAGTGCTGCTTCGTTGGGCTGCAAGTCCGTGAGCAAATGTTCCAGCAGGGCCAGGGCTTCGTCGAAAGCCTCATTCAAACCCGTAAGCGACAGGTACAGATAATCGCCGTAGCAGGTGGCCGAGAAATGAGCGCCGATGCGGTAAAATGCCTGTTGCATTTGGGCTGGGGAATAGCGCGAGGTGCCCAAATAAGGCAGGTAGCTCACCGCCAAGGCCAAGCGGCGGTCAGCGCTCTTGCCCATTTCAAAAATGAAATACAGCCGAAACAGCTGGCCATCGGGTTGGTGCACGGTGCGCAGCGTCAGGCCTGGGGCCAATCGCTTAGCGTGCAAGACCTCCTTAAAGTCCACGAATTTTGGCTCAATTTCAGGAGGGCTTACCCGCAAAAACGCCTGAGCAAAAGCTGAGAGTTCGGTTCGATTGAGTTCGACGGGCGTGATGGGCGGCTTTTCCACCTTCATTACTGAGGGGTCTTCGCCGTGGTGTTTGTACACAGCCGCGTAGTTGTCGGAGCGCAGATGTTGCTGGGCAAAGGCGACGATGTTCTCTTTGGTCAAGCACTCTAAGCGCTGCCAGCGGTTAACCATCTCAGCCCAAGGGATGCCCAAAACAAAGGCTGTGGTTAGGGCGCTGGCTCGGCCGGTGTTTTTTTCGAATTGCCGGATTTCCGAAAGTTTCAAGTCTTTAACTACGGCTTGCGGGAGCCAGTCTTCAAAATGACCTTGGCGCAGGCGCTCGAGTTGCTCCCAAAGAAGCCTTTCTACATCGGCGGGCGTTTGCCCTTCGCGCGGTTTGCCATAGAGGATTAAGCTGCTGTACTCCTCATATACGCGCGGGAAGGCGCCCGCTTCCAGTAAGCGCTGGGCCTGGATGAGGTTTAGGTCAAAAAGCCCTGCCTGGTAATTGTGCAAGATGCCGGCAATGACGGGCAGCAAGAGCGCCTCCTCTGAGCGTGCACCCGGGAAGCGCCAGCCCAGTTCGACCCAAGGAGGCTCTTGGCCGTACACATCGCGCTGGACGCGGCTTGTGAGCTCAGGCTGAGGCGGAGGGTTGAAGGGAGGTAAAGACTTAGCCGCAAACGACCCAAAGTACCGCTCGGCTAACACCACAGCCTGGTGCGGGTCGAAGTCGCCGCACAGCACTATCGCCATATTGTTAGGCACGTAGTAGTGCTCGAAAAAGCGGTAAATGTTCGTCTGCGAGGGATTTTTCAGGTCTTCTCCGCGCCCCAGCGTCGTGTGCGTACCGTAAGGATGCGTAGGGGTCAATACCTCTTGCATGGCCTTGAGTGTCTTGCGAAAATCGCGGTCTTGGCTGATGTTGTACTCCTCGAAGACGGTTTCCAACTCAGTGTGGAACAGCCGAAGCACCGGCCGGCGAAAACGCTCGCTCTCCAATTCAAACCAGCGCACCAACTCGTTAGAAGGGATGTCGTTGACATACACCGTCTGCTCCACCCACGTGTAAGCATTCGTGCCTCGTGCCCCCATGGCACTGACCAATTTGTCGTACTCATTGGCTGCAGCATAGCGCGCGGCTTCAAACGAGAGACGATCGATTTCAGCGTAAAGCACCCGCTTCTTCTCCGGATCTTTTTCGGTCCGATGTTGCTCAAACAGCTTTTCAATGCGCTCAAGCAGAGGTCTCTCTCGCTCCCAACACAAACTGCCCAAGCGGTCGGTGCCCTTAAACATCATGTGCTCGAAGTAATGTGCTAGCCCTGTCGTGTCCTCCGGATCGTGCTTCGAACCAGCCCGAACAACAATTTCTGTGTAGACGCGTGGTTCGTCGCGGTTGACCGACAAGAATAACTGTAAGCCATTGCTTAGCGTGTAGTGCAACACGCCGATGGGGTCATTTGCAACGGTATTAAAATTCAAATGCCCTACAGAAGGTGAAGTCATAGATATGTCTTGTTTTGAGTAAGAGGCGAAAGTACGCCAGTTTACAGCACGTGCCCCTAATAGCGCGAGATTAAAGGACAATTGGGCGCTTTTTTTGTTTGAATAAGGCCGGCACAAGGGCGTGCAAATGGCGATTGCTCCAATTCCTTTGCTCCCAAGGGCATGTTTTCATTGCGCTGCTTGTTTGAAGCAGAAGGATTTTTCCGGATGTTTGCGGCCTGTTTTAACGTATGTCCGATGAAGGTAGCGGTTGTAGGCGCCACGGGTTTAGTTGGCTCCAAGATGTTACAGGTGCTCGAGGAGCGCCGGTTCCCAGTAAGTCAGCTCATCCCCGTCGCTTCTGAGCGTTCGGTGGGCCGATTTGTACGCTTTAGCGGCAAGCGTCATCGCGTTATGGGCGTACAGGATGCCATTGCCCTGCGCCCTGATTTGGCCCTGTTCAGTGCCGGAGGCTCCACCTCGAAGACCTGGGCACCGGCCTTTGCCGAAGTGGGCACCATCGTTGTAGACAACTCTAGCGCTTGGCGAATGGAGCCCGATAAAAAACTCGTTGTGCCGGAGGTCAATGCCCATGTATTAACGGAAAACGACCGCATCATCGCCAACCCCAACTGCTCCACCATCCAAATGGTGGTAGCCCTCAAACCCTTGCACGACCACTACCACATCCGGCGCATCGTGGTCAGCACCTATCAGGCCGTTACAGGCACCGGCGTAAGAGCCGTCGAACAACTCCTTTCCGAACGCCGCGGCAAAAGCACCCATCGGGCCTATCCGCACCCCATCGACCTCAACGTGTTGCCTCACATTGACGTCTTTTTAGACAACGGCTACACCAAGGAAGAAATGAAAATGGTGCTCGAAACCCAGAAGATCATGGGCGACGCCAATATCCGAGTAACTGCTACTACCGTACGGGTACCTGTGTTGGGCGGCCATTCAGAGTCCGTGAATGTCGAATTTGAGCGCGACTTCGACCTGAGCGAGGTACGACACCTCCTGCGTCAGGCCCCCGGCGTCGTCCTCGTAGATGACCCCGCCCAAAACCAATACCCTATGCCCCTATATGCACAAGATAAAGATGACGTCTTTGTGGGCCGCCTAAGGCGCGACGAAAGCCAACCCCGCACGCTCAACCTCTGGATTGTGGCCGACAACCTGCGCAAAGGCGCCGCTACTAACGCCGTACAAATCGCTGAGTACCTCAACCAGCGCGGAATTTTGAAGCCAAACACCGCTAAACCGAATTGACCCGCTAAATTTGCCCGCTCAAAACACGCTGTATTCTCTCCTTTGAAGAAGACCTTTCGTCCGACCTCGGCCCATCGCCACTAACCGCCTGCACAGCAATGAAGAATAAGATTGTAGTCTGGGGAACTAACGCTGCCGAAGAAAAAGTCCTAATCGCTTTAGAACTGAAGGCAGAAGACAACAAGGTACTGCTCTACACCTTCCCAGAGGCCGTTGTAAGCGAAGCTTTCTACAACCAAATGATGAACGACTGGAAAAACGACCAACCGGTCGAATTTCCGGAGCATACCCTCATCGAACGCCCCTTGGCCATTACCGATAGCCTACTGCCCGACGACCTCAAAAGCGACGACCGCAGCGGCGTCCTCCAACGCGCCCAAACAGAGTGGCACTTCGTCGTCCTCTCTACCAAACTCCATCAGGCTTACCAACAGGAACTAGCCGAATTTAAAGAAAAAGTCGCTGCCCTGCAGCATTTCGACAACGACCTGTGGGACGAACTGCGCGCCTTTTGGGACAAAGTCCAAGAACAAACCCGCGAGCGAAACCTCTTCCGCACCCACGCCGATAACCTGCGCGACAACATCAACGAACTGTTCGAAAAACTCCGCTCGCTGCGCAACCAGATGCAACAAGAGGCCAAAAGCGCCTCTCAAGTTGTGTACGACGCTTTCCTTGCTCGCCTAGAGGAAATCGAACAGCGCATTGCCGCCGGAAGTGCCAAAATCAGCACGGTGTTCGAAGATCTCAAAACCATCCAGCGCGATTACCGCGATGCCAAAATGACCAATGAACATCGAAACCGCTTATGGGATCGCATCGACAAGGCGTTCAAAGCCGCTAAAGAGCGCCGCTTTGGCCCCGGCGTCAACGAAGGCTCCGTGATCGACCGCTTCGAGCGCCGCATTGCTGGCCTCAAAGAAGCGGTCCAGCGCATTGAAGACAGCATCCGCCGCGACGAGGAAGACCTAGAGTTCCAAAATCGAAAGATCGCTACCACTGAAGGCCAACTCGAAGCCCAAATCCGAGTGGCCAAAATTAAAATGATCGAGGAGCGCCTCAACGTCAAGCGCGAAAAGCTCAAAGAAGTACTCGGTACGCTCAACGGCTTAGAGCGTCAACTGGCCAAATTTAAAGAAAAAGAGGCCGCTCGGGCCGCTAAAGAAGCGGAACGCAAGCGCTTTGAGGCCGCCAAAGCAGCTGCCGAGGCCGAAATAGCCCAGCGGATAGCTGCCGCCAAAGATGTCGAAGCCGCCCAAACAGAGCCGTCGCCTACTGCCGATGCCCCCTCTTCGGAAGAGGTCCCCGGGGATCACCCCCTCGAAGTGGCTGCCCGAATTGCCGGTGAAAACCTCCAAGATGCTATAGATACGGCTCGCGCCATCGGTCAAGTCTTGAGCGAGAAAGCCGAAAAAGCTGCCGACAAGGCCGAAGATTGGGTAGAAGAGACCTTAGATAAAGCCGAAGACACTGTCGAGAAGATGGCCGCTAAAGCCGAAGACGTCATTGAGGAAATAGCCGAAAAGGCCGAGGGCATCCTCAAGGACATGCTGGGCAAAGTATCGGAAGCGGCTAGAGAAATAGCCGACAGTATTGGCTCGGAAAAAAAAGAGGCTGACGCGGTAGAAGAAGAAGTGGTAGTAGACGCGACGACGCCCTCCAAAAGCGCTTCCGAGGAAAAGACGCCTGCTGATGACACCCCTCCCACGCCGCCTACCGACAGCGGTAATGCGGCCTGAGGGCACTGTCGTGTCGTAGGCCGGCTGCTGAGCAGCTGCTCAGCA
>CALHAM010000087.1 GCA_937934275.1 uncultured Saprospiraceae bacterium | reverse complement strand
GCAGACTGTCTAAAGTTATGGAGAGCAACTGTGGCGCATTGAGCGCATAGCTGGGGGTTATCAGTTGACAGCCGCGCACATCCGTTATGGTTGCCTGATATTGGCCAGTGCCCAGGTTTTGAATTTTGGAGGTTCCGTTGCCATTATTCCACACGAAAGTAAAAGGCGGCTGGCCGCCCGAAAGGCTTATCTCGATGCTCCCGTTTTCCGCCCCGATGCATGTGGGCGGTGTCAGTTTAAACGTTTCGACCTGTAGGGCGCTGGGCTGTGAGACAAAGCCGATCCATTCGGCTGTGCAACCGTTGGCATCGGTAATGGTTGCGGAATATATTCCAGCAGTTAAGTTATTGATCGCTGCGGAGGTGGCACCGTTGCTCCAAAGGAACTGATAAGGCGGCACACCACCAACGGCTTTTACCCGCAAAAACCCGTTGTTTTCGCCAAAGCAGCGCACATTTTGAATGGAATCTAACTGCAGGGTTAGCAATGGCGGCTCGGTGATGGTATAAATGGGCGATGGGAAGATGCAGTCATTAGCGTCGGTTAGCGTACACCAATAAATATCGGGCGCTAAGCCGCTAATGGCGCTGGTCGTATCGCCATTAGACCACGAGTAGCGATAGGGCGGCGTTGCGCCGAAGACGGCCAATTTGATGGCTCCATCGTTTTGGCCAAAGCATCGCACATGACTGAGGGTATTCAGTTCGATTTGCACGGGGGGCGGCGCAGTTACTTCAAGGTTACTGAGCTCTTGGACGCAGTTACCGTCCGTGATGGTGGCGCTATACATACCGGGAGCGAGGTTGCTGATCTGAGGGCCGGTTCGCCCGTTGTTCCACCAAACGCTAGGATTGGTTCCGTTGATTTGGAGCGATATAGCACCGGTGTTGGCGCCTGGGCAGCGCACATGGGTGATGCTGTCCAGCGTTACCTCCAAGCCTGGAGCATTTATCAGGATTTGAGGCATGACCATAGAGCATCCGCCTTGAGTAGCGTCTGTTACCGTGATGCGATAGCTTCCTTGCCTCAGGCCGGTGATGACACCTGTGCTCGTAACACCCGTAATAATTCCTCCGGACCACTGGAAGTTGTAGGGAGGTGTTCCGTTGAGGGGTGTTAGGGCGATGCTGCCGTCGTTGCCGCCGCAGGTGCTGACGTTTTGCACCCACGTGATGGCCGTTTGAGTAACGTTGTTGAGGGTATGCACCACGATGGCATCGGTGCCCGTGCAGCCGTTGGCATCAGTAACAGTAACGGTAAAGGTTTGGGTTGCATTGGGCGTATTGCCTGAAGCAATCGGGATGTTGGGTAAATTCAGGCCGTTGCTCCACGTATACGTAAAAGGCGGTTGACCGGCACCGGAAGCCATGGCCTGCAATTGAACCGTTCGGGCGCGACAGGCGCTAATGTAGTCGCCCTGTAGGATAGACACCTCTGGGCTGGCGAGCACCACTACGCTTACTGGCTCCACATCGGTACAGCCAAAGGGACTTGTGCTTTTGACGTAGTAAGTGGTCGTTAGAGCCGGTTCTATCACAGGAGAAGGCAGTTGATTGGCCGCAGTAGCCGACGGTGCAGTATGGTAAGTCAACAGACCGCCAGTTTGGGCAGTGTCGGTTACCTTTAGCTGGGTCAGGTCAAAGGTTTGCCCAAGGCAGATCGTAGGCCCGCCGATAGGGAGCAGCGCTGGGTTGGGATGTACTATTACTGAAACAGGTACGCGCGGACTGGCGCAGCCGGCGTTGGGTCCGGTCACGGAGTCAGCCAAAAAGAAAGTTTGGCTGCTGGTTAGGTTGGAGAGGTTAAGGGTGGGACCCACAGCTATAGGAGCACCTCCCGTAGGTGTGTCGTACCAATAAAACTCACCCAAGGGCATTCCGGTCGCAGAAAGTATCGCAGAGCCACCGGCGCAAATAGCTACTGGCGCGGGCGGGGCCGGCGATGGGATGTCGTCGTCGTCGTCCATGCCGTTACAGTTTTCGTCTATCTGATTGCACAAGATTTCCGGGGCGCCCGGGTAGATGTAGGCAGCCATATCGTTGCAGTCGCCGCCTCGGTTCACGTAGTCACTGGGAGCGAAGGGGAAGCACGACACTATGCGCAATTGATCGTCGCCAAAGCCATCGCCGTCGGCGTCGCGGTAAAAGGTGTACTCCGGCTCATTTGCGATTTGGGAACCGTAGAAAGCGAGATTATCTAAAGCGATATCGCCAAAAGCACCGAAAGTGCCCGCAGCTACGAACTGAAATTGCGCTACTTGATGGTGGTAGGCTTGCAAGTTGACGTACTCGCGCCGCCATTGTTTGCCGCGGTTGTTGCTCCAAGTGGCGATGGTGTTCCAACTTTGGCCGCCATCGGTAGAACCTTGGAGGGTTAGGGTACTCATTTGCCCCGATGTGGTGTTCATGTACAGGTCGAAGGAGAAATGGCACGTTTGGCTCGCCTCGGCGCTCACCCGGAGGCAGCGCGTTCGCAACACAGCGGTTTTGCCCAGGGCACCCGTGGGCGAGCAAGCGTTGCGGAAATACAGGTATTGTTCGCCTTCAGCGGCAGAGGGCGGGCCGGCAGTGGGAAACGTCAGCCCTGGCCCAGTGCGAATTTTCCACTCAAAATCGTCGCCAGGAGCATTTTGCCAAACTTGGGGCAGAGGGCAAGGGTCAGCGCAGCCCACCGGACAAACGGGCATGCCTTCAAAGGTTTCTAAGAGGGTAGGTGGGCAGTTGGTAAAAAACACGGCCTTTGGTGAGTTGGCGCTCCAAAGACCATTACCGCAAGCGCGGCGTAAGTAAACTTCGTAGTGCCGCAAAGGCAGTAGAGAGGCTAGTGTTGTGGAAGGAGAGGAGGGCTGAGGCAATAAAATTACAGTGCCGCCCACACCAGGGAGGTTTCCGTCGCCGGGCGCGAAGCCTGCCAGCCCGTATTCGAGGATAAGCGTATCGCTAGAATTGTCGGGCGGCCAGGCAATTTCAGCCGATGTCTGGCCAACGGAGACCACTTGAGGGGTTGGCCCTGCGGGGCAATTGACCGGTGCAAAAACCAATTGAAAAGTGCGGAGACGCCCAAGGTCGCCGGGTTTGTTGTCGCAAAATTCGACTTTCCACACCCCTGTAGGATCTTGATGGTTGTGAAAAGTGGATAAGGGCTGTATCGGTAGAAAATAGCCTGTAACATTGTCGCGCTCTGCCGCTGCACTCCAGGGCTGTCCTAATTGGGCGTTGTCGGTGATCTCTACGAAGGCCCAGCAGCTGTTAGAGTCTTGAGGAGGGCTACCCAGGTTGCGGTCGGTAGGGTTAAGGTCTCCGACGAGTTGGATGCGGGTTCCGTCAGGGGCTTCAAGCCAGATGCTTAAGTCGGCGCGCCAGGGGTGTTCTACGGCGAGGCGAACGGCATGAAGTACGACATCCGAACCCAGCGCAGTGCCTGGGGCGCTATCTACGTACAGGGGGAATACCTGAGGGCTGGCGCATGACGAGTCGCGCAGGGCTAAGTTGAGCGGGCATGGGCGTGCATTATTGAGGGCCGTAGTAAATGCGCGCGGCAGCGACCACTCGCTATATGTAGAATCTGTGCACGCTGTGCGCACCCGGAAGCGATAGTTGCGCCCGGGTGTCAGACCTGAGATCACATAGGGCGGATCGGCATCCACCATAATACTGGGAATGCCGGTAAAAGCGTGCCCACCTGCGATGATCTCGATTTCGTAGCGATTGCCTACATCCGTCCAGGTCAGACGTGCCGTAGAGTCCGTTATTTGGTCGGCCAAGAGGAGTTCGGGGCGAAGACACGTGTCGGACGCCGTTGTCGGCCAGCGGTGGAAGGCCTCGGTCTTTTGAGGCAAAAAAAACAGCAGGGCAAAGCCACAGAAGAATTGCCCAGAAAGACGTAACAGTGCACGCTTGTTCATGCGCAGGATTAGGATGGTGAGTGAATCGGTCGGAGGGTTGTCTTGCTCGACGGCAAAGGTACAGCAAATCGCGTCCTGTGGCAGTAGAGCGCAAGGGGATTCGTCTCGCTGCCTGGCTCGGGTCGAGTGTTTTTTGCGCAAAGTGTTTTTGCACTAAGTAAGATCGGGCGCTGCCTTTTTTCTTTGCATTCGGAAGCCCACAGTAGAACAACGAAACGCATGTCAGTCCAACTGGGAAAGCAATCGGACGGTCGGTCGAACCGCGATATTTACGCCATGGCCGAGCGAGCGCTGGAAGGGCTGCGTCCGGTTTGGGCCAGCGGCACAGCCTTGGATGTGGGGGCAGGGGCAGGTCATTTTACTTTCTATTTGAGCGAGCGCTGTCGGCGGGTGTGTGCTTTAGACGCTTGTGTGCCAAAAGTGCTACCGGCAAACGCGGAGTTCCGCATTGCCGATCTGAATGAGCGTTGGCCCGTAGACGACACTTGGGCCGATGTGGTAGTAGCCCTTGAGGTCATTGAGCACTTAGAGAATCCGCGCCACTTTTTTCGAGAGGTAGCGCGAGTGCTCAAGCCGGGTGGGGTAGGTTTTGTGTCTACGCCCAACAACTTATCGCTGTTTAGCCGTTTGTTTTTCTTGCTTCGAGGGCAGCATCGAGCCTTTCAAGATTTTTCCTATCCGGCGCACATTACGCCCGTTCTACAGGACGATGTTCGGCGCATATTAGCCGAAAATAGCCTGCACTGGCTGGGCTTTTTCTATACGAATGCCGATACGCTGCCGTTGTTGCATGCGCATTTGCGCCTGCGAGGATCGCTGTTTTCGGCAAATGTTGGTGTGCTCTTTCAAAAACCGTTTTCGGCATGAGGATAGCCCTTTACTCCCCTCATTTTTACCCGCTAACAGGTGGGTTAGAACACATGGTGGCCTATATGGCCCAATCTTTTGCAGAACGCGGGCACCAGGTGAGCGTCGTTTGTCAAACACCGGGAAATGCTCCCAACCCAGAATTTCCCTTTACCGTTTGGCGGCAGGTGGGTTTTAGGCGTGAGTGGTTAGTCCTGAGACAAGCCGACGTCGTGCTTATGTTTAACGTTAGCCTAAAGGGGATACCGGTTATCCTGCTTTCGGGCCGGCCCTTGGTAATTTCGCACCAAACGCCATATTTGCCAGACTGGCGCGGCCAGATGAAGATATGGGTGGCGAGGCGCTTGGCTCGGCGCAACATTTGTTGCAGCGCACACTTGGCTGCGCACTTGGGGGCTGCATCGAGGGTGATCCCGAATGCTTACGACGAGAAAACGTTCTGCAATAGGCAGCCATGGGTCTTCCGAGAGTGCGATTTGGTTTTTGTAGGTCGTTTGGTGTCGGATAAGGGCGTAAGTGTGCTGTTGCGCGCTTTGAAGCGTTTGCATACGCGCGGCTTATCGCTGCGCTTGAGCATCGTTGGGCAAGGCCCAGAAGAGGCTACACTGCACCACTTGGCGGCCGTGTTGGGCCTGAGCAAGTGGGTTGTCTTTGAAGGGGAGAAACAAGGCGCTGAATTGGCCGCTTTGCTCAATCAGCATCGCGTGCTGGTAGTGCCGTCGGTGTGGGCTGAGCCGTTCGGTATTGTGGCCTTAGAAGGGCTAGCCTGTGGCTGTGTGGTGGTGGCCTCCCAAGTCGGGGGGCTACCCGAAGCTCTTGGAGGGTTGGGCCATTTTTTTCCCAGTGGCGATGCAGAGGCTCTGGCCGACCTTCTGGCGCGTTTGTGGGAGCGCCCCTTCGACTTTCTGCCTCCTGCTGATCAAGTAGCAGCGCACTTGAGCGCCCACACACGGGATGCAGTGGCAGCGCGGTATTTAGCTGTTTTTTCCGAAATTAGCGGCTGAAGCGATGGGGACGGCTCTTTCTTTCAACACAGCAACAGACCCTACTGCCGAAACGGCGCTGCTGGAGCGCCAGCGTCGCCAGCTGACACGCCTGTTGGCGATCTTGTTGCTCTACACCGTGTTTGCCGGAGCGGTGCGCAAATGGGTGTTGCTGGGTGGTCCTCTAAGCAACGTCTTATTGCTGGGGCAACTCCTGATGCCGTGGCTGTTCTACTTGGCAGCGCCAGGCCAGCGGCGTCGCTATTTGCCGATATTGCTCGTTTCGGGTGCCCTGTTACTTCTGATGGCCCTCAACCCGCTTAACCACACTTTATACCACGGCGCCTTTGGCATTGTGCTCCACATGGGCTGGTGGCTCATGGGCTTTCATTACTTAGAAAACCGGCATTTGTACTGCTGGGATAGGCTCTACAAACTGGTGTGGGTTCTCTTGATCGTGGAGATGGGGCTTTCTGTGGCGCAATACAACCTGCCGCGGATGCACTTCATCAATCGGTATGCCGTAGAAGGACCGGTCAGTATCGCCTTCGTAGGCGAGGCGGCGCGTGTAACGGGTACGTTTAGCTTTGTGTCGGGATATGCGGCGTGGCTTTTGTTCCTTAACCTATGGACGTGGAGCGTGGCCGTGTGGAAGCGGCGCGTGTGGTTGCTGACCGCCCTTTCGACCACGGGTTTAATTGCCAGCCTGCTTTCTGGTGGGCGTTTGAGTTTTGTCATTACCCTCCTGATGACCGGCTTCGCCTATGGGCATCTGCTGCGACGGGTGCCGTTTCATCGCATATTTGCCGTACTGATGTTGGGGTTGCTCGCCGGGATATGGGCTTTTCAGCAAAGCCCCTTCCTTCAGCAATCGTGGGCCAACTTCGCTTCGCGCATTCAAGACGGCCTTCGCGACGAAGAATATGGTCGCCGCACATTGGGTGTTATAGATGAAGTGCTCTATTTCAAGGGGGATTACGTCTTTTTGGGAGCTGGTTTGGGCGGTACCTATCAGGGTGCACGGGCCTTGTGGGGAGAATCGTACTACATGCTGAAGTACGGGGGGTATGAAGAGGAGCCAGAGCGCATCGTGCTAGAGGGAGGCTATGTGCTGTTCTTTTGGCGGCTGGCTCTGCTATGGCTTTTTCTGCGCGGGCTGCAAATGCCTGCCACAGCTCGTGTGGTGCTCTTTGCCCTCATCGCCTTTCTTACTCCTGTGGTGTTCAACCCCTACAACCTCATCTTTTTGGCGCTAGGCTTAAGTGCTGTGGACTGGAGTTATCGCCATTTTGCCTCTCAGCAACATCAGTCATGAAGCGGCTCGTTTTTTTGTATTCACACCCCATCCAGTACTTCGCCCCGTTGAGCCGCTTGGCCCATGAAGATGGGGCGTTCGATGTATGGACGTTGTACTGCTCGCTGCAAGGAGTGGAGGCGCTGCCGGATGCGGAATTCGGGCAGGTCATTCAGTGGGATGTGCCCCTGCTGGAGGGCTATCGGAGCCTCTTTTTGAAAAACTGGTGTGGTGATCGCCGGCCAGTAGGCGGCTTTTGGAGCTTGATTAACTTCGGCGTGCTTAAATGGCTGTGGCAGCAGCCCAAAGGCGTCTTAATTGTACATGGCTGGGGCTATTTTACCCACGTGTTGGCCATAGTGGCGGGGAAGGTGTTGGGCCATCGCATCGGCTTGCGCGGCGAGAGCAACTGGCAACACGAACAGCGAGCGCCGCGCTGGAAACGCCGCTTGAAACGGCTGCTGTTGGGCAAGGGACTGTTTCGACTGGTGGATTACTTTCTGTTTATCGGAGAGGAAAACCGCCGGTTTTACCTCAGCATGGGCGTGTCGGAGCGTCGGCTTATTTTTGCACCCTATGGCGTGGATAACACCCGTTTTTCCAGCCTGTGGGCAGCCCTGAGGTCTAACAAAGTTAGTTTGAGGCGTCGCTTAGGACTGCCCGAAAGCGCTTTAGTGGTGCTATTTTCGGGTAAGCTCATCGCCAAAAAGCGCCCGCTCGATCTGTTGGAGGCGTTTTACAGCGCCAACATACCGAATGCCTTGCTGGTCTATGTGGGCGAAGGTGCTTTGCGCACCGCTCTAGAAGCGCGCGCACAGGAACTGGGCATTGCAGGTGCTGTACGTATTACGGGCTTCGTCAACCAGAGCGCTATCGGTCAATACTACGCTGCGGCAGACGTCTTCGTCATGTGCTCCGGCATTGGCGAGACCTGGGGCCTTTCCACTAACGAGGCGATGAACTTCGGCTTGCCGGTGCTTCTGTCAGACCTAACTGGTTGCGCTGCAGACTTGTGCCGCCCAGGCGTTAATGGCTTTGTATTTCCAACGGGCGATGTGGAAGCATTGGCAGAGCATCTGCGCTACGTACTTGCGCTGCCTGCCGAGGACCGCGACGCCATGGGAGAGGCTTCGCGCGCTATTGTGGCTCGATACAGCTACGAAGTTGTTTTGGAAAATCTAAAGCAAGCTTTTCGAAACGTATGAGAGTTATCGTTGCCCACTCCGATCGCCAGTACTGCAACCGCTTGCTGCTTGCCCTTGCCCAAAGGGGCTGGTTGGAGCGCTTCTACACCTTGTTTTCAGGCAACCGATTGATCAAAGGACAAAGATTCCTACCCAAAAGCGCGCTTGCCCAATTGCGCAAGCGCGCCGTAGATGTTTCGCTAACGCCCTTTGTTGAGCATTTTCCCCTGCTTTTTATAGCCGATCGTTTCTGGAGCCGCAGCTTAGCCGACAGCGTGCGTTTTGGTTATGAACAGTTCGACCGCGCCGTAGCTAGACGTCTAAAGCGCCGGCATTTCGACTTGATCGTTACCTACGAAAACGCCAATCGCCACACGGTGCGAACCGCGAGGCACTTAGGGAAAACGACACTGCTCGATTTGGCCCAAGTGCACCACAGCGATATCGTCGAGTATGGCCGCGACTTCATGACTCCGAAGCAGTGGCGCGATGAGGTGCAGCTCATCAACCCGCGCAAAGAAGAGGCCTTGGCGTATACCGACTACGTGCTTACGCTCTCTCGCTTTGCCGCTCAGTCGATGCTTCGCCACGGCTGGCCGGCGGAGCGGCTGTTCACCGTTCCGCTCGGTGTAGATACAGATCGTTTTAAAGCCAAGACAGATTACCATCGGGCCGGCCCTCTGCGCTTGCTGTTCGTTGGCACCCTTACGCGCCGCAAAGGCATTGCTCCGCTGCTCGAGGCCATGCGTCGACTACCGCCCCGCACCGTAACCCTGACGCTCATTGGCCCCATAGCCGACGCCCGCGATCTGTTGAACACACACGCCGGCCACTTCCACTACCTGCCTTTTTTGCACCACAAGGCCCTGGCCGAGCATTATCGCTGGGCCGATTTGTTTGTGTTCCCGTCGTTGCTCGACTCTTGGGCGCAAACGGTGGTGGAGGCCATGGCTTGCGGCACGCCTGCAATTGTCAGTAACCGCACGGGAGCGAGCGAGGCTGTGGAGCAGGGCGGCGGCTGGATCATCCCGGCCAACGACCCGCAAGCTCTTGCCGAGGCCATCCTGCGCTGTGCCGACCAGCCCGAACTGTTGGCCACCGAAGGGCTAAAGGCCGCACAAGTGGCCAAGCAGTATTCCTGGGAGCGGTACGAGGAGCGACTTGTAGAAGTCATGCTGTCGATTAACCGCGGATGACGTGCCTCCCAGCAGTGTATTGGAGCCATCTCGTAACACTTTTTGCGCCGTCCTTTTCCCGCATCGCTGCTATTTTCGCCGTAACATTGCGGCCCGTAGAGGCTGCTCACGACAACGGCTTCGACCACTAACCATAACCAACACCTATCCTTCGCACTTATGGCACGATTTCGTCCAGGCGTCTTGCACGGCGCCGAAGTTACGGAGCTGTTCAACGATGCATTAGAACGGGAATACGCCCTGCCGGCGGTCAACGTCGTGGGTACTAATTCCGTGAATGCAGCTTTAGAGACGGCTGCTGCCGTCAAAAGTCCTATTATTATCCAATTTTCTAACGGCGGCGCCGCCTTTTTTGCCGGTAAAGGGCTGAGCAACGAGGGCCAGCGCGCAGCTATTTTGGGCGCCATCTCGGGCGCACAGCACATCCATACTTTGGCCGAGGCCTACGGCGTCCCAGTAGTGCTGCACACAGATCACTGTGCGCTCAACATCATTGACTGGGTAAAAGGCCTTATTGACTTCGGCGAAAAGTTCTATGAGCGCCACGGCTATCCGCTGTACAGCAGCCATATGCTCGACTTGTCGGAAGAGCCGTTGCACGAAAACATCGAAATCTGCCGCCAATACCTGGCTCGCATAGCGCCTTTAGGCATGACACTCGAAATCGAATTAGGCGTTACAGGCGGTGAGGAGGACGGTGTGGACAATACCGGAGTAGACTCTTCGCGCTTATACACCCAACCGGCCGAAGTGGCTTACGCTTACGAGACGTTGCGCGCCGTCAGCCCGCGCTTTACCGTGGCGGCTGCCTTTGGCAATGTGCACGGCGTATACAAGCCCGGCAACGTCAAGCTCCAGCCTATCATCCTGAAGAATTCGCAAGAATACATCCGCCAAAAATTTGGCCTATCGGAGGCTAAGCCGGTGCACTTTGTATTTCATGGCGGCTCTGGCTCCAGCCAAGCGGAGATTCGCGAAGCGATCTCGTACGGAGCCATTAAAATGAACATTGACACCGACCTTCAGTGGGCCTTTTGGGACGGCATTCGCCACTACTACCACCAAAAGAAAGACTATTTGCAAGGGCAAATTGGCAACCCGGAAGGCGACGACAAGCCCAACAAGAAGCACTACGACCCGCGGGTGTGGTTGCGCGAGGGCGAGAAATCATTTGTAGCTCGTTTGCGCCAAGCGTTTGAAGACCTCAACTGCCTGGGGCGCAATACTTAAAGCTTAAGAGGGCCTCCGCCGGGCTGTCTTTTAGGCGGTTGAGCAGGCAGCAGAGCGAGCAATTCGCGGCATTTGTCGCGCAGCCATTCGCTGTCTACTACTGGCGCCGTCTCTAAGTCGTTCCACACGCGCTCCACTTCGCGGCGCACCTGTTCGGGCTGGGCAGAGCGCAGGGTTAGCCTTTCTTTCTGACGGAACAACTGTACAGCAGCGTTGTAAAAACCCAAAATACTGGCGCGCCGCTCGGGCAGCAGCATCTTGTTCTCTTTGATGCGCTTGTGGGTAGCGCGACGCATATTCATGCTCTCTTCGTCAAAGAGCGTGCCCAGCTCGTATCGGATGCGCATATCGAGCGTAGCAGCCAGCGCATACAGCGTTGGGTCGTCGGTGGTGCCGTATAAAAAGTAGTGGGGTAGGCGTTGAGCCGCTTGCTCGTACTGCCCGCGCGCAAAGGCGAGCATGGCATGGGCAATATCAGCCACTAATTGCGGCTCGGGCGTAGCCGTAATGCGCGGGGTAAACGCTTGCAAAAAGGCTTCGGCCCACTCCAAATGGCCTAATTTGATAGCGCTAGAAAGGATACTCTGAAAATGCGAGCTCTGAATGTCTTCGTTGTTGCGGCGCATTTGTTCCACATCTTCCCGATGCGATAGGAAGATTTGCTCCAAAAAACGGCGTTCGCGGGTTTGTCGGTAGCGGCGCGTCCAGTAGGAGCGCACCATAACGTTGAAATCGCGAAAGCGCTGCCTCGGCACTATGGCCGTATGCTGCCGCAACAGCTGAAAGAACCGCTCGGCTAGGGCATCTGTCTTTTCGGGCTTTTTCTTGACCAGCATCTGTAGGAGTGTGAAATACATCTCAATGCTGGGATCTTCGTTGTGGTAGCCGTTCTTAATCAGCAGCTTGACCATCTTGGTCGTCAGCGTTTGGTTCAGCATGAGCCTTCGGTACTCTCCCGAGTTTTCAGCAAAGGGCATGGCAATCTGCTGCAAGTGCAACAGTCGGCACATCTGGTCGAGCTTGCTCAGTAGGTAGAAGCGATCTAGGTGTTCGGTGGCCGTTAGTAAATTGGTAAATCCGCCCTGGGCCGACCACTCGTGCAGGCTTTCGTAAATCGCTTTTTCTTGTTCGGCTAAATATCGGAAGTAGTAGAAATCGCTAAACTCGTATTCCTCAAAACCGTCGAAGCGCTGAGGGGTATCCAGGGCCTCCCTTAATTCCTCGTAGAGGTGACGGAAGAAGTTCTCTGCGCGCTTCACCCGTCGCTTTTTGCCTTCCGGCTTGGGTTCGGAAACGATATTTTTTGGAAAATCCGCCGGTTTTTGGAGCAGGCGTTCGCTGTAAAAGCGCATCAAGGCTAACTGTTGGCGAGCGAAGTTGAGCAAGGAAACGGAGTCTTGCAAAACGTTTTGCTTGCGTCCGCTGCGCACGGCGCGCCCACCTCGAACGGCCGAATAGCGAAAGTTGATGAATTGTTTGACAACGCGCATCAACTGGGTCATTGTGCGCTCCAGCTCGTTTTCAGGTTGATTGCGCGCGGGAAATAGCGCCCGACCGGCGGTCGTCTTATCCAGTGCTGGATCGCTGAAGTATGGATAGTGAGGGCGCAAATACTCGAATAAGCGCACCGTGTCGTGGAAGCGATTGGTTTCATTGAAGATGGGCGAGCCTACGAACTTTTCTAAATCGTCCAATTCTTCCGAGGTAAGCAACTGTAAAGTGCGGACTAATGGGCTTTCGTGCATAATATTTCAACCGAACAAGGCAGATGCTCCCGGGAGGAGCACAGTGGAAGTTAAGCGCTTTTTCGTGTTTGCCGACCTGAGGGCATCTGGGCCACTTTTGTGTCATCAAACGACCGTGAAGCCTGACCTGCGGCGAAATTATCCCACCAGCAGCCGATGGCCAAAGCAAAGTGTATTTTTTGCAACTACCAACCCCTCCCTCGTCCCTCATCGCACAGACCAACGAAAACGAGGTTCTTTGAAAGTAGTTCTGTTCATGCTGTTCTCGCCCAAAAACACCACCGAGAGGTAGTTCGCGGAAGGGAAGCTGCGATGCCCACGGGTACCACCCCTTAAAGCCAATCGAAAACAGCGGGCCTCGCTCGGCGAATACCCGCCCTTTTGACTCACCTAATGAACGCCGTCAGCGGTGCGGGTATCACGGATACCTCCCTACAAACCGGGGAAACTTCCGTAGGCTGCTCCACTGACTTTTTGTGGGCCGTCCCTGCGTTCCGATTACTTGTTGTGCTATTGTGTGCGGCTAATGTCCCACCGACCGACCCAGTGAAAACAGCCCCAGAAAACCAGCCCCAAAATTCAATTGAAAAAAAGAGTAACCTTGGCGGGGGATTCAAACTCCATAAGTTAGGAGTGCCCGCTCCCTAAAAGAAGGGAGCGGGCTTTTTTATTGGGTGCAACGCAAGCAGTGCACTCCGCTTGTGGCTCAATAGGCCCGCTCGTCTCGGCCCTCGACAAAATTGATAAAAGCCCGATTAACCACTCGATTGCCTCCCGGTGTAGGATAGCGCCCTGAGAAGTACCAGTCGCCCCGATTTTTCGGGCAAGCCTTGTGCAAGTTCTCCAACGTTTGGAAGATCACCTGCACTTCGGGCAAGATGTCTTTAGGCGTTACGATTTTAGCGATACGATCGGTGATCTCCTGATAGGTGAAATGGTTGTACAGCGGGATGACTTCGTTTTGTACCATCTCTACCGGTAGGCTCTCGGAAGTCTTGCAGCGCTGGTAGGTCTCCTGAATGAGATGGGTTTGGTTGGTTTCGTGGAGCAATTCGAGGAGTGCCTGAAAGGCGACAAAGTCCTTCATTTTGCTCATATCGATCCCGTAACAGTCGGGATAGCGAATCTGAGGTGCGCTGGATAGAATAATGATTTTGCGCGGATTAAGCCGGGCCGCAATGTTGACAATGCTGTCGCGCAGCGTTGTGCCGCGCACGATGGAGTCGTCTAAGAGCACGAGGTTGTCTTGGCCGTTGCGCACAAGCCCATAGGTAACGTCGTAAACGTAGCTGACCATGCTGTGGCGGCTTTTGACGTCGGCGATAAACGTGCGCTGTTTGTCGTCCTTGTGAATGAGTTTTTCAACGCGCGGGCGGTGGTCAAGGATCTCGCGGAGCTTTTGAGGAGTGAGCTCGCCGCTTTCAGCCAACAGCAGGATTTGTTCCTCTTTCCAAGAGTTGAGTTCGCGGTTGAGGCCTTCGGCGAGGCCCTGAAAGGCTACTTCAGCGGTATTTGGGATGAAAGAGAAAAGGGTATTGTCGATGTCAAAATTGACGGCTTCTAAGGCAGGTCGCGCCAGGAACTCACCGAGTTTTTTACGCTCTTGATAAATTTCACGGTCGTTGCCACGGCTAAAGTAGATGCGCTCGAAAGAGCAAGCGCGGTATTCGCGCCCTTCCGCGAAGGGCTGTTCGCTAAAGGTGCCGTTGTATTTGATGATGAGGGCATGGGCGGGCTTCAGTTCGTTTACCTGATGGTAGCGAACGTTGAAGACCGTCTGGATGGCTGCGCGTTCTGAAGCGGCCACGATAATTTCGTCGTCGTGGTACCAGTAAGCGGGCCGAATGCCGTTGGGGTCGCGCAGCAAAAAGGCGTCGCCATGTCCGATAAGACCACCTAACACGTAGCCGCCATCGAACTTTTTACAGGCGCGGCGCAACAGACGTGCGATATCTAAATTATCGAAAATGAGTTGATTAATCTCCTGGTTCGTGTAGCCGTCGGGCTTGTACCACGTGTGGAGGCGTTGAATTTCGTCGTCCAAGAAATGACCTATTTTTTCCAATACTGTTACGGTGTCGCTCTTCTCTTTGGGGTACTGGCCCAGTTCGACGAGTTCTTCAAAGAGTGCGTCCACGTTGGTCATATTGAAGTTGCCGGCCAGTATGAGATTGCGGTTGATCCAGTTGTTTTTGCGATGGAAAGGGTGTACCTGCTCGATGCTATTATCGCCGTGGGTGGCGTAGCGCAAGTGGCCCATCAGCACTTCACCGGCATAAGGGGCGTTGCTTTTGAGCCAGGGCACATCGTTTAGGTGTTCGGGTGGGAGTTGGAGGATGCGCCCCCAGACCATCTCAAACAGGTGGGTCAGGCAGGCATTGGGGGTATTGCTGCGTTTTCGGCTGATGTAGCGCTCGCCAGGTTTGGGATGCAGTTTAATGACTGCCAGCCCTGCGCCGTCTTGGCCGCGGTTGCGCATTTTCTGCATCAGCAGCTGGAGCTTTTGCAGGCCGTAGAAGGCTGTGCCGTATTTTTCTACATAGAAATCGAGTGGCTTGAGCAATCGCACTATGGCGATGCCACACTCATGGTGAATTAGGTCGCTCATCGAGAAGGGTGGTCGGTTGCCTCGGCGGGTGCACAAAGGTACGTCAGCAGACCAAACGCCAGAGAGCAGATGTCGTCAAAGACGCGGTCTTAACCTTTAAAAATCGGAAGCAAAATACCTTTGCGCTTGCCCAGTAAGTGTTTTTCGGGAGGACTGGGCTTAACTTACTGCTCCGAATCAGGTACTCTATTTAGCGGCATCGCTCACCAGATGTGGCGGTTAGAGCGCAATTCATCGCGAATCTGAGGCTTGAGGCGTTCGGCGGCCTGCAGCAGCATGTCGGCCTCAGTGGGAAAGGGTAGAGGCGTATTGCCGATTCGAGCGCGCGACTCCTTGCTCAGCGCGCGTTGGTCGCCGCGAAAAGTGGAGGCATAGTTCTCAAAGAGCACTTCGGCGGTCATGGGTCGACTGAAGAGGCGGAAGCCGCGGTCGTCGCGGATTTCGAGCAAGCCACCCAAGCGTACGGCCTTAGTTTGGAGCACTTCGACGACGTCGGCTCGCACGCGCACGATGCGCGGCTTTCTAAGGTCGTTACCCGCAGAGTCTTTGCGCACGTTGCCGCGCTCATCCAGGACGTATTCCCAGCCGTCCTCGATGTCGGCCTCGTCGGTATACGTGCGCTCGCGCACGCGCTCGGGGCTGACGTCGATGTGATCTATGTAAAAGACAACTCGGTAATCCAACGCTACATCTGGATCCGGTTTTAGGTAAAATCGCTTCCATTCGGTGTTGAGTTCATGGGTGCCAAAGGCCAACAAGCAGTCGTTGAAGCGAGCAGGTAGTATCTTTCCGCTTTGGTTGATCACTTCAAAACCCACGTAAGAAATGCCCAAAGAGCGCGCTTCGCGCATGAGGTCGTCCTTGTCCTTATAGTGCTTGAAGTAGCGGTTTTCGATATCGCGCAGCGCTTCGTAAGCACTGCGGGCGGCTTGTCGGTCGCCGCGGCGCCCCTGCTCGAGCAATGTTTGCGCTCGCTGATACAGGTACTCGGCTGCTTGCTGACGACTTTCGTTTTCCATTTCGGCGACGTCTACAAAGTCAAATTTGGCTCGGTAGCCGTCTTTTGAGATCAAGGGCAACAAAGGCGAAATCCGGTTCTGGCGAGCAGCTATTTGCCGATGCAGCCGATTAATGCGCTCCCATTCTTCCGGGCGGCCCGACTGGGCTAAGTTGCGTGCTAGCATAAGATCGCGCGACTGGGCCTTGGCAAAGGCTTGTTCTAAATCTTTGACAAGCGCCGTTTTTTTGTTTTTCTTTCCGCTTAAGCGTTGGATGGCTATCGAAATGGCCTTGTCGGGGTTTCCCTGTTCGATGTAATAGCGCGGCGTCCGGCAAGCGCTAGTGAGCAGCAGTACCGTAAAGAGAAAAAAGAACAGATGGTTTCTCATATCGAAAAAGAATTTTCGCTTCTTTTAGACGCAAGTTAAAGGCCCTGTTTGGGCCATTGTAGTGAAAGCAGTGTTAGCGCCCTTTGAAAAAGTGTTAAAGAGTCAAATTATTTGTAAATGCATGTGCTCATTGTCCTCGCAGGACGGAGGGCAAGACAAGCTAAGAGCAGGAATAACCGCTGAGGCGGCAGCGGCAACGCGGTCGAGTTTTTCCTTCGCGTTGGCAGGGTAGTTTTTTTTGTTTCTGAAGTCTTTCCTTTGCGTTGGCTTTAGGTTTAGCCCAACTTCTTTTTTTTATGCGTATTTTACTAATTGGTAGTGGCGGGCGCGAGCACGCTTTTGCTTGGAAATTAGCTCAAGATCCCGGCTGCTCGGCTTTATTTATTGCTCCGGGCAATGCCGGTACGGCTGAATGTGGGGTGAATGTGCCGCTGCTGCCCACAGACTTTGCGGCCATTGGCGACTTTGTGCTTCGAGAAGGCATTGAGATGGTGGTTGTTGGCCCGGAAGAGCCGCTGGTATGTGGCATTGTCGATTATTTTCAGGCCGATGCGGTGCTGTCGCGCGTACCGGTGATTGGCCCACCGAAGGCCGGAGCGCAGCTGGAAGGCTCGAAGGCCTTTGCCAAGCAATTCATGGAGCGTTGGGGTATCCCCACTGCGCCGTATCGGGAAGTATGCAGTGTGGAGGAAGGTGAGGCGTTCCTACGCGCGCTTTTGCCGCCGTATGTCCTCAAGGCCGATGGATTGGCCGCCGGTAAAGGCGTGCTTATTCTCGAGGAGTACGAAGCCGCTGTACAGGCGTTGCACAGGATGCTGAGCGGTCAGTTTGGCGAAGCGAGTCGTCGAGTGGTGATTGAGCAGTTTTTACGCGGCATAGAGTTTTCGGTGTTTGTGCTGACCGATGGCCAGACCTATCGGGTCTTGCCCGAAGCCAAAGACTATAAGCGCGTGGGCGAGGGCGATACTGGCCCTAATACAGGAGGGATGGGGGCGGTGTCGCCGGTGCCGTTTTTCGATACCGAATTGCGCCGCCGCGTAGAGGAGCGCATTATTCGGCCTACCATCGAAGGGCTGCAGGAGGAGGGTATCCCGTATAAAGGCTTTATTTTCTTAGGTTTAATGAATGTAGGTGGTGATCCCTATGTCATCGAGTACAACTGCCGCATGGGCGATCCGGAGACGGAGGTCGTCTTCCCGAGATTGCAGAACCACCTGACCGAGCTATTTAACGCAGTGGTGAAAGGCAGGCTTTCGGAAGTGACCATAGAAACCCTGCCTGAAGCGGCCGCTACAATTGTGCTAACAGCAAGTGGCTACCCAGGTAATTATCGCAAAGGCGATAAGATTGACCTAAAGCCGCAGGCGGATTGCTTATACTTACATGCAGGCACGAGGCGCGACGCTGACGGTCAGTTGCTCACTCACGGTGGGCGGGTCTTAGCCGTTACTTCGCTGGGGACCGATATCGCCTCGGCAGTCGAGCAGTCGCTGCGGGCTGCCGAAGAGGTGCGTTTTGAGGGTCGCTACTACCGACGCGATATTGGAAGGGATCTCCTCTGAAGCCTCTTCGGGGGGCTTAAGAGGACTTCCAAGTTATGGTGTACTCATAGGAAGGAGAGCGCTGAGGCGCATGATCGGAAGCTGGAGGTGCCTCAGGCACAACTTGGTATTGAATGCTCACTGTGGGTGTCTGTGCAGGCAGTGGTTGAGGCGGTTTGAACTGCACATGTATCTTCTTGTGAAACAGCAGCCTAAGCCCGCGCGTGCGCTTGACGCGAAAGCGCAGCATCCGCACTACTCGCACGGCTTCTTCGTCGCAACCATGTCCTAGCCCCTTAAGCACGCGAGTGGCGACAACAGCCCCCTCGTCGTTGATGTCGCATTCCACGATTACGCGTCCTTTTACTCCAGCCGCCAGGGCTTCAGCCGGGTAGCGCAGTTGGCTGTAAATAAACTGGCTCATCGCCTTCGGTCCACCCGGATATTCGGGCTGGTGAACAAAGTCTTTATCCCTTTTTTCTCGCTCCATAATGGGCGGCTAAGATATAACCCTTGTCGCTTTCCGATGCGCTCATAATAAAAGAAGGCGAAACAAATCCTTGTTCCGCCTTTTTTAGGCCCTATGGATGTCTGAAAGGCTATTTCTCGTCGTAATTGAACGGCAGTATCTTAGAATCCTTGACAGTCGAAAGGGTCATGAGGGTGCGGAGACGTTCGATTTCGTCGATTTGGCTCAGCGTTTTGAAAAGCAACTGTTCGTAAGTGGGCAGGTCTTTGCACACGATTTTCATCAGGAAATCGGCTTCACCTGTGATGATGTAGCACTCGGTGATTTCGTCGATGCGCTGAATTTTTTCTAAAAAGTTATTCAGCGCATTCTCGCGCTTCCAAGCCAGCGACACCAACACGAAGGTCTTGACGTTCAGGCCCAGCATTTGTGGATTTACCTGAGCGTGGTAGCTGAGTATGACGCGATTGTTTTCCAACTTCTTCACCCGCTCTAAAGTGGGTGCTGGAGACAAACCAATCTTTTTGGACAGGTCTAAGTTGGTGATCTTGCTGTTTTCTTGAAGAATGCGGAGGATCTTCAAGTCTGTTTTATCGAGCTTGTCTGCCATAAGAATATGATTACGGTTGATGAAATTATATTTTGCACTAAAAATTTCTACAAAGGTATGACGGCTGCGAATAATGGACAAGACTTTTATCGATTATCGTTTGTTAATTTTGACAAAAAAGCTGGTTTTGTCGTTTGTCGTTATTCTTAAATAAACGAGTAGGCTGCTTCGGGCTGTTTGACAAAAGTATATTTCAGATTAGAAGCAGTCACCTGGCCCATGCCCATAAAAAAGGCCTACCCTGAAAAAGGGCGGGCCTTTGTGCAAAACGACTGGAGTTGAAGCGCGTTTCTTTCCCGAAGGAATGTTGCAAGAGATATCAGGGGAAGATGCCCATGGAGATGTAGTCGCTGGCAATTTTACGCAGGGCGGAGACAAAAGCGGCGGTGCGCAAGTCGGGTATGTTGGGGGTTTGGTGCCAAGTTTCGCGCACCTGCTGATAGGCGTTGGTCATGGTATCTTCCAAGCCGGAGTTGACCAATTCAATCTCGGTGCCTCCGCGCGTGAGAAAATCTCGATCGCGTTGAGTTACCTGTTTGCCGGTCATTTCTTCTACCTTGCTTAAGAGACCGGTAAAGATGCTGCGCTGGAAACGGTTCTCTAAACGACCAAAGCGGTGGTGAGAGAGGTTTTTGAGCCACTCGAAGTAGGATACCGTTACGCCACCGGCATTGATATAGAAATCGGGCAAAATCAGGACGCCTTTAGAGCGCAAGATGGCGTCAGCCTCTGCCGTGACGGGGCCATTGGCTGCCTCAGCGATAATTTTGGCCTTGATGCGATCGGCGTTTTCAATGGTGATTTGATTTTCCAAGGCTGCGGGCACAAGGATGTCGCACTCTAGCTCGAGGGCTGCCGAAGGGCCGCCAATGTGTTGAGAGCCCGGAAAGCCGATGATAGACCCTGTCTCCTTTCGGAATTGGAGCAGCTGCTTAATGTCTAATCCCTTAGGATCATAGATGGAGCCCTCTCGTTCGGCTACGCCGACGATTTTCACATCGCCCTCTTCTTGGCTGATGAGGCCCGTGTGGCTGCCAACGTTGCCCAGGCCTTGAATAACCATGGTCTTACCGGCAATACCTGGCGACAAGCCGATTTTTTTCATGTCTTCGGCATACGACAGACATTCGCGTATTCCGTAGAAGACGCCGCGGCCTGTGGCTTCATTACGGCCTCGGATGCCGTTTTGAGTGATGGGCTTACCCGTTACACAGCCGATGGAGTCAATTTCGCCATGGCGGAAAGCTTGATAGGTGTCTAATATCCAAGCCATTTCGCGCGGACCAGTGCCGTAGTCCGGAGCGGGCACGTCGATACCTGGGCCAATGAAGTTTTTCTTAATCAGCTCGGTAGTATAGCGACGGGTGATGTTCTGCAGTTGTTCGACGGTGTAGTTGTTCGGGTTGATCTTGATGCCGCCTTTGGCGCCGCCAAAGGGCACGTCTACTAGGGCACATTTGTAGGTCATCAGGGCTGCTAAGGCCATGACCTCGTCTTGGTCTACCATTTCCGAGTAGCGGATGCCGCCTTTGGTGGGCAGGCGATGGTGGCTGTGTTGTACGCGATAGGCTTCAATGACCTGATAATTGTCGCCTATGCGAACGGGGAAGCGAATTTGCAGTACCAAGTTACAAACCTTGATTTGCTCCACCAGACCACTGGGAATGTCGGTGTAGGCCGCAGCTTTGTCGATGTACTGCTCGACACTCTTGAAAAAACTGACTTTGGCACTCATGCGTCATTTTTTTTTAGGTGCTCTAATTGAGTTAACTTCCGCTCAAGCCGGACCAGATAGCCTACGATGCCTAAAAAGATGACGACGAGGGTAGCTACAACGACGTAAATCTTTCCGGTTTCTCGCATGAAATCACGGTTGCCTTCAGCAAAAGCGGCGGGCAAAGATAGACCCAACCACAAAACAAAGGTTAAAATCGTTCGAGCCATAAAAAATTAAATCTTTTTGACGGGCAAAAGAAAGCGGGTGAGGTTCAAGATATGCGGTTTCAGTCTACTCCCAAGGCTTTGTCTTTCAGCCGTTGCAAACGCAGGCGCAAGTCAGCTATCCAGAAGCCCAGTAAGGTCCAGCCTATGATGGCTGGGTAAAACACTGCGCGCATGGTGTTGTCCAGGTCTTGGGTTCCGAAGGCGGGGTTGCCTGTAGCTCCTGGGTGTAAGCTGTCGAACATGCGCGGCAAGATGTAGAGCAGAGGGAGGAGTGAGGCAAAAGCGAAGATGTTGTACACTGCGGCCAGCCGAGCGCTTTTTTCAGGGTCACTAAACGAGCCGCGCAGGATGAAATAAGCAAAGTAAATCAACAAGGCCACGGCGGTCATCAGCTGCTTGATGTCGTTGCTCCAAGGTTTACCCCATGTGTAGTTGGCCCACACCATGCCGCTTGTCAGACCCAACAGACCAAACAGAATGCCTACTTCGGCATAGGTGGCGGCGCAGCGGTCGTAGTCAGCTTCAGGTTGCTGCAGATACTTTATGCTGTACCACACCGACGCGGCCAGGAGGAATAGCAGTACAAACCACATGGGCACGTGGAAGTAGGTGTTCCGAATAGTCTCGTACAAGATGTTCTGGTAGGGAAAGGAAAACCCTTTCTGTAGGTGCAGATTGTCAACAGGATGGATAGTCCACGCCGAGTCTAAAGAGCCTTCGGAAACTTTCGTCTGGCGCAGGGTGAGGGCTATGGGCAACAGCGAGGCGCCTGCTGTTGGGTGGTCTACCAGTGCATTGAGTAAGACGAAAGATTTTTCTTCGGGCAAGTTGGTCGGCATTTGAAAGGTGGCTTCCAGAATGGTATCGTTAATGAGGCGAATGGCCTGCGCCCGAAGAGCGTACTGGTCGTTGTAATACAGCCAAACCCGAACAGGCGTTTCGGTAGGGCGCGTAAAAAAGGTATTGTAGCCAAAAAATCGGATAGACACTTGCTCACCGGTTTGGGCGACGTTTGGCTCCACGCGCTCAATGCCCGATTTGAGCGGCACGAGAAAGCCGGCTATAATGGTGTACAGCACGAGTACTACTGAAGTTATTTTCCACCACATCTTTTTTTACATAAAGGAATGAAGGATGAAGAGCAGGAGGCGAGATAGTGAGGTGTGTAGTTGCGATTGAAATGAGCTGGCAAACCTAAGCCCAGCGACCTCAATCTCGCCAGATGTACGGAAATAGAACAAAAACCAGGGCAACTAAAATGGCGTCTACGGCCAAGAGGTTGCGTACATCGGGCCATGTCTCTACCGGCATGCCCGCTGGAGTGAAACAAGCTGCCGAAAGGCGCATTAGGGTGAGCAAGATGGGCAGTACCACTGGAAAACTCAGAATAGCTACTAAAGTGGCATTTTGGTCTGCTTTGGCGGCAATGGCCGAGATGAAAGTAAACGCGATGGAAAAACTCACGCTTCCTAGCGCGAGTGTACCAGTAAATAACGACCAGCGCTGCACGGGGCTACTGGTCACCAGTGCAAAGGCAACCGTCGCCAACCCTCCGAGCATCAACAATAAAAAAGCATTATACAGTACTTTAGCCAGCACGAGTACCGCCGGATCGGCCAGCTGATAGTAGTACAACTGCCGAGCACCGCTCTCCCGCACAAAGCTTTTTACCACCGCGTTGATGGAGGCAAACAAAATAATAAGCCAGAAGAGGGTATTCCACATCGGCGGTGTAGGCTTTACTGAGGCTATATATATCACGAAAACCATGCTGACTACATACAACACAATGCCGCTGAGGGCATAGCGCTGGCGCCATTCGAGCACCATTTCTTTGTGCAACAGCGGCAGGAGATTTCTCCAGTTCATGTTCTCAAGCAAGCAACGCCAATTCGACGGCAAAGGAACAACAAAACTGCGGTCTGCTCTTCGCCATTTGCGGTAAATGCCGTTCTTCGCCAATACTTTCGCAACAGCACTGCACCATGCCGATACCCGTGCCGACAAAATGCCTTTTAGGGTGCTTACTCTTGGCTATCGTACCCCTAACCAATGCTGCCCAGGAGCTTGATGGTTTAAAGGATCCCAACTTCAATTTTGCTGTTCAAGTAGGAGCTATTACCCCCAGTGCTTTTTTTCGCGTGCGCAACACAGTGCGAGAAGCGGAGGGTGTGCGTTACCAGGTTGATCCAAGCACAGGCTTTCAGGTGGGAGGGCTGGCAGCTTTTCGCTTGTCGAAGCGTTTTCAGCTACAGGGGGGCTTCACTTTATTGCTTCGCAATTACACCTGCTCAGCAACCTACCAAGAGCAGACGCTGAGCACGCGCCTGAACACTACCCTTTACGAGGTGCCGTTGCTGTTGGTATACTACCAGCGCATGAGCGAACGGCTGTTGCTGTCACTCGGCACGGGAGTCAATCTACAGACATTGCCTAGCGATCTGGGCGCCCAAGAACAGCACCTGCAAGTACTCGCCTTGCACAAAGCCTTTGCCCTGCCAGCCAGCCTGACCATGTTGGGCTTAGAGTTTCGCGCTAAAAATCGCGGCGGCTTTTTCGCCGGTTTGGCGTATTGCATTACGCCTTTCTTCCTGTACGATACAGTGTTTCTGAGCAAGTTCGACGGCCGCGAGCGCGTCCATCCCGTAGCGCATGTGGGAGACTATTTCGGATTGGTGGCGCGCTATTACCTAGACTAAACTTCTTCACGCAGCAAGAACGGCAGCAGGGAACCGCTGCCTAAGTGATGGCTATCAGGAACGTTACGACCGATGCTTTTCGAGCCGTTGCTTCTCTACTAAGTCCCAGAAACGCTGAATGTTGGAGCGAAAAGCGATGACGCTCTGCTCCGTGGGTTTATACACCAAGATGGCGGCGTAATTGGAGAAGATGACTCGGATATCGCCTATCGGCACGCCAGATACCTCCGAAAGCTTTCGGAGGAATTCGTTGGGAATGTGTTGTTGCATTTGGATGTTTCCGGGAAGCGCGATGCCGAAGCGCTCGCGTGTTTGAAGAAGAAAGCTATGCATCATTTGCACACACAGATAGCGATAGTTCCGCTGCAGGAAGTGCATTTTTGCAATAGCATCCACGTATTCAAACGAATGGTTTTCCTTGCGCGGCCATATGGGAATCACTCGTTGGCGGCGCTTGCTTCGGAACAAGACGTACAGCGCTGCTAAGCTCAGGGTTAGGTACCAAGCCCAAGCTAACGGCGGCTGTTGTAAGATGTATTTAATGGGGTGTTCGGAGGGTGGGCGTCGGCCGTGATGGCGCAGCCTTTGCACTTCCTCGGGTTCGCGATACTTGATGTCCCAATAGATGTTACCTTCAGGCATATAAGCCAGCACGCCTTCAACGTAGCGCTGCACCTCCGGACGCAGCAAATGGAAATTCGTCAGCGCCAGCGGCGTAGTGAACAAGTAAAAAGCGCCTTTGCCATAAGGAAAGCGCGCGAAATTAACCAAAGAGTCGTTAGCGTAGCCAAGAGGGGTTTTCGGCAGTAAGGAGCAAAAATACTCGTTAGAAATGTACGACCAATTGTATTGGACGGGGCGGTTTTGTTCGGCGAAATAGACGGCGCATTCTCTGCTCAGTGCCTCGTTTTTTACAGAAAGCCGCAGGGTGTCGGTCGGCAAGGTTGAGTAGTTCGACCAAGGCACTCGTGGGCATTCTTCGTGATACAGGTAGAACATCAAGTCAAAGGGGATGTGCTCACTGCACAGGAAAGCCGTATTGCCGGCCTCTACGAAGGCCAGCAGATGGGCAGTAGAGGCCGAGTCGTAATAGGGCCTATGCCCGATGAAAAAGTAGATGGCTGGCTCATCAGAAAAGAGAGGTAAAGCCAGTTCCAAATCTTGAGAGATGGTCGTCAATGAGCGGTTTGGAAAATACTCGTCGAGCAAACGAAATAGCGCTTGATTGCCGAAGGGGTGCACGCTTTTTTCCCCATAATCAGGCGACCAGTTGAAGCGCCTAGAGATATTCGAGGTATTGTTCCTGCTTAGCCAAGCGACTACCCCTGCTGCCGTTAGCACTGTGAGTGCGGATGCAAGGAGCCAGCGATGCATTCTAGCAGAGGGGTTCTTAACTGAAAAAGGCATGATCTACTGCTCTTGATCTTCCCGGCGGCCGAAGAGGCGATCGAGGATGTTCGTGCGCTTAGGGAGGTCCTCGCTGGACTTTTGCTCTTCGTCAGGTTTCTCGGGTTGTTCGAAATAGCGTTCAGCCACCTCTCGAAGGTTCTGATAGCCGTTTTGGCGCAGATTTTCGCGCATAACAGAATCCGTAAGCAGTAATTGAAGCGTGTCGGGCGAAATGTCAATAAAGCCCGGGCAGCCAAATTGGGCTAATACTTGAGGCGGAGGCTCCGGAAATCGCTCCAGATACCACTTTATAAATTGGCGATCGTTAGCCATTTTATGCCAAAAAAGACCAACGATGGGCAATGCCATGGACGCCCCTTGCCCGAGGGCTAAGGATCGAAAGCGCACGGCGGGACTGGAGGCGCCTACCCAGGCGCCCGTAACTAAGCGCGGGTTGTAGCAGATAAACCACCCATCGGACTGGTTTTGTGTCGTGCCGGTTTTGCCAGCAAAATCGCCCTGATGCAGCCCATAGCCATAGCGCAGGCGTGCTCCCGTGCCGTGGTTCACCACCGACTGCAGCATGCGCGTCATAGTAGCTGCATGTTCAGGCGTCAGTGCGCGCACCGGTGTATGGGAGGACTGAGTTGTTTCCTGCGCGTAATCGTATACCGTTTCGCCCGTGCGCGTAACAATGCGCAGCACGAGCACTGGCTCAGGGCATATTCCTTGGTTGGCCATGGTGCCGTATACGCGTACCATTTCGTACAAGGAGATATTGGCGGCCCCAAGGCTGATGCCGTACTCTCGAGGCAAATGCGAAGTGATGCCCATTTTGCGCGCCAATCGGATGGTGTGCTCTATGCCTACGCGCTCGATGAGTTGAGCCGCAATGACGTTGACGGAATTGGTCAGCCCGGCCGTCAGCGAATACCAACCACCGTAGAAGCCGTCGGCATTGCGCGGTTCCCAATCCACAATTTTTACCTGTTGGTTGGGCAAATACGAGCAAGGCGAAAAAGAATTCTGCAGAGCAGCAGCATAAACAATAGGCTTAAACGTAGATCCTACCTGTCGGCTGCTGCGCACGTGGTCGTATTTAAAGTATTTGTAGTTGATGCCGCCTACCCAAGCGCGCACGTAACCGTTGGCGTGCTCCATGGCCATAAAGCCGCAGTTGAGCATGCAGAAATAGTAGCGCACGCTGTCCAGAGGCGTCATGACCGTGTCGATCTCGGCATGCCCCCCACGCCAAGAAAAAACCGTCATGCGCACGGGCTTTTCAAAGTCGGCGCGTATGTCGGCTTCGCTCCAGCCGGCATCGCGCAGAGTGAGCCAGCGCTCACTACGGCGCATTTGCTCGTCTATCCAGCGATCGTCGCCCCAGGGTTTCTCAGCGCCTTTGTAGCCTTTCCAGTGGCGCTCGAAGAGGTCTTGCAGCTGACTCATATGTTGGCGCACGGCTTCTTCAGCGTAGCGCTGAGCGCGGCTGTGAATAGTGGTGTATACTTTCAGACCATCGGTATACAGGTTAAAAGGTGTGCCGTCGCTGTGCGTGCGGCCTTTGAGCAATTTGGGCAGCACGTCGGTGCGCAGGTATTCCCGAAAATAAGTAGCCAAGCCCTCGTTGTGGCTGTCCACGTGATGTCGGCGGGCGCCTAAAGGCTTGCGTACGAGTTGTTCGTATTCTCCTTGCGAAATACGTCCGCGCTCAATCATGGCGCGCACTTGGTCCATGCCCGGTTCATCGCTGCGCACCGAGATATTGAAGGCGCTGTTTTTCACCATCTGTTTAAGCACCAGGTTTCGGCGCCGTAGGGCATTTTCAGGGTTGCGCACCGGATCGTAGTATGTCGTGGCCTTGAGCATCCCGATGAGCGTTGCTGCTTGGTCGGGCGTTAAGTCTTGAGCCTTTTTGTTGTAAAAATGTCTCGCAGCCACACTAATGCCGTAGCGATCCCCTCCAAAGGGCACAGTGTTCAAGTACAGGTTGAGCAGTTCGGCTTTGGTGTAGATACGCTCTAAGCGCATGGAGATAAAGTTCTCTCGAATTTTATTAATGAGCAGGCTAATGCCTGGTATGAGATAGCGCTTGCGCGGGTACAGGTTTTTGGCCAGTTGCTGGCTCAAGGTGGAGCCGCCACCTTTGTTATCGCGTGCGATAAGGCCAAACGCCACGCGTGCCCAACTGGTCAAGTCAATGCCGCTGTGCTCAAAGAAGCGCCGGTCTTCGGTGGCGAGCAGCGCCGTTACCACGTAGGGTGAGATCTTACTTAAAGGGATAGTGGTGCGATTTTCAACGTAAAACTTGCCCAATAGAACGCTGTCGGCGGAGTAAATCTCCGTAGCATTGGCCGTTTCTATGGAGCGCAACTCTTCGCTGTCAGGCAGGCGGCCGAAAAAGCCGAGCCACACGCTTGCAATCAGAAAAAGCAAGCAGTAGACGCCCCAACGAATCAGAAAGCCCGCGACCGATAACATTCTTGCCGCCCGAGGGTAGCGCGCGCCAAAGCGCTGCCAAGCAGCATTCACGGGTGCCGTCAGAGAGGCCCAAGCGTTTCGTACCGGTGCCAATGCCGCCGCCGTCCTTTTTCGGGCGGAGCTCACAGAAGCCAAGAGGGACTGAACGCGACGATTTTCTCGAAGCGAGGAAAGAAGCTTTAGCATGCGATGAATTGGTCCTGGTGCAAATAGCTATGCGAAGGTAAAAGAGGTTTGCAAAACCGAATGGCTTTGCAAACCTCTTCTTTTTTTCACGCAAGCGGCAAAATGTTATTGCTTTATCACTTTAATACTACTAGTACCGATGCTGCTTTCAATGCGCAGGATATACACGCCGGAAGGCAATGGGCGCACGTCGAGTGGTGTTACTTGACCGGCATGCACACCCTCTATGCGCTTTTGGGAAATCAGGCGACCATCCGCGCTCAGGAGGTTGACTAACACGGAGCCGTTAATAGGGGTACCGAAAGCTATTGCTGCCCAATCTGCAGTTGGATTGGGCTGTACGCGAATGCTTAGCGGATTGTCCGTGCCAACTTCTTTTGTACCGATGATGTCGTCTGTATCCACAATAACACCACGGGCATCTGCACGGGCACAGGCTTGGTCTCCCGCACTAGAGCGCACACACGCTTCGGTATCGTAGTGGAACATGTCGAAGATGTCCACCTGGTCAATGGTCCAGTTGGCGTCAGGAGGCGTGTCGTTTGCATCCGTGCCGAAGCGGAAGCGGAAGGTTATGCTCTTGCCGGCGAAGTCGCTCATGTCAAAGTACGAGCGGACCCAGCCGTTAGAGTTGCCCGAAAAGCCGCTCAAAAATGGGATGGCAAAGGTACCGTACTGGATGCCGCCGGTATAGCTGCCGCGGAATACCTTGCTGCGGTCGAAACGCCGCCAGCTGGACTCTCCGTCTACCTGGACTTCCAAGAATCCCGCATCAGCACTCGGTTCTGTGTTGTAGCGATGCCAAAAGCGCAGGACTGGCTTAGCTCCCTGAATGGTTACGGGCAGGTAGTTATACAGTACTTGGTCGGTCTCCGCGGCGGGCGCATTGACGCGCCAAGCCCGTTGACCCACGCGCACCTCGGTATCTTGTAGGTAGAAGGTATTTGTGCTGTTGTCTTCTAAGGAAAAGGATGCCCATCTATCGCCTTCTTCTTCCATGTCGTCGCGGAAGTAAAGCGTAGATTTGACGGCCGGGTCCGACTTTGCGGTGTACGTCAGCGTTACTTGAGCACCCGACGGCAGGCTACCTAAGTTCCAAGTGACCACACCACCTACGTCGGTGCCGCCGTGGGAGGCAGCCATCAGCGACAGCCCTTGCGGCAAGGGGTCGGTAACGACCACACCTTCGGCCGTTTCGTCTTTGTGGTTGATGACGGTAATGGAGAAGGAAGCCGTACCGCCCGGCTCGATGAGCGGCGTCGAGGTGCTTTTGCTGATTTTGAGCTCCTTGATGCACGTGGGAATGGGGGAGAAATCCTCCACACCATCGCTTGAGCTGTTGCTACTGCCTTGGTTAGCAAACAGGCCCATGCCGCGGCGGGCGAAGACTTCGCTAATTAAGCAGGTGTCTTCGCCGTTGTAATTGAGGATATCAGCCAGCATGATGGCATCGCGACCGTCTATAAAGCCCGGGCTGCAGGGCTGGAGCTTCATGCCGTCCATGACCAGTTGAACGGCTCGGTAGTTACCGCTGTTGGTGTTGTTCCAGTCGGGGTCATAACCGTATTTTTCCACTAAGGCCCAGTAGAGGTCCCACGTAACGGTAGCCCAAACTTCGCCGATGGCGTGTACGCCGGCGCTGTTGGCCACAGTGCCGTAGGTGTGGGGGTTAATGCTCATGTCAGTCGTGTAAGGCACTCGGCGAATGCCTACGCCGTCGTTTGGTTGGCGCAAGACGAAGGTGCCCACGCCGCGGCGTTGTTTGGGCACGTCGCCCGGGCGCACACTGGAGATGAGGGTGAACCAGTCGCTCCACCCTTCTCCCATTTGCTCTGCATTGCCCAAGCAGCCGGCTTGGCTAGGACCGCCCGTGAGGCGGTTCGATACGCCGTGGCCGTACTCGTGTGCAATAATGCCGTTGTCGAAGCTGCCGTCCAATCTTTGCGGACCGCTGACGGTGGGGCGCACTAATGAAATGTTTAGCCCTAAGCCCGCATATTGACGCAGCAAATCGCAGGTGGGCTTGGTCATCATGACCACCGGTATGGTGACTTGGGCGCCATAATTGCCGGCAGCCATGCCAATCGTAGCATCTTCAAAGTTGCAAATGATGCAACCCACTGCTCCCGCTTGCTGGGCCAGCAAAGCTTTTAGCCCAAATTGGCATACGCCGCGGTCAATCATGGCAATTTTGCCCTGCAGGTCGTTAACGGGCGGGTTGCAATTTTTCGTTGCGTCGTCGCTGCCCGAGCCGTCGTCGGTGATGACAACATCACCCGTCACGGGCGTCGTCGTGATCGGAGCACCCCAGCCGCTTGCCGCTTGGCCGTAATAGCTGCCTTGAACGAACACAGGACCGTTGACCTGAACCACGTTGCCGCTCGCACCGCTCCACAGATACATCTGCATGCGGCCGTTACCGCCGTCGGGAGGAGTAGAGAAGTTGGCGTTGTTCTCACCACCGCCATCCAGGGCTTCGGCGCGCACAAAGTCGTTGCCCAAGCCTCCGCGGCCGTAATTGTTTTGCTGAAAATTACCAGCCGGCTCATCGAAACCAAACCGATAGGTGATGTCGTGCATCATGTTGTTCATGTAGAACAGGTTTGTGATGGCCGCCTCTAAGTTGGTATTTGGCTCGGCATTGGGATCGTACGGGAAGTCGAATACATAGTTGGTACCCATGGCCGATTCATTGACGCTGGGGGTGTTGTCGTTCGCGCGGTCTTCGTAGGCCCACACATTGTTGCCACGCGTATAGCTGTATTCTGGGCCGGGTTGGCCGTCGGTATCTAACCATCCGTAAGGCGAGGCCACCGGGTGTGCTGGGTTCACCACCAGGGAGCGATTACCATGGGCAGGGCTTTCTATGGGTAGGGCAAATACGCGATAGGCCTCATCCACACCTGTTAACGTCGCCTGCTGTTGCTCCCCAGCAGCGGGGATAGAGGCTTCTTCAGCATATTCTCGGCAATCCCCGTCTAAGCGGTGGACATGCCCAACTTTACAGTATACGGTGTGGTTGTGTTGGCGCAAAATCTGGCCCGTTACGGCGTCTACGGTGATGGTCCACATATCCGAAGTGTTCGCCTGGTCCAGGAAGAGTTTCCACGCTAAGCGCGGCTGTTCTTGGTCGTTGAGGTCGTAGCAGATTTCCACCGGAATTTCTTGGCGGGCCACTTTGCCGGCATCGAAAATCCAGCGGCGATCGCTGACTTTCTGCTTTAGACGCGGCAGGTCAGCCGCTGCAAAGCCCAGGTGCAGCAAGGCCAATTCCAAAGCTCGGGCAGCGCCCAAAGAGGGTAGGGTAGTGTTGACGCGCTGCGCTAGCTGAGGCACGAAACGGTGGCCTAAATGATACACTTGGCCATCGCGGACGTGGAGGCCGAAAAGCGCATTGTACACTGGAATACCGGCGTGTTGTTGCTGCACCCAGACGTGAACCACGCGGTTATGCTGGCTCCGGTAGACGTCGCTGATGCGCACATCGGCCACATCTTGAGCGGTTAAAAGAAATTGCTCCGGCTGGGCGCGCAAAAAGCGCAGAGCCGTCTCCTGAGCAGCGTTCAGGTCTTGTGCATGGGCCTGTGGGAAAAACGCCCAAAAACAAGCAGCCGCCAGCAGACCTAGGCGGAGTGTTAGCTTAGTAAGCATAAGACAGAGCGAGTGAATTATTAGTTTGGTGAAAAAATACGCCTCTTGGACACTTAGCCAAAAGGTGCCCAAAGGTAGAGAACTTCTCTCTATGCTCATGCCTGCATTCTCAAAGCACGGGTGCCATCTTATTTTTTTAATTCTAACGGCGCCTCAGCAGATAACGTCGCATTTCTTGTACGGTATAAACAGCAATTACTTCCCAGCCGTTGTCGTACAAAAAGTTTAGGGCATCTACGGCGCTGTGGAACTCGTAGCGTCGACCTTTGTCGTCAGTCAGACAATCAAAAGGGCGCTGACTGCGGCGTTGGCCATAATCTACGCTGATGAGAAATGACTTGTCAGAGTTGCGCAGCGGCCTTATTTCCATGTAGGCACCCGTGTTTGAAGGCGTGAGCAGTGTGCCCTCTACGTACAGCTGGGCACTGAGCAGAGTACTCCACAAAAGGCCCAGCGCGGTGATGAATAAGTGTTTCATGGCGTGCGTTTTTGACCGACAAAGAAATAATCGTCGGGCAAGTGTGGGAGGAGATTAACCGGCAATTAACGGATTAACAGTTTTTAACTAAACACGCCACACTATTCTAGGTCGCGTTGCTAAGGGTCATTCCTGGTCTCGCTCGGCTTGCTGGGCTTCCACAGCCTGTTGCACGCGCTCGTTATCGGGCCAGGCGTGGCGAAGAAACTCCCTTCTACGAGGGGTTAAGGTATCGGTTTGCGCTTGCTGTACCACAGTCTGTTCCAAGAGGTCTAATTGTTCAAGGTACCTTTGCGGATGTGCTCGCAAAACGGTTAATACCTCAGGCAGTAGGTTCATTTCAGGGAATTGGCGCACGTACTCTTGGATGTTTTCGCTGGTCGGAGCGGTGCGTAGGCGTTCTACCCATGCTTGCTCCAATGTGTGGAGGCGCTGTTGGGCGTACTCCCGGCGCTCGGGTGTGGCTAAAGGCGACTGACCAAATTTTTCTAAATACTTTCGGACAAACAATGGGTTGTCGGAGCGTTCTATGCGGCGGAAATAGGCCTTCTCACATTGTGGCGCGAAGAAGAACGCTGGGTTGTCTTTGTGTTCATTGATATAGGTAGTGTAGGCCTCTTCGGTATCGCGCCAAGCAGCTGCCCAATAGTCGCGCTGAATGCGCGTAGTGAGGCTCCAGGTTAGCCCTAAGGCACAAGCCATAAAAGCCAGCAGGAGCAAGGCTGGCGACCAGCGCCTGTGCGGCGCAGCGCGAGGTGCAGCGGAAGGAGGTGGCATTGCCAACACCTCCTTTGACAATAGGGGTGGCTCCATGACTTTTTCGCCCGGCCAGCCCTGTTTGTTGTGAGCGTAGAGGGTCATTTCGAAACCTGAGCTTCGAAAGCCTTCTGCATATCTTTCAAAAACGTTCGAGACTACTACCTGTTCCTCGATGACGACGTCTTTACGCAACTCTCGCCCTCCGATAATTTCTATAACCGATATCTTGAGCAATAAGGGGAAAGCACCCTCTTGTAGAGGTCGGACGTAGAACAGCCACTCGGTGTAGTCTGCTTCATCTAAAAATTGAATGGTTTCGGAGATAGAGCGGATGTGAAAGGGTTTGCTTTCTAAAACGTTGAGTATCTCAACGGCCATGATTTCCGCTGCGCGGATGCTCTGCTGTGTCTGGCCTGTGCGTTCCTTCCAGTTGACCAGCAAGTGTTCTTGCTGGTAGGCAATGCGTACTCGGCAGGCGTGCTCCCGCTCGAGAGCCATAGCGTTCGGGATGTGATACAGCAAGTGGCCGCGTTTGGGTCGTTGAGGTACCTGTGGTGCTTCCGTACCTCGTAAGTCAGAAGGGCTCAGGCAGTCCACGAGGGCGAGAAAGTCCGCCAAGAGCCGGTTGTACAGGACATCGAGTTCGGCATTAGAGCGGACACCCTGGATTCGCTCGGTCAGATAAGTAGTGTACCGCCCGCGCAGGCTTAAGTAGGCATTGTACTGCTGCGACTGGCTGCTTAGGACTTCTGCCATATACTGCAAGGCTTGGTCGAGGCCTTCCATCAGCAGGTGCTTGAGTTTTGATTTGAGTTCGTCCATGCGCCAAAGCCAATTTTTCAAACAAAGATAGTCGAAATGCCCATCGAAAGAGTTGGCAAATGAGGGGGCGCAGAGGGCAAGGAACTGGACTATGGTGGTATGGAGAGGGTTTTTGTCGTTTTTAATGGATCTTTGCGGAGGTTTGTCAGCGATGTATGCACCAGATAAAGGTTACTTTCCAGCCCTTCGAGGCACTGACCGTCTACGCTTTGTATGAAATCATGGCTCTTCGCCAAGAAGTGTTTGTTGTAGAGCAGCACTGCCCGTACTTAGATGCCGACGGCAAAGACTTACAGGCGTGGCATGTGTTGGGCCGCGATGGGCAAGGGCGTTTGGTGGCTTATGCCCGATTGCTGCCCGCGGGTGTCAGCTACGAAAGTCATGCCTCCATTGGGCGAGTAGTTAGCGCACCTATGGTGCGAGGCACAGGAGCAGGGCGTACTATTGTGGCACACAGCCTCGCCCTATGCAAGCACCTGTTTGGGCCGGTGCCGCTGAAGATTAGTGCGCAGACGTATTTGCTGCGCTTTTACGAAAGCTTTGGTTTTCGCTCTACCGGAGAGGAATATTTGGAGGACGGCATTCCTCACACGGCTATGGTGCTGGAATGGGTGTGATCACTTTTCGATGCGCATGGGTTCGCTATCCCAAGCGTGGTCGTCGGTGCTGAGGTTGGCCATTAGGTCATCTTGCAAGAGGCGCTCCTGGAGTTCGATCTCCTCTCGGACGGTCAGCACGTAGTCGCGCGCTTCGCGGCGAGCAGCGGCCAGTTTGCGCAACGAGCGCTCGTCGTAACGGATGAAGCGCTGGGCCTGTCTGTGAGCTGTATATCGGCGAAAGCCCATAGCGACGAGGACGTCAGCTCCCAGACTCACGGCAGTGTAGAGCGTTTCGCGATAGACGTTTTCAACGTTGTGCTCGATGAGGTCGTAGGCGTCCATTCGGTTGCGGGCACGGGCGAAAATGCGCAGGTGGGGGAAGTGTTTGCGCAGGGTTTCGATGATGCGGGCGTTGATTTCGGGCGAGTCTACCGCGGCAATAAAAACACGGGCCCGTTCTGCTCCAGCTGCTCGCAGCATTTCTAAGCGTGTAGCGTCGCCGTAGTAAACCTTGAAGCCCATTTTGCGCAGCAGCTCTACGCGGTCCGAGTCGTGGTCGAGGATGGTTGCCTCGATCTTGTTAGCGCGCAATAGGCGACCAATGGTGCTTCCGAAGTGCCCGAACCCGGCAATAATGATGGGGTGTTGTTCCTCGACTGTGTCGCTGAGGCGCGGCTCTGGATTTTGCTTGACCCCAAAATAAGGATCTATAAAGCGGTCGTTGATTAGCAGTAAGAACGGCGTTACAAACATGCTGATGGCTGTAACCGACATCAGCTGGTTGGCCAACTCCTCAGGTACTAAAGAAATCTGTTGTGCAAAACTGACTAAGACAAAGGCAAACTCGCCAATTTGGCTCATCGCCAAGGCAAAGAGAATGTTTTGGTCGCTGCTGATGCGAAAGAAACGTCCAACGGCTAACAAGCTTGCGCTCTTGATGAGCAAGACCACGACAACTAACAAGGAAATTAGCCCAGGCGACTCCAACACTAAATCGAAATTTAGGGCTGCACCCACGCCAATGAAGAACAACCCTAAAAGAAGCCCCTTGAAAGGCGAAATATCACTCTCCAACTCGTGGCGAAACTCGCTGTTGGCCAACACGACTCCAGCCAAGAAGGCGCCCAAGGCAGGGCTTAGGCCGACGACCTCCATGAGATACGAGATGGCTAACACTAACAATAAGGAAGCCGCCGTAAACAATTCGTGGAGGCGTGTTTGCGCTACTGCTCTCAACACAGGGATGAAAATATACCTACCCAGAAAAAAAATGCCGCCCACTACGCCCACTACCGCCAGCGTTTGCAACCAGCCCGGCAGACTGTCTATTTGCGAATGACTGTGGACTTCTACACTTGCTGAAGCCCCTCCAGCAGACAAAAGCGGCAACAGCGCCAATATCGGAATGACAGCGATGTCTTGAAAAAGCAATACCGAAAAAGAAGACTGGCCCATAAGCGAGCGCGCATTGCCGCGCTCTTTGAGTGTTTGGAGCACAATCGCTGTTGAAGACATGGAAAAGGCCAGCCCAATCGTTAGCGCTACTGGCCATGACCAACCTAAGTACAGGAAAAAGGCGCTCAGCAGAAGGGTCGTAAGCCCCATTTGAGTAAGACCCAACCCTAAGATAGAGCGCCGCATCGCCCAAAACTGGTCCGGCTCTAGCTCTAGCCCAATGAGGAACAACATCATCACCACGCCCATCTCCGCAAAGTGCATCAGTTCAGCCCGCTCTTCGCCCACCAGCCCTAACCCAAAGGGGCCTATGAGCATACCCGCTAACAAATAGCCTAGTACCGAACTCAAGCCTAAACGTTTAGTGATAGGCACACACAAAACCGCTGCAGCTAAGTAGATAATGGCTTGCTTTAAGAACATAGGCGGCGTTTCTGTTTGAGAAAAGAAATTTTATTGGATTTATGTGCAGTTCCGCGGAGTACAGGGCGATGCTGCTGTCAAAGAAACGAAATTTTTAATAAAACGATAAAACTTTTTCACCCCCTGTTCCTCAAAACAGAGGGATGAGCTGTTCAAAAGCACCGGAAAAAGACCGACCCCAGTACTAACGAACTACAGCTATTCGCTGGGCCGAACGGCCGCCCGAGCCTTGCAACAGCACGAAGTACAGCCCTGCCTGGCTAAAGGCTTCGGCTGGGAGTTCAAGCGTTTGCTTACCTGTGGTGAAGTACCAGCCCCTCTGAGCATAGGTCAGCCGACCTGCAGCATCGAAGACGAGAACATCGCCCTGAAAAGGAGCACTTGTTTCGACCCATAGCTGTAGTGGCACACCTGCTTTAAGCGGATTAGGAGCTAGATGCCAACGCGCTAGCGCTTCGATTTCCCGATTCGCTGAAGTGCCGGACGTGCGGAAACTCGACTGTCGAGCTGCTGCACAAGTTACGTATTCGTTAAACGGCCTCACCCGCCATTGGTAATTGCGGTTGGGCTGAAGTGTTCGCACCACCAGTGATGTGTCGGAGGTGATAAAGGCCTGAGCAAACGAAGAAGAGAAGGATCCAACGATGTCGAACTCTACTAGATAATAGTTGGCGCCGACAACAGATCGCCATTCGACCGTTACTTCATCGAAGAAAGGTACGTTGGCACCGCCAACAGGCGCTATGAGCAGCTGAGTAGGGGTATTGATCTCCGTAGCTATTGGGCTGAAATTATTGTTCAAATAATTGCGCTGGTTGGAGGCGCGATCAGCTAAAATGACGCTTCGTTGCTGCTCGGTAAACACGTACTCGCTGCAGAAGTTAAAATAGCCCATCATATTGTTCGCCATCGGAGAGACGAGTTCACCCAAAGGATCGCGAGCACCGCCATTGTAGCTACAGCCCGTTGCGCCGAAGCCAAAGTTATAGTCAGGCGGTGTATCGCAGATCTTATCCGCAGCAGTGGTACAGTTGGTGCCGTTCACGCGCTCCGTGGCAACGCCTCCTGGCGACGTCGCCGGAGCATTGGGCCAAGAAGGAAAGCTATTGTCAAAAGGTTTGCTTTCCCAACCGAAAAAAGTATGTTGCAGGCTAAAGAAGTGCCCAAACTCATGAGGGAGCGTAGAGTTACTCTTCGAGCCGTTGATTTGGTCTTTGCGGCTGACGATCCAATCGCGCTGTGGGTTGTAGTAGGCTAAGGTAACTCCTGTTTGGTTGGAATTTGTTGCTGCCTGATTGACGATGTAAACGTTTATTGCATTCGGATGCCGTTGCGACTGCATCGTAAACCAGGCGGTCTGGTTATCGTAGACGTTGTTGTTGTTGATATTATAGTTAAAAAGCTTGCCGTGGACCGGATGCGGCCGCAAGAAAAAGCGAATATTCATAGGGGCAAAAGCCTCGTTGAGGGCACACAGCTGATCCAGCACCCGCGACTCGAGTACTCGGCCCTGGCCCGCATTGTCGCCCACCAAGTGAAAATGCACAGGCACATATTGGATACTACCGCGCTCCTGAACACCACTGCCACTGGTGCGCTCCAAATTGGCCAATAGGCGCGGCTCCATAAACAGCTGGTCCTCCAGACTCGTGCCGCACACGCCGCGTAACGGCTGGGCTAACAGGGCAGCAGAGGAGATCCACAGAAAAGAAGAGACTACAAGAAGGAGTGTCTTTTTCATAAAAACCAATGACGTAAATGAACGCCCAAGGGGTCCTTCAAAAGATCAGCATTTGCTCCTAAAATGTGGAACTAACCTGCGAGGTGTCTGCGATTAGCAAAACGAGACGACGTACGGTCGTCAGGCCAATGTCTTAAGATCGAGCAGCGGGCTCTTTGCCACAGGGTTCTCCAGCGGTTCGTCCGCAAACACCACAAGTAGCTCCCTGCTGCTGCAAGAAAGGGTTGTTATTGGCACACGTGCCTCGAAATTGGCCGCCTTTCACGAAGAGAATGCGGAGACTGAAGAGAAAAAAAGCAAACAGCACAAAGGCAATGGCCAAGGCAGTAACAACGAGAAGCATGAGAAACAGAATTTTAGCTCAAAGGTAATCCAATGGAAAAATTGGACGACATTTGGCGCGCCTTTTTGGGCTTTCTTTGTCCGAACAAATACGTGTGCCGAAAGTTTGGCCGCGTATGAAAAGGTGGGGCCTATTTTGCCTCAAAGTTTCATCCTGATCTTATTCCACACGTATGTTGCCAGTAAGGAAGATCTTAGAAGGTAAGAACAACGCCAACATTTGGTCGGTGCCGCCTGACTGCACGGTGTTTGATGCGCTGCAGCTGATGGCTCAAAGAAACATCGGTGCCGTACTGGTCATGGATGACCACATGCTGAAGGGCATTTTTTCGGAACGCGACTACGCGCGCCGCGGAATTCTTCAAGGGCGAGAATCAAAAAGCACCCTTGTATCAGAAGTGATGACGCGTGAGGTGTTTACGGTGACGCCAGACATGAACATCGAGGATTGCATGCGCCTGTTCGACGACAAGCGCATTCGGCACCTACCCGTAGTAGAAGACGACAGGGTGGTTGGCCTGCTCAGTATAGGTGATATCGTGCACGCTATCATCCGCGAACAGAGCGCTCATATCCAATTCTTGGAGCAGTACATTTCGGGCATTTAATCGTTTACGACAGCCCGATGTTTCGCACACATCGGGTAGTATAAGCCACACATAAGCATGGATTTACTTATTATAGTCGTCTTTATCATTGGTTACACGTTTATCGCCTTAGAGCATCCGCTCAAAATTGATAAATCGGCTTCTGCCTTGCTTACTGGCGTTCTGTGTTGGTTGGTGCTGCTTTTCGGCATCGAGCAAATGCCGGTTTACAGCAGTCTAAATGAAGAGCAGCGCGCCGACATTCTTCGTTTCCTCGATCATAGCCTTTTTGAACACGTGGGTGAGATTGCGGAAATTCTCTTTTTCCTCATTGGTGCCATGACCATTGTGGAACTGGTTGACCAACACGAGGGCTTTCGCGTAATCACCGATCGCATTCGCTCGCTCAGTCGGGTGCGATTGCTGTGGATTATCTCGATTATCGGCTTCATTGCCTCTGCCATTTTAGATAACCTGACGACGACCATCGTTTTGTGCGCCCTGATTCGACGCTTGCTCAAGAACCAGGAGGATATGTGGTTGGCAGGAGGCTTTGTCGTCTTGGCTGCTAATGCCGGAGGTGCCTGGTCGCCTATTGGCGATGTTACGACGATTATGCTCTGGATTGGTGGCCAGATCACGACCTTACATGTGATAAAAGCAACGTTAATGCCCTCTCTTGTTTGTTTGCTGGTGCCCTTGCTCATCGCTTCTTACACGCTGAAAGGACAAGTGGAGCCGCCGGACAAGAACGGAGAGGAACACAACGGATACGCCTGGGCGGTGCACGAGCAGCACCTGATTTTTGCCATGGGCACGCTTGGTCTGCTTTTTGTTCCGGTCTTTAAGGCTGTTACGCACTATCCGCCTTTCATGGGTGTGCTGCTGTCTTTGGGCTTCATCTGGTATGTAACGGAATACATCCACCGGGATAAACCTGAAGAGATACGCACCGGATTTTCGGTAGCGAATATCCTGCGCCGCATCGACACGCCCAGCGTGTTATTCTTTTTGGGCATCCTGTTAGCAGTGGGCGCACTCTCCACGTCAGGGCATCTTTCAGTGTTGGCCGACAATTTAGACCACGTCTTCCAAGGCAACATCTACCCGCTGAATACGCTCATTGGCATGCTCTCGGCCGTTGTAGACAACGTGCCGTTAGTGGCCGCCGCTATGGGCATGTATCCGCTGGACAAGTACCCTACCGACCACGACTTTTGGGCACTACTGGCCTACTGCGCGGGGACGGGCGGCAGCATGTTAGTCATTGGTTCGGCAGCGGGCGTAGCCGCAATGGGCCTTCTAAGGATCAATTTCATCTGGTATCTCAGACGCATCAGCTTGTATGCCATCATCGGCTATTTGGCAGGCGTGGGTGCCTTCTACTTACAGCACCATGCGTTGTGAAGCACTTTAGGATGGCTTCTTAGTAGAAAAGCTACAGAAGAGGAGGTTAGGAAAAGCGCCCTCATCCACTCAATTCGAGAGCGAAGCGAAACGGCTTATGAGTTTTGAAGATATGTCTCGCCATGCGCAGCCGTGCAACATTACCTATTTTTGAGGCGTCATGGGCGCATTGAAACTTTGCGGCCCCGGTTGATCCAACGAATTCGTTTCATGCACTTCAGCGCTCTTTTATTGTCCTTTCTGCTGGCTGTTGGGCTATATGCCTGCCGGCCAAACGCTAGCCAACCCGCTCAGAAAGATGACCACGCTCTCCCTATGGCTCGGGAAAAGCCGTCGGCAGGCCTTGACGCGCTTAAATCGCCTGCCTTGCCGCCCAATGCCAACAGCTTTGAAAGTCTGGTCGCCGACTACGAGAGTAAAGACCGCGTCATCTGGCAAAAGCCGGGATTGGTTATTTCCTTATTGGGCGACTTGAAGGATAAAACCGTAGCCGACATCGGTGCCGGCACGGGTTATTTTGCTTTTCGCCTGGTGCCCGAAGCCCAAAAAGTTATTGCTGTGGACATTGACCCGCGCTTCATCAACTTTATGGACAGCATCAAGGTGCGGTTGTCGCCAATCTATCAGCACCGTTTCGAGACGCGCTTGGCTAAGCCCGACAACCCTATGCTAAACGCCGAAGAAGCCGATGCCGTCATCATTGTTAACACTTACGGTTACATACGCAATCGGGTTGCGTATCTTCAGCGGCTTTCGGCAGGTATGAAACCCCAAGCCCGATTGCTTGTTATTGATTTCAAGAAGAATCACCTGCCTGTTGGTCCCTCCGATGAATTCAAAGTTGCCATTACTGAGGCTGCGCGTGAGTTGGAAGCAGCGGGTTTTCAAATTCTTGAAATAGACCAAGAAAGTCTCGACTATCAGTATATTCTTATTGCTCAAAAGCCCTAACTGACTACCTTAGAGGCTCCTTCTAGACATGCGTGGCTCGCTAAGAATTTTTACGTGGCTCGGCATTCCAGTGTACATCCATTGGACGTTCCTGCTCATTTTTGCCTATGCTTTTTGGCTGGGGCATTCCAATGATTTGGGTCTTTGGAATACGCTGTGGATAACGGGCTTTTTTTTGGCGCTTTTTGCCTGTGTCCTCTTACACGAGTACGGTCATGCTCTAGCTGCTCGGCGCTACGGTGTGCAAACGCAAGACATCATCCTGACTCCTATTGGTGGCGTTGCTCGCTTAGAGTATATGCCTGAAAAACCGATGCAGGAATTGATCGTAGCCATTGCCGGCCCTTTGGTCAATGTGTTTTTGGCGTTAGGGCTTTACTTTCTAGCGTGGTTGCTTTTTTCGGAAGAGCATTGGTTTATTTTTCAGTGGCTCATGGAACAGCACTTGCTTTTTGGTCAAAGTGAGCCAGACGAATTGCACTATGTGCTGGCGCCGTTGGCCAGTGGAGGGCTTTTCTACTTTTCTGCGCTAATAGCCGCCAATGTGGCTTTGGTTATCTTTAATCTGATACCCGCTTTTCCGATGGATGGAGGCCGTATTTTTCGAGCCATGCTGGCCGTGCGCATGAGTCGCGTACGCGCTACCCAAGTGGCGGCGTGGTTGGGGCAGGGTATTGCTGCTTTGTTTATAGCGATAGGTTTGTGGCAGGGGGCTTTTGCGTTGGCGTTGGTGGGCGTGTTTGTTTTCACGCTGGCGCGGGCTGAAAATCGCAATGTTCGGCTTGACTCAGTACTGCGTCAGTATAAAGCGGCCGACTTGATGCGGCCCTCTTTTACGCGCTTGTGTACGACCGATTGGATGCAAACGCCCATTCACTACCTACAAGTGGGCTTAGAACGGCACTTCCTGGTGTTTGATATGCAGGACCACCTTACCGGCGTGTTGGAAGAGGCTAGCACCATAGAGGCACTTCGGCGCCGCGACTACACCGCGCCGGTAGAAAAGTATATGCGTGGGCGGGTGCAGGTGATTTCCCAAGAGGCGCAATTGCAGTATGTCTACTATCTCATACAGCAACAGGGAGTGCGCCTAATCGCTGTGGCACATCAAGGGGAGCTGGTAGGCGTTATTGATGAAATGGGGTTGTCGCAATTTTTGAAAATACGCCAGTAGCGACTGTATGAGCGCTGCCAAAAGTGCCGATAAAGCGGCATCTTTACCGCTAAGGATAGGATATTCGATGGCTCAAAGTCCGTACAACAAGGCTTTTCTGGACTTGCTCCAAACGCTGAATGCTGAGCAACGCAGGGCGGTTGACCACATTGAGGGTCCGGTGATGGTGGTGGCAGGTCCCGGTACGGGTAAGACCCACCTGATGGCTGCTCGGGTGGGCAAAATACTGTTGGACACGGATGCGTCGCCGCAAAGTATCTTGTGCTTAACCTTTACCGATGCGGCTGTGAGCGCTCTGCGCGCGCGGCTGTTGCAGATGATCGGCCCAGAGGCCTACCGCGTACCGATCACGACGTTTCACAGCTTTTGCCACCGCATCGTTCAAGATAATCCGGAGTATTTCGGCTTTGCCGACCTGGAGGCTGCAACTGAATTGGAGCGCATCGAAGTGGTGCGCCAGTTGTTGAGCCGACTGTCGCCTGAGCATCCGTTGCGCAAGGGGTACAAAGACCCTTTCGTCTTTGAAAGACGCCTGCGCAACCTGTTTGCGCGAATGAAAGCCGAAAACTGGACGCCGGGCCACATACGCCGCAGCGCCAACCGCTGGATCAAGCACTTGCCCACTCATCCGGAATTTGTCTATCAGCGCAACACCACTGCCGCTCGCAAAGGTGAGCCAAAGACCGTTCAAATCGAGGAGGCTATCGCGCGCATGGAGCGCCTGAAGGCCGCCGCAGACTTGTATCCCGAATACCAACGCGCTTTGGAACGCGCCGGCCGCTACGAGTTTGAGGACATGATTCTTTGGGTGTTGCGCGCCTTCCAAAAGCACGAGGTCCTTCTGCGCACCTACCAAGAACAGTTCTTGTACGTGTTGGTAGACGAATTTCAAGACACTAACGGCGCGCAGTACGACTTGCTCAACCAACTGTTGGCTTATTGGCCAACTCCTAACGTGCTTATTGTGGGCGACGACGACCAGAGCATCTACGAATTTCAGGGCGCCCGCTTGGAGCATTTGACCGACTTTCAGCGGCGCTATCGCGAAGGCTTAACCACCGTAGTGTTGCGCCAAAACTACCGCTCGGCTCAGAGCATTCTCGACGTTGCGGCACGTCTCATTCAACACAACACCTTGCGCGCCACACAGCCAGACGGCACCCCCTTCGATAAGCGCTTACTCGCCAACACCGAGCAGATGGGGCACATCGAAGTGCGTCGTTACGCTACCCGTATGGCTGAGTTGACGGATGTCGTTGCTCGCATTGAGGCCCTCCTCGGCCAAGGTGTCGCTCCTCACGAAATTGCTGTTATCTATGCTCAGCATCGTCAAGCCGACGATCTGCAACCTTTGCTGGCGCGCCAAAACATCCCTTATCAGGCCAAGCGCCCTTTGAACATCCTGAAGCTGCCCCTGATCGACCAACTTCGCGAACTTCTGCACTATTTGGCCGACGAGGCCGAGCATCCGTATTCGGGCGAACATCGCCTGTTCCGATTGTTGCACGCCCCTTTTTGGCAATTCCATCCGGCCGACCTTGTCACCCTGGCCGTAGCTGTTCACCCCCCTCGTAACGCAGAAAAGGCCGCTTTTCCGTGGCGCATCTGGCTGACTTCCCCCGAACGCCTTCAAAAATTGCCGTTACGCCAACTCGGCGCGTTTCTCTACCTGGCTGAACACCTTGACCATTGGGTAGCCGCAGCTCAGTGCGAACCGCTGCCTCAGCTCCTCGAACGCTTGTATGCACAAACCGGCCTCCTGCAGTGGGCAGCACGCCAACCCGACAAATGGACAACCCTCCAAGTCTTGAAAACTTTCCTCGACTTTGCCAGCGCTGAAACGCTTCGCAGTGCCGAAATGCCCTCCGAGTCAGCAACTTATCCGGCAGCCCAGCTTCGCCGGTTTCTCAGCCTGCTGCAGAGTATGGCCGACAATCGCTTATCGTTGCCGTTGCTCTCCCCCCTACAGGCTGGGTCTGCTGTGCAATTGCTGACCGCTCATGGCGCAAAAGGATTGGAATTTGAGCACGTCTTCCTTATTGATTGCGTCGAAGATTTCTGGGAAAAACAAAACAGCCAACGCCGCGATCACTTTAACCTGCCGCCCGACTTACAACCCGCTGCTGAGGCCGATGCTTTAGAGGCCCGACGCCGACTGTTCTATGTGGCTATGACTCGGGCCAAGCGCGCCCTGTACCTCTCGTATGCCCAAACTACCGACGACGGAAAACCGCGCATTGCCTCGCGATTCGTGGCGGAAACCGCCCTGCCCGTAGTCCCCGTAGAGGTAGAGGCCCAAGCACAGCTAGACAGCCTCAGCGCTCTGCTTGGCCCGAGGAAGTCGTTAGCGCCACCCTTGCCCGAAACTCATGCGTGGGACAACTTGCTGGCCAACCTGTCGCTGAACATTACGGCACTTAATCGCTATTTGCGCTGCCCGCTCGCTTTCTACTACGAAGACTTGCTGAAAATACCTACCGCCACGTCCGAACCAGCGGCCTTTAGCTTAGCCGTACACCGCACTTTACAGCGCTTGCTTACCTTGCCTAAAGCGCAGCAAATGTCTTCAGCTACTGCCCTGCAGCGCCTCTTCCGCGAAGAAATGGAGCGCTGGCGCAACTACTTTATGCCAGCCCACTTTCAGCAGCGATTGGCTTTTGGATGTCAAATACTGCAAAAACTCTGGGAAGAGCAAATCCCCTCTTGGCCTCAGCGCGCCATGGCCGAACGCCGAATCGATCGCGTCCACCTCAACGGCATCCCCTTGAGCGGTGTCATTGACCGCATTGAGTGGCTCGACAACAACACTATCCGCCTAGTGGATTTTAAAACTGGTACGCCCGACCTCTCTAAGGCAGCTCCGCCTTCTGAACAGCAACCTTATGGTGGCGAGTATTGGCGACAAATGGCCTTCTACAGCCTACTCCTTAAAAACAGCCCCCTCTTTGCCGAACCCGTACGCCAAGCCGTCGTCCAGTGGCTCGAACCCGACCGAACCTGTACGCTGCCCAGAGTGGTTCTCGAATTTCAAGCCCAAGATCTCGCTTTCATGGAAAAAATCATCGCCGATGCCTGGGCTAGCATCCAAGCGGCAACTTTTGACCGCGGATGCCAGCAAAGCCATTGCCCTTGGTGTCAATTGCACGGATACAGCGCTCTGGTTCTGCAGGAAATCAACCGCGACGCCGATACTTCCTTGGATGACCCGGCCTAAAGGCCGCCGATATCGCTTCGAAAACTAAAGGCAAGAGCCTGAAAAACAGTTTCTAGTAAAAAGATAGATGTTTTAACACGCAAAAACCTCCCTTCTTTAAACATCTGCCTTGCCGTTGGTGTTCTGAAGTCGCTTATATTCTTCATCGCTAAAATTGCTTTTACGGAAACATGAACAGACTACTTCTTCTTTTGCCTTTTGCCGCTCTAATTGGCATGTCTGCCCTCAGCACAGTAACCTATCAGGTAGATACTTCCGGCAGTGTTATCGTGTGGAAGGGCTACAAGGTAACCGGTGAGCACACCGGCACAGTAAGGCTCAAAAGTGGCGAATTACAGTTTACCGACGGCAAGCTAACGGGCGGCTCATTTGAGGCTGACATGACCACGATCACCTGTACTGATTTGGAAGGCCCTACGGCGGAGAAGCTGGTTGGCCATTTAAAGAGCGACGATTTCTTCGGCGTGCAGAAATACCCAACGGCTCGTTTTGTCATCACTAAGGCCTTTCCAACCGACACGAAGGGCAATTATCGCATTGTAGGCAATCTAACCATCAAAGAGACCACTAAAGAAGTGCGCTTCAATGCCCAGGTTACCGAAAACAGCAATCAGGTGAAAGCCAGCGGGAAGTTGACGATTGACCGCTCGGACTACAACGTGCGCTATGGTTCGGGTTCGTTTTTTGATAACCTCGGTGACAAAACGATTTACGACGAGTTTGACTTAAACGTAACTATTGTGGCCAAGAAATAGGGTTTAGCCCCATTGTGCCTTTTATGGTGTGTATGCCGCTCACGGCTCTTTTGCCGTGAGCGGCATTTTTTTGGCGAGTATTGTCCTTACCTTTGCGCTAATAAAATGGTATCTTCTTTGCAAGAAGCGGCAAGCCTTTAGCGTTTAGAGGTGAAAATTTCGTTATTGAAAAAATATATATCCACCGTATGTTTCGAGCTACTGCTTTGGCTGGATTAGCCTCATTATTGTGGATATCTACGGCTTTTGCGGTCGCCGGCCCTCGAAGCGAAGTGCGAGTCAGGCCTGTTGTGGCTACAGCTGCCCAAGGTACCTTTCCATGGCTTTTAGATGCGCTGACGGAGTGGGAGCAGGAAATGTTGCTCTGTGCCAGCTACAGAGCGTCGAATACTCCGAAAATCCTGTTGCTCAATTACAGCGCTTACGATAGTGCCTACGCGGGAAAAGTATACGCCATCTTAGCGCGTTTGCTTCCCAAAGCCGAACTAACGGTGTTTTGGAAAGGTTCACCTCAGGAACTGGCCGCTCAGTTGGGGCAGCATCACGTGGTAGTAGTTCCTTACCCAGCCAATGACCGTGAGCGATTGGCCCGTGCCTATGGCAAGGTATTGCGTCAGTATGTGTTGCGTGGTGGAGCTGTGGTGTTCTGCGGCACCGATAAGTTTGGCATTCTGCAACAATACAACCTTTTCGACCTCGATTTCGGCTACTTTTGCCATGAGGTCAATGTGCACGAGGATGACAAAGCCCACCCCATCTTCCGAGATACGCCCGAGGATTTTGTGCCCATCAACTACGTGTATCCGTTAGATATATCGGATCAGGCCTATGTCTCCTTAGCTAGCGTGCGCGGCTATTCTACTATTGGCTACAAACCTCTGGGAGCCGGCAAAGTGCTGTATGTGGGCATCGAATACTACTACGATGAGCCAGTAACCTCGCAAATACTTGCTAATAGTGTGTGTTGGCTTTGTCCTGCTTCTGCTTGCAGCTTCTCCGCGCCGGAAGAAATGGGGCAATTGCGTGAAAACGAGACTAATATCAGCACTGTTGCCCGTCCAGTGCGCCGCGTAGAGGAACAACTCTATGCTGGCACGGGTGCTTTGGCTAATGCGGTCGAGATAAAGATCTACCCCAACCCTTACTTAGAAAAAGCGTTTGTGGAATTTGCTCTGGACAAAGCCACCCCTGCGGCTATCGAGATGACCAGCGAAAGCGGCACCCGCGTTGCGGTGCTCCTGCCCTACAGAAGCCTTAATGCTGGGCAGTACCGCGTCGAATTGCCCAATGTTTCGCCCGGTGTTTACTTCGTCAAATGCCAATTAGGAGGGCAGACGGTTACGCGAAGAGTTGTCAAAGCCAGAGCCTGAGTAGCCTTCCCGATGAGAAGGGCAAGAGCGATGCACCTCGCATGGAGCGCAGGCATGTTGTCACGTGTTCTCTCGGTGAGTCAAAGAGGTGCTGATTGTCGGAAGAGCAGACTGCGCTTCATAACGGCCACCAAAGCATATCCCTTTTCCTTCAAAAACCTGTAGATGTCGGATTGCTGGTAGTTTTCCAAGGAAAAATTCAGATCTTCTACCATGACAAATTGTGGGGCATACAGCAGCCAGTCGTTTGATTGCAGTACTTGGAGGTCGAAGCCCTCAACGTCAACGCACAACAGGTCTATCTTTCGCTGGGCGGGAAGGTGGCTTCGCAACACATCAGCAAGCGACTGCACGCGCACTTCTACGGTTTTAACAATGCGGTAGCGAGGGTTCTGAAGGTGTGCGTTTGCGGTATTTTCGTCAAACGTATTCAGAGCGGGTTCGTTGAAACAGAAAAAATGCGCTGTGCCCGGATGCGCGCCAATGGCCAACTCTAAGTTAATATCGCGCGGACGCAGCCAGCGAAAGGGGCGCATACTTCCGGGAGTAGGGTCTATGTTAATGCCGCACCAGCCGCGGCGATACAGGGCCAACGTGTTGGAAAATCGGACAGGGTGATGCGCCCCGACATCCACATAAAAGCCTCGGTAGCCCTTCACGCCTTCGTAGAAGGACAAAAAAACCATATCCTCTCCGTCTTGGGCATAGGAACGACGATAGCGAAAATAGTCGGCTATAGCGATAAGTTGCCTCTTTAAATACTCAAACATAGGGAATTGGCACGCGATTTTCGCTGTGAGGCCCAAAGGTAAATTATAAAATATAGTGGTGCTGCTCCTGAGGTATTGCGTGGGGGTTCAAAAAGCCTTTTTCGCAAGATGCGGGCGTCTCTGGTCGTTTTTCCCTCCTCTCCTGGCCTGAAAGGGTCTCGACTTCGGAGCAATATTTACTTATGCAGAAGGTAAATCATCGCTAACGCTGTCAGTGGCGTCGTTTTGTGTGAAGACCTCAGGTGGTAAGAAGTCTGTTTTTCGGAGTTCATCCTTCAAAAAGTCGGGAGGCCGATGCTCATTGGCGTGCCTTATCCCTATTTTTGGAGCTAGGAAAAAACCGTTTGTCTTTTTTTTATGAAAAATCCGATTTTACTCTTATTGCTGTGCTTTCTGGGTGGAGTGGCGCTGGCGCAAGTGCCCCTCAATGACGAGTGTACCCATCCCTTAGCCTTAGGAGTAGCGCCGGTGTGCCTGCCCAACGAATACAGCAATGCGGACGCTACGCCCTCAAACATTGGGAGCAATAATCAGCCTTCGTGTTTTGGCACAGCCGACGGCGGCCATGATGTATGGTTCACGTTCGTGTGCCCCCCCGCCCCTCTCGATTTTCGCATTGAACTAACGCCTACAGGTACAGATCCCATCCTAAACCCACAGCTGGCCGTATATCGGGGCGAGTGCAGCCCAGATGGTTTGGCGGAGTTAGACTGTGTGGCTGGTGCTGGAGCACTTCTGCTCGATGTGCAGGGTTTAACGCCAGGCGCTGTTTATTACCTGCGCGTCTCTTCGGCGGGTGCAATAGCCAATGCTGGCTCGTTCAGCCTTTGCGTCAACGAAATACCGCCGATATTGACCATTGATCAGGGCGGCTCTACGCTTTGCTCGGGCACCCTCTACGATACAGGTGGGCCTGACGGTAATTACGGCCCTGGGGAAGACTATGCCTTCGTCATTTGCCCCAGCGCACCCTCTGCTTGCATCGAGTTCACCTTAGAGTATTACCAATTGGATGCTGGCGATGCTTTTTCTCCAGGCTTCGACGTGCTCACGCTTTACGACGGCCCCGATACGGGTAGTCCCATTTTAGCGCAAATCAACGGCCTAAGCGTAGGGACGGCGATGGACGGCGGTGGTGGTGTTTGTTTCCGCGTGCAGGCCAGCAGTGGTTGCTTGACCGTGCAATTCCAATCTGATGCCGCTGAGCAGTACCAAGGCTTCAAAGGTATTTGGAAGTGCAGCGACAAGCCCTGTGTACCCTATGAAGCTATCTCGATCGAAAAGGACGTCATCCTCCAGGATATTGTTAGTGCCATTACGGCGCCGGGTGCTGCAGTTACGGTGCATGAACCTATACGATGCCCTTACGGTGCTTACGGAACCTTTGCTTTTGACTCCGACAACAATGAATTGGGCTTGCGTCGAGGCTTAGTGCTGACTACTGGCCTGGTAGACTTCATTCCTGGTCCTAACAGCAGCGGCGGTGCTACCTTTCCGCACCAGACGCCGGGTGACCCAGACTTAGACTACTTATCCGTCATTCAGGGCAATGGTCTGCCTTCCGAAGATGCGTGCATCATTGAACTCGACGTGTTCGTGGCCTCCGACGAACTGGCTTTTGAATACATCTTTGGCTCAGAAGAGTATCCCGAATACGCTAACTCTCTTTACAACGACATCTTTGCCTTCTTCGCCTCCGGGCCGGGCATTGTCGGTGACCCTAATCTCGGTGGAGCGGTGAACATTGCCGTATTGCCGAATTTGAACACTCCTGTACAGATCAACAGCATAAATAACATCGTCAATTGGGAGTACTACCGAAATACGGAAATCTCACCGACACTTCAGTACGATGGCTTTACCAGTGATTTTTTAGGCGTTAAGAAAAGTCTAACGGCGCGTGTAGAGGTTATCCCGTGCAACACCTATCGCCTCAAATTGGCTATTGCCGATCGGCAAGACCCGCTTTTCGACTCCGGCGTCTTCATCTCAGAGGTACGCGCGGGTGCGCCGGAGTTGGCCGCTCAACTCGCCAACGATTTAGACTACTTGGTTGAAGACTGCTCATCGGGTGAAAGCCGCATCTTCGTGCGTTTGCGCAAGCCCAAGAGCAAGGCTGCTACTTATACCCTAACCTTGGGGGGGACAGCGGTTAAGGATGAAGATTACACGACCAATCTGCCGCCTACGTTAACCTTTCAGCCGGGTGACTCGGTATTCGTGTTTACCATTACGCCCATATCCGACTCTATCCAGGAGGGCAAAGAGAGCATTACCGTGGCCCTTTCGGCTGACTTCGGCTGCGGTGAAACCGTTTTTCAAACCCTCGAACTCCAACTATTAGACGGTATTCGGGTGCAAATCAACGACGGTGCGGACACTCTCTTCTTTTGCCCCGGAGCTACAGTGCAACTGCAAGTCAGCGGAGCAGAAACGTATTTTTGGATGCCGCCGGCGGCGGTCAACAACCCAAACATCAGCAACCCTTTGGTCATGCCTGCGCAAGACCTGCACCTGCGCGTTATCGGTGCGTTAGGCGTTTGCCTGGATACGGCAGACGTCTTTTTGAAGCGCATTGAGTCTGCCGACATTGCAATTGTTGCGCCCGATACGCTGCTGTGTCTGCGCGACACCGTGTCGCTGTTTGCCCTGACGGTACCCCCTGGGTTGCCGGTCGATTGGAAGCCGAAATCGCGTTTGAGCGCGCCTAATGCAGACGCCACACTGGCTTATCCGCTAACGACAACAACGTATACGGCTTCAGTGCAAGTTGCTGGCTGCCCGCCAACAACGTCGGCTGTTACTTTGATAGTGGACACGCTTTTCTTTCCTCAATTAGCGCCCGACACAACCGTGTGCGAGGGCACCTCCGTCCCATTAGCTAGTCTGCAGATGCCTACTTCCTCTCAATACCAATGGCTGCCCGACACAGGGTTGAATGACCCGAACAGCCCAAGCCCCATTGCTACGCCGCGACAGACAATAACTTACGTGCTGACGGCCGTTAGCGCCAATGGCGCTTGCTCCCGCACAGATTCAGCAACGGTCTTCGTGGTGCCCTCTGCGGTGAGGATTCTGAGTGCCGATACGCTGGCCCTATGCTTGGGCGACTCGGTGGTGCTGCAAGCCCAGGCATCGCCGCCCGGAGCGGTCATCCGCTGGCAGCCTACCTTGTGGCTATCGGCAGACACGGGCAGTGTCGTTATAGCTCAACCAACAGAGACTTCTACGCTATACGTTTCATATTTCATCAACAACTGCTTAGCGGCAGACTCAGTACACATCCGCGTGGACTCACTGCCCGATTTAAAGATACGCTTAGAGCCTTTTAAAGAGGTGTACTGTCCCGGCGATACTATCTATTTGCTTTCCAAAACGTATGATCCAGCTGATTTTCCGGGTCTTCAGCACCGCTGGGAGCCGTTTGCCGGCCAGCTGACACCAGTGGAGAACTGGAATATGGTCATCTTGGCTACGCAAACGCACATCTTCCGCCGGCAGACGCGCAGCATTACAGGTGCCTGCCTGAATGAGGCTGAGGTATTGGTGCCGGTGGACACACCACCTGTGTTGAATGCCGCCGTAATGCCTCAAGCCATTTGCCCAGGTCAGACGGCGCAAATTCAGCTCTCCGTTAACCCGCCCTCGCAATCCATTGAATGGGAAGATCCTACTGGCTCGCTATCGTGTAAGAATTGTCTCGACCCTGTCGCTTCTCCCACCACCACTGCGGTATACAGGGCAACAACCCCAGGGGCTAACTGTCCTAGCGCCCTGACGGTAAGTGTGGCAGTGCTTCCTCTACCCGCGCTTGACCTAACGCCGCCTATCCTCTGTCAGGGCGATGCAGTACGCCTCAACAATATCCCGACCCATCCGGCCGACAGCTATACTTGGACGGTGGTGCCGCCCGGAGATGCTAATAGCCTGAGCGACGCTACCGCTCCTAGCCCAGTGGTCAACCCAGCCTTCACAACGACTTACCGCGTTAGCGTCACCGGCCAGTGTTCGCGTCAGGGTGAAGTTACGGTTACCGTCAATAGCGCCACCGTAGAGGTAGGCCCAGATCTCACCGTATGTCCGGGTATTCCTGTAGCGCTCAGCGCCCAGGTTATCACCTCACCCGGAGTTACAGGCACTATTGTGTGGCAACCTGGCCCAGGCACCGGACCATCTCTTGCTGTGGAACCCACGGTAACTACCACTTATACAGCAGTGTATAGCTTTGCCCCTAACTGCTTAGCTGCGGATAGTTTGACAGTATGGGTGTTGCCTGGCGTAACGCTTGCGGCACTGAGCGCCGACTCCTTCTCTGGCCCGGTTATTTGCGAGGGCAGCCCTCTGAAATTGCGCATAGGGGTTACACCGCCTGACGCTAGGCTGACGTGGTTCGAAAACGGTCAGCCCATTGTGGGGGCTACTGCCGACTCACTTATGCGCATGCCTGCGGGCAACGTGGAGCCATTACCAGTTGCTTACTTCGTCGTGGCCGAAAACGCCGACGGCTGCCGCGATACTTCTAACCTATTTTCTGTGTTGGTGCGCCGTTGCCTTATATTTCCCAACGCCTTCACGCCTGACGGCGACGGCAATAACGATACCTTCGGCGGCCCGGTGTCTTTTGGGGAGGGCAGCTTTGAAGTACTTGATTTGCGCGTATTCAATCGTTGGGGTGAGCAGGTCTTTGCTCTATCGCCCAACCAACGCGCCTGGGATGGCCGCGTTAATGGGCAACCCGCGCCAAGCGACGTTTATGCCTACTTTGCCGTGGTGCGATTTGCCAATGGCGAGCAACAAACGTTCAAAGGCGACGTTATGCTGCTGCGCTGACCAACGGCTGGGAAAGCGCTCTCAGAGTACCCAACGCTATCTCTTTTGTGACTTGCCTGCTTTGGTTCCCGAACGTTGGGCTTGCTTCGAGGAAGTGGAAGGTGGCCGGGGGGCCGAAGCTTCATCGGCCAGCGGCATTGAAGTAAGTGTGGGTTTGCTGCGCTGCCACAACCATATGGCGATTAGGAGCAGCAACAGCAATACTGTAGAGGCTGCATAAGAAACCGTTTCGCCCAAATAAAATGAGCGCGGCTCGAAGCGCATTTCCAGGCGCATGTTCTGGCCGGCGGGCAGGCGCATGGCGCGCACCAGGTAATTGGCCGGGAAAAAGTCGGGGGCGGGTTGACCGTTGAGGTAACACTTCCAGCCTTTAGCAGGTGGGTAATAGATTTCGGAGAAGACGGCCAACTGATCGGCAGTAGCGGAGTACTCGTACTCCATGCGCTCGGGGTGATATCGCGTAAGGCGTATGGCGGCTGTACTGTCGAAAGTAGGCGTCCAGCCGTTGAGTTGGCCGGCGTATTTTTCTTGGATGATGGCTTCCACTTTAGGGTCGAACGAGCGAAGGGCTTGCAACTCTGCATCAGCGTCGGGCACCAAGGTGTATCGCTGCGCAAACCAAGCGTTGCCACAAGCCTCGGGCAGGCGCATGACTTGTTTGTCTTGAGTAACCAAGTACTTGCCGTTGAGCATGCCTACTAGGTGCAGGCTTTGGCCGAGGTTGCTGCTCAGGAAGGTGTCCACCACTTCCTGGAAGCGCTGCAGCTTAGCGGCGTGATAACCGCTAAGGCTTTTGTGGAAAAACGACGTGATGGCGTTGCTCGTAATGCCTCCACGCGACAGGTCGAGCACGCGGTAATGGAGGTCTGGGTCTTTTTTGATTTCAAGGTCAAATGGCTCGGGAGCTGGAGCAAAAGTCTCAACACCTGGGCTCCGATATTTGTCCCAAGAGAGAGTGCGCATGCTGACGGGCCAGTGGTCGGCTAACGCCAGCACTACTAAGGTTACTGCCACAAATGCTGCTTTGAGCGCACCGCGCAAGTAGAGCCAGATAAGAGCAGCCGTCATGGCTACAAAGGCCAAGGAGCGTAACACGTCGGAGCGCAGCAGGTCAGCTCGGTCTTGCTTGAGCAGACTGAGCAGTTCGGGTGGTAGGTTGCCGTCGTAGGGGCCGCTTTCCGAGTGCAGGGCGAAGGCGCTCAATAGGAGCAGGGCTACAATGCCTACCGACCACTGGAGGGCTTTCTTTTTTTGTTCTTTAGAAACCTCAGCACTCAGCAGTTGCTGAACGCCCAACGCCGCCAACGCAGCAAAGCACAGCTGCGCTATGCCAAGCGCCATAGAGACGGCTCGAAATTTCTTGAACATGGGCAAATAGTCGTACCACACGAAATTGAGGAAGAAGTGCTTGCCCCAGGCCAGCGAAAGCATGAACAGCCCGCCGGCCATTAGCCAATATTTGAGCGCGCCGGGTACGAGGAAAGCGCCTAAAAGGCACAAAAACACCACTACGGCGCCAAAATAGATAGCTGTGCCCACGAATGGCTGTTCGCCGGTGTAGAAAAGTCCGCTTATTTGGTTGCGGTACTGCGGGTCCACGCTGGTATACAGACGCGTGTGGCGGTATGACTCGCCTGCACCACCGCCGGCGAAATGAGGAACCAACAGCGTCATACTCTCCGAAATGCCGTAGCTCCAGCCAAACAGATAGTCTGTGTCTAAGCCATCGCCTTTGCTTTTTTTACTGCTCAGTTCTGAGCGACCTCGAATGGTTTCCTGACTGTACTCATAGGTGGGCCATAGGCGCGAGGTGTTGGCGGCAAAGCCCAGCGCAAGGGCAATAATACAAGCAACTACTGCCCGGCCCCATTGCTTCCAATTTTTTTGCCCAATAGCCTCTATGCCTTTGGCCAGCACAAAAAAACCAAAGAGCATGAGCGTGTAGTACGTGATTTGCACGTGATTGATGTACACTTGCATGGCAGTGAACAACGCCAATACGCTTGCACCCAGCAACCAATAGCGCCCAAAAGCCAAGGTCATGCCGGCCAGCATACCCGGAGCCAGCGCCAGAGCGATCATCTTTGTGGTGTGGCCTGCCTCTATGATGTCGGCGTTGTACGTGGTGATGCCGTAACCAACGGCCCCTAACAGCCCTACGCGCCAGTCGACGCCCAACACTATCAGGAAAAAGTACATCGTCAACATGGCCAGCAATACTTGAGGCCACACCTTGGTCATGATATCTGTGCCCCAAAGCAGTGCATTAAATATGGGAGCAGTTAGGTTGCCCTTTGCGCCGCTATAAATCTGATACGATGGCATGCCACCAAAGGCGCTGTTCGTCCAAAGCGGAACCTTACCTTCTGATTCTTGATAGGCTTTGATTTCGGCCTGCATGCCGCGGGCTTTTTGGTTGTCGGGTTGGGGCAATACCTTGCCCTGAAAGGCATTGGGCATGAAATAGCCTAAAGACACCACCGTCAGTAAGGCGACGGCCAAGGCGTGAAAGCGTAGCGCTGGTTTCATAAAAAAGAGAAGTGGGTTCGGCCCATAAACTTCAGGTAGAGGGCAGCCTATTGTATGCGGCGAAGGTAGGGAATCGGTGAAAACCGGCAGAGCCTCCTGCAAGGTAGGGTCGTGGGAGCGGGGAACTTTTCCTTTGAAGAAGGAGAAGCACTACCTTACTAAGTGGTTGGTGCTGATCGTTGAATTCGCTCGCGCAGGAGCGACCAGAACTTATCAGCGGCAAAAGTCTCTGGTCGGATGCGACTCATTCGAGGAGCTGAGCAGGCGTCTTTGGCTAGATATACTTTTCCTCCTAAGGACCAAACAAGGTCGTCTAAGCGCGCGATCAAGGCGGGCAGTGTTGGCGTGCGCGGAAAGTCGAGCGCCAGCGAATAGCCGCGTTCCGGGAAGCTATGCACTGCTTCCGCAGGCCGTTCGCCGTGTCGCTTGACGACACCCAAAAAGGGGACATCCTGACTTTGGTGCAGCAGTGCCAACACTTGCTGGAAGCCCGTCAGACATTGTGCTTCAGGTAGCCCAAACTGATACTGCACGAAGCCTCGGCGTCCGTACAGGCGGCTCCAGTTGCGAAGGCGATCTAGGGGGTAAAAACACTGCTCTAAGTCAATTTGCCGTTCGCCGTTGCGGGCACGGGCGAAGTAGAGTTGGTTGTGCATCCAAATGGCCTTAGGGTTGAGGAGGAAATGCGGTGCGTAAACCGGTACATTCAGCGCAAGCCGTTTAGGGAAAGCAAGAGCACGTACTTTAGGAGTTTCCATGTGCTCAGCCAATAAAACAACCCCGCGCCCAAGCTGTTCCCGACGTGCCAGCCCATCTATCCAGGCAACGGCATAGGGCCAAGAGCGATTGGTCTCAAAAGCATCTATGAGCGCCTCTAAACGGGAGGCTTTTAGAGTGCGTTGGCGCAAAAATACCGACGAAATGGGCATGAGTTGGAAGCGCGCCGATAAGATAATGCCCGTCCAGCCCATGCCTCCACAAGTTTGCCAAAAGAGGTCGCGGTTCTGTTGGCGCGAGCATTGTACCACTGAGCCATCGGCGCGCATCAGCACAAAATCGAGCAACCAGTTGGAAAAACAGCCCTTGTGTGGGTGATTTTTGCCGTGTACATCGCAGGCAATAGCACCGCCTACGGTGATGAAGCGCGTGCCGGGTGTTACGTGAAAAAACCAGCCTGCTGGCACGATGAGGTCCAACAGGTCTGCCAGCAACACGCCCGCTTCGACCTCTACGATGCCCTGTCGCGCATCGAAGCTGAGGATGCGATTGAGCCGAAGCGTACTCAGGACGTTCGAGGCGAGTGCGGCATCGCCGTAACAGCGCCCGTTGCCGCGGGCAATAAGCCGGTGCTGCTGCAGAACTTCGCGGCGCACCTCTTCCTCACAAGAGGGGAAGCAGATTTCAGCTTTTGTAGTAGGGTAGTGCCCCCAATTGCTCAACTCTCGCCTCTTGCGCTGCATAACCCAACCATTTGGTTATTGTCATCAGAGGCGATTTTTTTCAATCAATTCAAAAAGTTCGTCTCGGTAGTTTTTCCCGATGGGCAATTGCTTGGGCTTGCCTTTTTCCATAACCTCTACTACGTTGCCATCCACAGCCGTAATTTTATCTAAGGCTACGATGTAAGAGCGGTGGATGCGCCGAAAACGCCCAGGCGGAAGCCTTTCCTCTAAGCTTTTCATGGTTTGAAGGGTGACAATCCGGCCCTGTACTTGGCTGATAATGACGTAGTCTTTCAGGCCCTCAATGTAGAGGACATCGTCGAAGTTGATCTTGATGAGCTTTTTATCGGCTTTCACAAAGAAAAACTCTCCCGACTCAAAGCCGCGCAGCAGCTGGCTCTCGCGCTCGAGCAAATCGGCTTGCTCTAAGGCCTTATTGACGGCTTTGAGGAACCGCTCAAAGGATATGGGCTTAAGCAGGTAGTCTAAAGCATTGAGCTCGAAGCCTTGCAGCGCATAGTTAGCATAAGCCGTAGTAAAAATAATCATCGGAGGCTTGCTTAAGGTTTTGACAAAGTCAATACCCGTCAGCTGAGGCATCTGTATGTCGAGGAATATCAGATCGATGTCGTGTTTTTTAAGGGCTTCATTGGCTTCCAGTACGTTTGCGCAGCGTTGAATGAGTTTTAGATCAGAGATCTGGTTAATGTAAGTTTCGAGCACATCCAAAGCCAACGGCTCGTCGTCTACAATTAAGGTGTTCAACATAGGGCGAATGTGGTGTGGGGTGTGGTGAGTAGAGTAATCCGTTTTTAGAAGCGAACAGCTAAAATGAGGATAAAGCGCTAATCGGACAAGAGTGCATAGGATTTATAGGCGAATGATTTTACTTAATCTAAGGTCATGCGCAAGGTTACGGCATAGCGGAGAGGTTCGTCCTGAATTTCCAGGGTGTATTTGCCTGGGTACAGGAGGTCTAAACGTTGGCGGACGTTAGCTAGGCCGATGCCACCACTGGTGCTGGGCGGAGGAGTGGGGTCGGGTTTGTTGTTTTCAATAAAAAACATTAATTGTTCCCCCTCTACCTTTAGGTGCAGGTGTACGTAGCCACCGCCGCGCGTATGGTGGTTAAGCCCGTGTTTGAAGCTATTTTCCAAAAAGGGGACAAAGATGAGCGGGGCAATCATCTGGTGGCTGATAAGGCCCTCTGTAACGAACTGAATATCGGCACCTTTGGGCTGACGAAGGCGCTCTAAATCTAGGTAGTTCTGGATGTATTGCACCTCGCGCTCCAGCGGCACTTGCTTTTCATTGCACTCGTAGAGCATGTAGCGCATGATTTCCGATAGCTTGAGCACAATTTCGGGCGCTTTGTCGCTTTTTTTGAGCGTCAGAGCATACAGGTTGTTCAAGGTGTTGAACAAGAAGTGAGGGTTGATCTGGCTCTTCAAGAAGCGCAACTCCGACTGTATGGTCTGCGTCTGGAGGGCTTGCTTTTCTTGCTGATAGCGCCACCAGTCGGTAATAACGCGCAGTACCGTGGAGGTTAGGGTAACGAGCACGCTACCTACATAGAGGTTGAGCTGCGTATCTACCAAGGCTCTTTGCCACTCCGGATGTCCTGAGAATTTGAGGTATAAGGCTAATACGCGGATGGGTGTCACGACCGCGCAGGCAAGCAACACCAGCCCTAAGTAGAGCAACGCATGCCGGGCCAGATAACGTGGAATAAGGTAATATAAATTAAAATACACTAGCCCGATAAAGAAGAAGATGCTGATAAATGCGTTGGTGAGGACAACCCACCACGCTGAGCCCGGAGCGTAGTCGGCCCAAAACAACAAGCCCAGCAGCGTCAACCAGAACAGCCCGTGATACACCGGTCGGTAACTGAGCCAGGCATATAGGCGCTCAAGGATGTGTTGCGCTTTCATGTTGTTTGGCCGCTATTGTTAATAGTTTTTGGAAAGGAAAGGAACAAATTCTCATTTAGGCTGATTTTTCTTTCGATAAAGCGGCGCTACTACTGGATAAAACTGGGCTTTGGCGGCCTTTTCTTTGACCCTAAACAAGAAAAAAGAACTGGTTTATCTGGGCTTTCTAAAAAGGCAGCGGCGCTGGCGTTTTGTTCCAAAACACCTGCGCCGCTGTTTTGGAGAAGAGGAGGTCAGCTGCGTTGTTGAGGCAGCCAGTAGAGAACAACGCGGCTGTTAGGTTTGAAGTACTCGCGCGCCGCCCGCTGAAGGTCTTGGCGCGTTACCTTGCGATAGCGCTCAATCTCAGTGTTGATCAGGTTGGCGTCCCCAAAGTACATTTTATAGTTGGCCAAACTTTCGGCGATGCCGGCCACCGTATTGTTCGAGGTGATGAAGTCGTTTTCAATCTGATTGAGAACTTTTTGGTATTCGCGCTCTGAAATGAGGTTTTCCTGGACGTCGGTGATGATGGCATTCATTGAGGCTTCCAAGTCTGCAGGGTCCACACCGATGTTGGCGATGGCGAACATGATGTGGGCGCCAGGGTCTTCCAACGACAGCGGGAAGGAGCCTGCAGCCAAGGCTTTCTGCTCTTCGTTAACCATGCGTTTTTGCATGCGGCTACTTTCGCCCCGACTGAGCAGAGTAGACAGCATCTGCACAGCGTAGTAATCGGGCGTGCCTTGAGCCGGAATACGGTAAGCCAAGATGACCGCTGGCAGTTGCACGATGTCGTAGAACGTGTCGCGCACCTCGCTCATCAGCGGAGGCTCTGTGATTTTGGGCCGGTAAATTTCGCCCTGGCCGCGCGGGATGTCGCCAAAGTACAGCTCAATCAGCTTCTTCGTTTGCTCAATGTCAATATCCCCAGCGATAGAGAGGATAGCGTTGTCGGGCCGATAAAAGTCTTTGTAAAACTGCACATAGTCTTCCTCTTGGGCGGCATCCAAGTGTTCCATCGAGCCGATCACGGAGTTCTTGTAGGGGTGCACGGAAAAGAGGCGCTTCATGGTCTCCTCCAAGAGGCGTCCGTAAGGCCGATTGTCCATGCGCTGGCGACGCTCTTCCTTGACGACTTGGCGCTGGGTTTCGATGCCGATCTTTTCGACTTTAGCGTGCAGCATCCGCTCGCTTTCGAGCCATAGACCTAATGCCAATTGATTGCTGGGCAGGACCTCGTAATAATACGTGCGGTCGTACCACGTATTGGCATTGTTGTAGCCGCCAGCCCGGCTGATGTAGTCGTCGAATTCGCCGCGGGCGATATTTTCAGAGCCTTCAAAAAGCAGATGCTCAAAGAAGTGAGCAAAGCCGGTACGGTCGGGTTTTTCGTTCTTAGACCCCACGTGGTACATCACTGACACGGCCACAATAGGTGTCGAATGGTCTTCGTGTAAGATGACGTGCAGGCCATTGGGCAGCGTATATTCCACAAATTGGATGTTCTGCCCCAGCAGTGAAACGGCCGCATTTAGCGTGAGCATCAAGATCAGCGCCTTTGTTTTCATAGCGTTCGAATGTCTTGTTTTTTATGTAGAAAGTTAGTGAAGGCAAATGCCAATACAAAAATGCATCTTTTCGAGCGATGGGCTAGGGCGAAAAGGGCCGCTTATGACCGAAGAGTGCCAAAGCAAAGGGAAAACTAAGGCGACTCCGGCATCTGCTCATCCCTGGGGCGATACGACATTGCCCACAGGGCGGAAAACGTCAGTAGGCCGTTGATAAGAATGGTTAGAAAACCAACATCGAACCACCTTTTGCATCCCATTTCAATGGCCCACGTAATCAGAGGAGCCAACACGCACACCACTACCACTGCTGGAATCACTAGCGGCACACCTCCCGGTCTCGGTAGGCGCAACGACCACGAGTGCAACTTGCGTTGGGTAAAAAGCCCAAAGCCGTACAACCCTAACAGAGGCCCATAGGTATAGCCCGCGATTTGAAAGATTAGCGTAATCACAGCACCGCTGCTGAGGGCTTTGAGCAGGAGAATGACGAGAACAAAAATTACGGAAAAACTCAGATGCACCCACATGCGCGCCCGGCGTTGCTGGGCTACTGTAGCATCTAAGTAGGCGCGCTTTTCTTCCTCACTGGCGTATGGATCGGGGTGACGAGATTTCTTTTCAAAGTTTAAAAAATCTACGCAAAAGGAGGTCGTAAGTGCTGTGAGTGCGCTGTCGGAACTGGCATAGGTACTGGCAATAAGCCCAAGCACGAAGAAAACACCGGCAGCAGTGCTCAAATGGTAAAAGGCAATTTGAGGATACAGCTCGTCGGTGCGCGCCGGTGGTTCGATGCCCACAGTGGTGGCGTACATGTACAAAAGCGCTCCCAGGATTAAGAAAGCTAGGTTGATAACGACCAAATAGATGCAGAAAACAAACATGTTCTTTTGGGCAGCGCGAATGTTTTTGCAAGCTAAGTTTTTCTGCATCAAGTCTTGGTCTAAGCCCGTCATCACTATGGCGATGAGAGCACCGCTTATAAACTGCTTAACGAAGTGGTTGGGATCGCCGGCAAAATTGTCCCAAAAAAACATTTGTCCGTATCGGCTATTGCGCACAGCGGGCCAAATGTCGAGTGCTTCTAAAGAAAGTACCTTGCCTACCGTAACTACCGTCCAGCCCACAGCGACCAAAAAGAAGGTAGTCATGATAGTGTCCGTCCAGATAATTGTTTTCAGGCCGCCTCGAAAGGTGTAGCCGTAAATGAGCGCCAACATGAAAACAACCGTCAGTGTAAAGGGAACGCCCAATGGCTCAAAAACAAAACGCTGGAGCACCATTGCCGCCAAGAACATGCGTGTGGCCGACCCCAAGGTGCGCGAAAGCAAGAAGAACGCCGCCCCTGTTTTGTACGACCAATAGCCCAACCGATGCTCCAAATACGTGTAAATCGAAGTTAATTGGAGCCGGTAATACATGGGCATGAGTACCGTGGCGATAAACAGATAACCCAACAGGTAGCCGAACACAAGCTGCATGTAACCCAATCCCCGATTGGCTCCCGTTTCTAAGCCCACGGCTCCCGGAACCGAAACAAAGGTAACGCCGCTAATGCTGGTGCCTATCATCGCGTAAGCCACCACGTACCAGGGCACCCGGCGGTTGGCCAAGAAAAAACCCTCATTGCCTACGTTGCGCCCCGTCAGAAAAGCAACTCCAGCCAGCAGGACAAAATAGAGCAGTAGGATGCCCAGGACTAACTCGGGTGTAAGATGTCCGCTCATTTCATTCTTTTGCCGGAGTTTAAGCCCGGCAGCGGCAAAGATAGGGGCCATTTTTAGGCCGGCAATAGGAGCGCAAGCTCCAAAAGGTGGGGCCTACTTCGAACAAATGACGCTACCTGTTGCCGCCAAGCGCCTCAAAAGGGTAGATTGAACTCTGTTCAAGGTCCCTGGTGTCAGAGGCGTTAAAAGCCCTTGCCGACTGAAAGAGGTAAGGCAAGAGCGCGCTTAAAGGCGAAGATTTTTTAAGGAAAATGGAAATTTCGCTGAATTTATCGCCTTACCTTCGCTGCTGAACTTCAAAATCGCTCTTTTGTAAGCGTTAAGAAATATCAAAAAAGTCTTTTTCGCAAAAAACAGTGCTTTTTGGCTTATTTTTCGCCGAAGTGCTTTAGATCAATATCCCTCTATCGTTCAAAACTCACGTATCTTTTACCCATGTCCCACATTCGTTTTAGCGCGCTGCAGGCTATTGAAAACCGCATAGACCTGCCAGCCGACGATTTTGTAGAGGCAGAGAGCACCAGCATTGCCTCGTACTTTGGCCAGAACGTCTTTAATGACGAAGCTATGCGCCGTTTTCTGCCCGAGAATGCTTATTTGAGCGTTAAAGCCGCGGTGCAGAGCGGCCAAAAATTGAGCCGAGAGGTAGCCGACGTAGTGGCGGCTGGCATGAAAGAATGGGCGCAGTCGAAGGGCTGTACGCATTTTGCCCACTGGTTTCAGCCGCTAACCGGCAAAACAGCCGAAAAGCACGACTCGTTCTTCACCATGACGCACGATGGGCGAGTCATAGAAGAGTTTACGGGTGCTGCCTTGGTGCAACAAGAGCCTGACGGCTCGTCTTTTCCTTCCGGAGGCATGCGCAGCACCTTCGAAGCGCGCGGCTACACCGTGTGGGACCCCTCCAGCCCGGCCTTCATCATGGATGTGGGCGGCGGAAAGACGTTGTGTATACCGACTATCTTTGTTACTTACGATGGTTTGGCCCAAGATTACAAACTGCCGCTGTTGCGCTCGCAATCGTTTTTAGATAGAGCTGCTGTGCCTGTTTGTCAACTGTTTAATTCGCAAATCACCAAAGTAACGGGCACCTTAGGCTGGGAACAAGAATACTTCGTCATAGACGAAGCCCTCTTTAACGCGCGCCCCGACTTAGTCATGACGGGCCGCACCCTACTGGGCCGCCCAGCGACCAAGCACCAACAGTTGGAGGACCACTACTTTGGTTCCATCCCCGAACGCGTCTATCACTTTATGCGCGATTTGGAGACGGAGTGCCACCGCTTAGGCATCCCCGTGCGCACGCGCCACAACGAAGTAGCGCCCGGTCAATATGAGGTTGCTCCTGTTTTCGAGGAAATTAATGTGGCCGTTGACCACAACCAATTGCTCATGGACGTCATGGAGCGCATTGCTCGCCGTCATAAGCTGCGCATACTGCTCCACGAAAAGCCCTTTGCCGGCATCAACGGATCGGGCAAACACAACAACTGGAGCCTAAGCACCAATACTGGGGTCAATCTCCTGTCGCCCGGCGACTCTCCCAGCCGCAACCTACGCTTCCTCACCTTCTTCGTCAACACCATCATGGCCGTCTATCGGTATGCCGACTTTCTGCGCGCTTCCGTAGCGCATGCCGGAAACGACCACCGGCTCGGGGCCAACGAAGCGCCTCCGGCCATCATCTCTGTTTTCATCGGCGAAGCCATGACCCGCCTGCTCAACCGCATCGCCGACGGGAAAAAGACGGACGATGCGGCTGTTAAACGCGCCTTGGACCTCATCAGTAAATTGCCCAATCTTGAACTCGACAATACCGACCGTAACCGCACCTCGCCTTTCGCCTTCACGGGCAACAAGTTCGAAATTCGAGCGGTTGGCTCCTCCCAAAACTGCGCAGCACCCATGACCGTCATGAACACCATGGTGGGCCTCCAGTTACTCGATTTTAAACGCGATGTGGACCGCCTCATGGGCAAAGGCATCGAAAAAGACGAGGCCATCCTCATGACGCTCAAAAGGTACATCCGAAAAATGAAGCCCATACTCTTCGAGGGCAACAACTACTCCGAAGAATGGAAGCAAGAAGCTGTCCGCCGAGGGCTGTCGAACCACGCCAACACTCCCGAAGCATTGGCTGTGCTGGCCTCTCCCGAAGCTGAAGCGTTCTATTCCCGCTCCGGAGTACTCTCTAAAAAGGAGCTGGATGCTCTGCTCAACGTCCAGCTGCATGCTTATTGCACCAAACTAGACATTGAAGCCAAGACTTTGACGGAAATGGTGCAAACTCTTGTGGTACCTGCTGTCGTGCGTTATCAAACGGAGTTGGCTCAAAACCTCTCTGCTCTTCAGCAGGCTGGTCTGGAGGACTCTGCTGTACTTCAGCGCCAAACCCTTCAGCAGATCGCTCATCTTCTCCACACTATTCGCGAAGGCCTTCAGGCCTTACAGGCTGCTCAAGCCAAGGCCCACACAGCGAGCGACTTGCTAACGGAGGCGCGCATCTTCTGCTACGAAGTTAAAACGCATATGGAAAGCATCCGCCAGGCTGCCGACGAATTAGAGGGCATTGTAGACGACCAGTACTGGCCGTTGGTGAAGTACCGCGAGCTGCTGTTTACGCGATAAGGTAAATCGAGACAAGACTGTCGAGACCTCGTGAAGCCGCTCCGCTTCATGAGGTCTCGGACAATGTGAAGAGGCAGCTCTATAGGTACAGTTGCAATAGTAGAGCAAGTTTTTTCCTTTTAAGGCCCTTAATTTCCCCTTCTTGCAGAGGTTTGTCTCCATGCCTAAGGCTTCGTTTCCGAAACGCTGTCTGCCCGCCGAATGGGCACCTCAAAGCGCCGTGCAACTCACTTTTCCGCACGCTAACTCCGACTGGGCAGATATGCTCGATGAGGTATTACCCTGTTTTTCGGCCATTGCCTCAGCCATTGGGCGCTACCAGCAGGTTTTGGTGGTTTGTTCTGACGAAGCCGCTGTGCTTCCTTGGCTGCGCGAAGTGCCGCCGGAGCGGCTCCTCGTTGTGGAAATCCCGTCTAACGACACTTGGGCGCGCGACCACGGAGGGATCACCATCTGGGAGGATGGCCGCCCCGTCGTGCTCGATTTTTTCTTTTCCGGTTGGGGCCTTAAATTTCCGGCTCACTTAGACAATCGAATTACTCGTCGGCTTTGGGAGCGCGGCTTTTTGCAGGCTGAGCACCGCTATGTTGGCCTGTTGCTCGAAGGCGGCAGCATTGAAAGCGATGGGGAGGGCACGCTCCTCACCACCACCGAGTGTCTGCTGTCGCCCAATCGGCACCCACACTTAAGGCGCGAGCAACTCGAAGAACAACTGCGCGATATTTTTGGCCTACAGCGCGTACTCTGGCTCGAACATGGCCACTTGGCCGGCGACGATACCGATGCTCACATTGACACCCTCGCCCGTTTCTGCTCACCCGATACCATTGCATATATGCACTGTCCCGACCCTACGGATGAGCACTACGAGCCGCTGCTCGCTATGGAGCGTCAGCTACAGCAGTGGACGACCCTAGAGGGCAAACCCTACCAGCTGGTACGCCTGCCTTGGCCCGATGCCTGCTATGCCGCCGACGGACACCGCCTGCCCGCTACTTATGCTAACTTCCTTATCATCAATGGCGCCGTGCTCGTCCCTACTTATCGCGTCCCGCAAGACGACGAAGCCATCGCCTGCTTCAGATCTCTTTTCCCGGATAGAGATGTTATCGGCATCGACTGCCGCCCGCTCATCGAGCAGCACGGGTCGCTCCATTGCGTAACGATGCAGTATCCACTATCAGTAGTTGGTGGGTGAATGTGTCGTCTGCAGCGGGCATTTTGAGGCCTCCTTTGTCGCCGTTGACTTCCGCACCATCACTAATGCCCTACCTTTGCCGGCCAAAACAGACAAACCCGATTTCCTCCACACCATGCAAGTTTTCAAATTTGGCGGCGCTAGCCTTAAAGACGCTGCCGGCATCCGGAATGTCGCTAATATTTTGCAACGCCACCGCGACAAGTCTCTCGTCATCGTTGTATCAGCTATGGGCAAAACCACCAATGCCTTGGAGGCTGTTGTGGCCGCCCATTACAAACAGGATGGCCAAGCGCAGGTGTTGCTCGATGCCATCAAGGAGCAGCATTACGCCGTAATGCGCGAACTCTTTCCCCCTAAACACGAGGTCTTTGCCGCCGTCAACGATGCCTTCGTTGAGGCCGAATGGGTACTCGAAGAGCCGCCTGCCGCCAACTACGACTACGCCTACGACCAAATTGTTTGCGTGGGAGAGCTGGTCTCTTCGCGCATTGCAGCGGCATACCTCAACTACGTGGGCCTGCCTACGCAGTGGCTCGACGCCCGAGATGTGATCATCACCGACAATACCTATCGCGAAGGTTGGGTACTGTGGGACAAGACCAAACCTAATGCTCTGCGCATCATACCTCCTATGTTGGAAAAAAGCCCATTCGTGCTGACGCAAGGCTTTATCGCTTCTTCTACTGAAAACTTTACCACAACTCTGGGCCGCGAAGGCTCTGACTATTCAGCGGCCATCTTCTCCTTCTGTCTGGATGCCGAAAGCATGACCATTTGGAAAGACGTACCCGGCGTGCTCAACGCTGATCCTCGCTTGTTTGAAAATACAATAAAATTGGACCGCCTGTCGTATCGCGAGGCCATTGAAATGACTTACTACGGCGCTCAGGTCATTCACCCCAAAACCATCAAACCCCTACAGAATAAAAGTATACCGCTGTACGTCAAATCCTTTCTCGACCCTGAGGCTCCGGGTACCGAGATCAGCAGCGATGTGGACGAGACCTATCCGCCTATTGTGGTGGTAGAAAAAAACCAAACGCTGCTCCACATCATCACTAACGACTACTCCTTCGTAGCTGAACAGCACATCGCTCGCCTATTTGCCGAACTGTCGGAGCTGCGCATCTTCGTCAATGTGATGCAGAACACGGCCATCAGCTTCACCATCTGCGTGCCGAACATCCCAGACCGCATCGAAAAATTTATTCAACGCATTGCCGATCAATTCTACGTCAAGCGCCAAGACGGGCTGGAACTCATCACCGTGCGCCACTACAATGAAGAAACCATTGCCAACTTAAAAAAGGGCAGGATTGTGCTCTTCGAGGAGCGGCTGCGCAATACGCTGCAAATGGTGGTCAAAAACGTGCCCGCCGTCGAGCGCCGGGAAGTGGAGCTGGAACGGGCAAAAGGTTGACGCTAATAGGGCGTAATCTTTAAACGTTCAGATAGGTCATGAGCGAGTCGTACCGTTCGCGCAAAGCGTCGGTGTAATCTGACTCAGTGAAGGAGTGCTTCACGTGGTATTCGTAGCGATTTAGAGCGGCCAATACGCGGCTGAGGTTTTGGGTGCTCAGTTTGAGCGTAACCTCTATCAACTCATGATCTCCTGGCGGAGAGGTAACAAAAGCCGCTAAAATCTTGGTATTTTCCTCCTCAACGATGCGTGCCAGCAGCGCTAGGGAATAATCGCGTCGGTGCATTTCCAACACAATGACGCTTCCGGGTTCGGTTAGGGAAGCTGTCTGGGCAAAGAAGCGGAGCAGATCGCTCAAGGTGATTAGACCTAAGTACTTATCTTCGTTATCTACAACTGGAATCACCGTCAGCCGATTTTCGCCCATGGTGCGCATGACATCGAATACGTGTTCGTCGTGCCGCACATGAAAGCGGCGCATTTGGGAAAACTCGTACTGCCCGATGGGTTCGTAGAGTTTGTGGTTAAAAATGTCTTCTTCCGACAAAATGCCCACCAGCCGTCCCTCTTGCACCACCGGTAGATGACGCACGTGGTGGTCGTTCAGAGCATGGAAGGCATCTTTACCCGTTTGTTCCACCGTCAGCGGCGGAATATTTTGCGCCATGAGCATCTGGGCTGTCATATCGAGTGTATTTTTTCCCTGACTATCGGACGACGTTACAAGGATAAAGTCTCCTGTTTCGGCCGAAAACCTCCAGCATTCAAACAACGGAGCGTCGTATTTGGATGTCGAAATGCTCTTCTTTACTCTTCGACGGCACAAATATTGGCTTAAAAAATATCTTTTGCACAGAAAAAGTTACTCAGCTCGTCTTTTCGTTGCATGCGCTGCCGTTTTTACCGCTATGCCCTCATTGAGAGAGTCTCTCAAGGAGATGAGGATAGGAATAGCGGTGGCTTTGCGCCCTCCCAGGCATTAATTGCCTGTTTAGGATTAGAGACCGTGAGTTACTTATTCGCGGCCTTTGGTCAGGATTAAGCGCTCTACAAACCACAGTCGACGGTCTGTGCCTTGGAGCAGATAGGCGCCCTCTGGCATTTCGGTCAGGTGGATTTCCCACGCTTCGCTGTTCGCAGGGGCTGAAAGGCGCTGCTGCCAGACCAATTGCCCGCACATGTCGTACAGAGACAACAGCAACGCTTCTGCTGCTCCGGGTTGTCTCAATTCGAGCCAGAAGTGCCCGCTGTTTGGGTTAGGGTATAGGCGTATTTGGGCCTTGGTGTAGAGCGCGCGCGTGCTAATGGTGTTGATAACTACCGGTTCCGATACTGCCGTGCAGCCGTTAGCATCGCGCACCGTTACGGTGTAGGTGCCGTCAGGCAGGTCGGGAAAAATGGGCGAATGCTGAAACGTCAGCCCGTCGAGGCTGTACAAGAGGGCACCCGTGCCGCCCGAGGCGGTAGCCGTCAACGTATTTAGCGCAGCAGAGGCAGTTATGGCGAGCGCTGGCGGGTCGTCGAGTATGGCGCTGAACACGAGCGTATCGCCTACGGCGTCGGTTAGCGCAATGGAATACGCCCCGGCGCTTAGATGTTCTTGCACACAACGGTTGTCGCTTAGCGGTGCGCCGTTACAGGTGAAAGGCGGCAGGCCGCCGAGTATTTCTACCTCGAGAAGGCCGTCGGATGCGCCAGCACAGCTGGGCGGTGTGCGCATTAAAAGTATAGTCATCGGCGCGTAATCGATCTCAAAAAATACGGTATCGGTACAGTCGTTAGCGTCGGCCACGACGACCCAGTGTATTCCCCTACTCAGACTGGCAAAAAACTGCTCCGACGTCCAGTCGGCGTCGTCCAAGGCAAAGCGATAGGGAGGCGTTCCTCCACTAGCTAAAACCGAAGCTGTGGGGCCGAATACAACAGCGGTTACCTCTAACTTATCCGGGGATGGGATGGAAAAAGTGTCGCTGCTTATTTGATGGCCAGCTGCGTCGCGCACGGTTATTGCGTGAGGGCCAGCGCCGACAGCCTCCCAGGTGCCCTCCGTTTGGAAGTCTCCTGCGTCGAGGGCGTAAGTATAGGGCGGTACTCCGCCTTCGGCACTTGCGAGTACGCGCACCGTCTGGCCAGCGCACAGTATTTGGCCCACTATCTCTACTGTCAGCAGTTGCAGGGGCGGCACCTCGACCAAAACTGAGATCTCTGCCGTACATCCGTTGGCATCTTGTACCGTAACGGTATAGGTGCCATTAGGCAAAGCACTAAATACCGGCTGTTGTTGGAACGGGCCGCCGTTTAGGCGGTACAGCAATGCGCCTGTTCCGCCCGTAGCCATCACTTCTATCCGATTTAGCACGACCCAAGCACTCACTTCGAGGACTGAGGGTTGGTCGATGCTGAAGTTTTGAGTCGTCGTCGTTCCACTTTTATCTTTAACTACTGCGATGTACTCACCCGCCGGCAGGTTTTCAAAAATCTTTTCCCATTGAAAATTTGTGCCGTCGAGGCTATACGCATAAGGTGGAAGACCACCGCCTGCAATCACTTGGGCCATACCATTGCTATCGCCATAACAAGAAACAGGCTGTGTTCGTACGTCGAGCACCGCCAACGGTCCGACGTAAACGATGACCTGGGCAGTGGCAGTACAGCCTTCGGCATCCAGCACATCTACGGCGTAGGTGCCGTTGGGCAAACCCGCGAAGATTGGCTCCTGCTGATAGTTGCCTTCGCCCACGCGGTACCAGTAGGGAGGATGTCCGCCCGATGTTTGCACGAAGACGGAGTCGTTGGAGGCGATGAGTTGCACCGCTATAGGGGCGGGGTTGGGAACAATTACCGTTGGCGAGACTGCGGTGAAGCCCCAAGCATCAGTAACGATAACTGCGTATGTGCCTGGCCCGAGATTTTCAAAAATAGGGCTGTCTTGCGCCATACCTCCTGAGGAGAGTTGATAGCTGTACGGCGGCTTTCCACCCAGTACACTGACCAACAGACGCGCGTCGGCGGCGTTGTGGCAGCGCAGCGAGTCGAGTAAGGTTAGCGAAACCTCGAGGTCATTTTGAGCGATTTGGATGTGGAAGACTGCATCGTGGAGCCACTGGCCTCCAGCAACGTGAAGAGCGTCAAAGGCGAAGGCGTCCTGCGTGGCGGTGTTGCCGTTGTGCGCATAAGCGATGAGGCTGTGGTCAATGTCTGCCTGTGTAAAAGAATTTCCGACGGCAAGTGGCAAGCCCTTGAACAGCAGCTGCCCGTGCTGGGGCAGGGCTGTTAGCGTAAACAGGCCGTTTTCTGGTGTCTGGCCGCTTAAATCTAAGGCTAAAAGTGTGCTGTCTACAGTGGCCGTTTGCCCAGCAGCGAGTAAAAGGGTTTCTTTTTTCAACAGGGAGGCGTTCTGAATACTATCCCAAAAGCAGCAGCGCATTCCCCAGCTCTTTATAGCACCGCCATCTTCCTCCGCCAAGTCGGTTACTTCGAGGAGCCATGTGCCGGATGCTGGTTTGAGGTAAAAGCGCTGAAGGGTTTCTAAGGGCCGAAATTCGCCTGAAATGGCCGGCGGAAAAGCATTGCAGGTGTTCTCAAAATCTGTTGCCGTCAGAGCAGCGTTGTCATTGAAGGTAGCCGAAATATCATCGCTTGGGCAACCTGCTGGCGAGGCAGGTACTCCGGGTTGGTCAAAGAGCACTACTGTATCGACGCCGAGGCGGATGAGGCGGGCGCGCAGGTCACCCACCCATGTGTGCTCGAGGTTCATCCACACGGCTACCTCGGCCAACGGACGCGGGTCGGAGAGAAGCAGTGAGGAAGTTACCGTTGTCGGTTGAGCGCTCGAGATGTCTGCCGGCACCTCTTCACTGGTAAACTCAAAGCCGCATGCCGGCTGGGCTGTCTGGAAAGCCCAGACTGGGGAGTATTCACTCTGCCCGCAAGCGTTTTCGGCACGGACGCGCCAATAGTAGACAGCGTTAGGTTGCAGCGAGCTAACAAAGGCCTCGGTATCGACAACGCTGGTTTCCCAGGCAATTTGGCTGGGATGAAATGCCGGATTTCGAGCAACTTGTACGTGATGGTAAAGAACATTATCCGCAGACGTCCACTGTAAGGCACTTTCCGGTGTGATGCCACGCTGGCCATTGAGCGGTGTCGCAAGTGTAGGAGTGGGTGGCTTCGTCCCAACTACTTGGAGGGCTATTTCGTGCTTGCGCACCAGCGTATCGCTCGTGCCCACAAGCGATAAGGCATATTGACCGGGCGCCGTCAGTCCGCCGATAACGACGAATGTGCTATCGCCGCTTAGAAGGGAACTGGGCACAATGGCGGCGGTGGCACCTGGCGGCAAACCGTCAAAGGCCAGTGTTACCTCCCCCGAAAAGCCTCCAATGCTGCGCGTGTGCACCCAAAAAGCCAGCGAATCGCCCACACAGCGCTGCACAGCAGCGTTAGGCAAGCTGGTTTCTACCCTAAAGTCGGGTACAGGTGGCAACTCGATGCGGAAGTTCTGGTCAGAGATGTCGAAGAAAACATTGCCCACGGCTTGTACGCGCACGCGGCAGCTGTCGGAGGTCAGCAACGGCACTTTTATCTGCGCTTCGCCCGTGTTGGGCACGGGACCGGCCAGCAAGTGCGGATACGTCCATCCTCCGTCGGTTGAAAGCAGCAGGATTACTTCAGTGCAATTCACAGGCGCTGTGTCGGTACGGGCTACGTCCCAGCGCACGGTTTGCATCTGGCCAACGTACCAGACCGTGTCCGCATTTGGCTGCAGCACTTTAAATGGGCCGCTATTACCGGCAACGTTGATGTTTACCTCGGCAAAAGCCGTACATCCACCGCCGAGGTGGTTGTCGCGGACAGTCACTCGGAAGCACAGGGTGCGCTCTACAGCCGGCAAGCACTCCCAAGGATTTATTGCGTTGGTCACTAAAAAATCTAAAGCCGGAAAGTGGCGCTCGGGCGATGCAGTAGGCTTCAGCGAGCGAAACATCGGCCCCGCAATGTTGCTCGGCTGCGGTGGCATAGGAGCCGATGGGTTATCCATTTGCTCCCAACAATAGGTCAGCACATCACTATCTGCATCTTCGCCCTCAGCTGTGAGCACAAAAGGCGTAGAGTGCGGTATGGTAAACCCCATGCCGCCAACGGGCGCCACTGTGGGCGCATGATTGTTGACATCCAGCTTTTGAGCACACCCGTCGCCCGCACCGAGTGCAGTGTATTGGCGTATTTCCTGCAAGCTGATGGCATGAAAGTAATCGTCGCTATTGCTTTGCACATTAGGAGCGCAAATGCCTGCATAGCCCATGATGGTAGAGCCGCTACCAGGCTCCACAGCAGTGGTGCCGTTGCGGTTGCAGCTGTTGTTCTGCGTATGATTGGCGCCAAACTGATGCCCCATTTCATGAGCCACGTAGTCAATGTCGAAAGGATCGCCTACGGGCGCGGGTCTTCCAGTAACCCCACGCGCCTTGGCATGGTCGTTGCACACGACTCGCAGGCCGGCTATGCCGCCACCGCCCGTAGAGAATACATGGCCGAT
>CALHAM010000086.1 GCA_937934275.1 uncultured Saprospiraceae bacterium | reverse complement strand
TTCAGTAGAGCCTACGCTCACGGGCCGCTTCGCACATAAAGATGCCACAGGCCGACCGCTGCCCAACCCCGCGATGTTGGGCCTCCAGGCGGGCATGCTGTACCTCTGGTGAGGCTCCCTATCCTCGAGTTTTTCTCTTAGAGCTACGCTGCTCTGGGCTTCGGCACAGCCAGCGTACTTCCTTCGAAGAATAACCTAAGATTTACTTCGCAGCACCGCCATTAGCCAGCCAAAAGTCGCACCTTTGCTCCGTTTCTATCCAGACAAAAGCAACGGCTCTTGAAACTCATCATCGCTATCGACGGTCATGCTTCTTGCGGCAAAAGCACACTGGCTAAGGCTTTAGCCAAGACCCTGCACTACGTGTACCTGGACACTGGAGCGATGTATCGCGCCGCTACGCTGTACTTTTTGGAGAACGGCATCGACTACAACGACCCCCGAGCAGTAGAGGAGGCGCTTAAGAACATGGAGATGCACTTCGAGCGCGTAGACGACCAAAACCATCTTTTTCTGAATGGGCGCGACGTCGAACACCCGATCCGCGATTTACGCGTTAGCGAACACGTTAGCCAGGTGGCTGCCATCCCGGCCGTTCGGCGTGCCATGGTAGCGCTTCAGCAAGCCATGGGCAGACGCCGAGGGCTTGTGGCCGACGGGCGCGACATCGGCACAGTGGTCTTTCCCGATGCCGAAGTGAAAATTTTCCTCACTGCCGATTTAGATGTGCGCACCAGCCGACGGCACCTGGAGCTGGCCGCCAAAGGCATCGATGCCGACTGGGATGACATCCGCCGCAACCTACAAGCGCGCGATTTACTGGACTCTACGCGCGAAGACAGTCCGCTAAAGGTGGCACCCGATGCCGTCGTCATAGACAACACCCTGCTCTCTGAAGAAGAGCAACTCGAGAAAGCCCTTGCCTTAGTGCGCGCAGCACAAGAGCGCCTAGCTCGACAAACGCCTTCCTGAGCGCGCACTTGACCGCATTTCCCTTCAGCTCGAAAACGAGGCAGCAGGTTTTTTACACTTTCGGATGGGCAGGTTGCACTGCCCTCGAAGATCGGTCCTAAACAGGGCCAAAAGCCCTCAAAACCGCAACCTCTTTTTAAGGTGAAAAACAACCTACTGCTTGTGCTATGAGAAAGAAGCGCTACTTACACGGGCGCGGAGCGCAAATTAACCCTCCGTCACCCTTCGAAAAAATTGAGCGCGACGAACAACCCCTCGATTGGGCCTTGTGCGAAGCCGAGTGGGAGAGCGCCGAATTGCGGACCGAGTATTTGGAAACCCATCCCAAAACCATCCTCAACCCCGTGAAAAGCGCCGATATCCCGGCAGAGTGGAGCCTCAACCCTTATCAGGGCTGCGAGCACGGCTGCGTCTATTGCTATGCGCGCAACACCCATCCTTATTGGGGCTTCAGTGCTGGGCTTGACTTCGAGCGCAAAATCCTCGTTAAGCGCAACGCCGCTGAATTGCTCGAGGCCATGCTCAAGAAAAGGACCTGGAAGGCCTCGCCCATTTTGTTGGCCGGCAACACCGACGTCTATCAGCCTGCCGAGCGCCATTTCCGCATCACCCGCGCCTGTTTGGAAGTGTTTTGGCGCTATCGCCATCCAGTAGCCATCATTACCAAAAACAGCCTCATCTTGCGCGACCTTGACCTGTTGGAGGCCCTTGCAGCCGAACAACTCGTCCACGTGGCCATTAGCCTGACTACGCTCCAAGAGCCTCTGCGCCAATTCCTCGAGCCGCGCACGGCTACCACAACTCAGCGCTTGCGCACCCTCGAAGCCCTCTCGGCCCGCCGCATCCCCGTCCTCGCTATGTTAGCGCCTATCATCCCAGGTCTTAACGACGTGGAAATCCTACCTATGGCTCAGGCCGCCGCCGAACGTGGCGCACAGGCCCTCGGATACACCTTAGTGCGCCTCAACGGCGATGTGGCCACCATCTTCGAGGATTGGCTGCGCAAAAACCTGCCCGACCGCGCCGATAAGGTGCTCAATGGCATCCGCCAAACCCACAGCGGCTACCTTCACGACCACCGCCCTCATATCCGGATGCATGGCGAAGGGCCTATCGCTCAACTTATCGGCGCGCAAATTCAGCTGGCGCGACATCGCTTCTTCGCCTCTCGGCAAATGCCGCCTTTCAACTTGACCTCATGCGAGCGCTATAGAGATCCGCAAGGGCGATTGTTTTAAACAAAAAAGCCCCGCACCGCGAGCCTGACCGGAGGGGGCTGACCATGAGATTATAACGGCGCACCGCCGCCTTGGCGCAGGAAAATCCACTTGGGGCAAAGCCTCGGAGTGGCAAGTGCGACCTACGGGTCGTAAAGAACAGATTACTAAGGTGCAAAAACGTACTTCGGAATTGGAAAACGGCGGTTGGGAAAGAGGAGGGCAAAACCGAAATAATCGAGGATTAGGAAGAATGAAAAAAGCTAGAAAAGATTAGCACAAAGGTACGCGCTAAATGGAAAGAAACAACCCTCACACAAAAAAAACTCGCTGCCGCTCAAAGGGGTGTTGCGCTGAGATAGCCCCTTGGGCGCAAGTTCGGAAAGGTGTTTGGGTGCTATCGGAACCAGCTGGCGTAAAAGACATAGTTATTGGCAATGCGCTGGATTTGACCCTGAAACAGCTCTGGCGTTAGGTCTTTAACGCGCCGGGCGGGCACACCGGCATAGACGCCGTTGGCGCTGCAGACGGTATTCTCCAGTACTACGGCCCCTGCGGCAATGAGGCAATTTTCTTCCACGACGGCTTGATCCATGATGATGGCGCCCATGCCGACGAGGACGTTGTCGTGCAGGGTGCAGCCGTGCACGATGGCCCGATGGCCGATGCTCACGTTGTTGCCGATAGTGGTACCGCACTTTTGGTAAGTGCCGTGGAGAATGGCGCCATCTTGAATGTTGACTTTGTGGCCGATGCGGATGAAGTTCACGTCGCCGCGCACGACGGCCTGGAACCATACTGAGCAGTCGTCGCCCATAATTACATCGCCCACAAGGGTGGCGTTTTCGGCCAAAAAGCAGTTTTGACCAAATTGTGGCTGTATACCGCGGCAAGCAAGGATGAGGGCCATAGCACTATGCGGAGCGAGGGAAAGAAGAACAAGAGGAACGCTTCTCTTTAGGGTGTCAAGCCCTTGGTTATTGAGGGCACTTAGTGCGGTTCAAAGAGCAGGAGAGTCATACGCGCTCGATGACAATGGCCGTAGCGCCACCACCGCCGTTGCAAATGGCCGCTAGGCCCAAGGTAGCGTCTTTTTGGTGCAAGACATTGTTGAGCGTTGTTACGATGCGCGCGCCCGAAGCGCCCAGCGGGTGGCCCAGCGCCACGGCGCCGCCGAAGACGTTCGTCTGGGCGTGATCAACGCCGAGTAGGCGTTCGAAAGCCAGGGCTACTACGGCGAAAGCCTCGTTGACTTCAAAAAAATCAATGTCTGACTTTTCCACACCAGCCATTTGCATCGCCTTGGGCGCAGCTACAGTGGGTGCGGTGGTGAACCACTCCGGCTCTTGTTCGGCATCGGCAAAGCCTCGGATTTTGGCCAGGGGTTTGAGGCCATATTCGTTTACTGCCTTTGCGCTAGCGAGCACAACCGCGGCGGCTCCATCGTTAATGGTGCTGGCGTTAGCCGCCGTGATGGTGCCGTCGGGGGTGAAGGCAGGGCGCAGAGAGGGAATTTTGTCGAAGCTGACCTTTTTGTACTCTTCGTCTTCGATAACGAGCAGTGGCTCGCCCTTGCGCTGTGGCACGGCAACAGGGACGATCTCATGGCTGAAGAAACCGGCTGCAGCGGCTGCTGCGGCGCGTCTGTAGGAGTCAACGGCGAAAGCGTCTTGTTCTTCTCGGCTGATGCCGTACTTAGCGGCCGTCGCATCGCCACAGGTGCCCATGGCTTTTTGGTTGTAGGCGTCGGTTAGGCCGTCTTTGGCCAAGCCGTCAATGATCTCGCCGTGGCCGTACTTATAGCCCCAGCGAGCGTTGGGGATGTAGTAAGGGATCTGCGACATGTTTTCCATGCCGCCACTGACTACCACGTCGTTTAGGCCCAACATAATACTTTGAGCGCCAAGGGTAATGGCTTTCATGCCGGAGGCACACACTTTATTGATGGTCGTGCAGGGAAC
>CALHAM010000085.1 GCA_937934275.1 uncultured Saprospiraceae bacterium | reverse complement strand
GCCAGGCGCGCCGCCAGGTGGCCCACCCCCAAATGAAGGAGAAACGGGAGAACAGATAACTCGCAGTCAGGTGTTGGCAGGCTTGCGGGGCCGGGTTGCTGCCACTAATGTGCATCACTTGCTCGTCGTGTCGGTAACGCTCGAGCAGCTCAAAGCAGAAGGAGAAAAACGACAGGTCGGGCAAGCAGTCGTCTTCCAGGATAATCCCCTCTTCTACGCATTCAAAGAACCAAGAGATGCCTTTCTGAACAGCGCGTCGACATCCGAGGTTTTCAGGTAAAAAATGCGTGCGTACGGTGCAAGGCCAGTCTATTTCCCGCTCGAAAATAGCGCGTACGGCGGCGCATTTGGCCGCATCGCTGGGCACGTGCGGGCGTGGACCATCGGCGCTGATGTACAGAACAGGTGGGCGCCACTGGCGCAAGCGCGCAACGAGGCGGCGCGTGTGTTCAGGTCGGTTAAAGACGAGCAATAGGATCATTCGGTCGCAAAAATGGCGCTAAAAGCGCGTCTGCGCATCGAAGACATTGTTTCGATAAGGCAAGCGCAAGAAGTCGAGCGAGCCGGGTTTAGCCGCTATAAAGAACTCATAAGTGCCGCGCACGGGTTGCCAACGCAAGCTAAAGAGCCAACAGTGCAGGTCGCGCGTAAAACCGATATCCGGGTAAATGAGGCTTTTGGTTTGAAAGTCGTAGCTCACGTTGCCAATGTCGATGGTCCACTTAGGTGTGAGGGGGATGCTGCCAAAGAAGCTGATGTTGTTAGTGCCAATGAGAAACGTGTCGCGGTCAGTGCCGAACACTTGGCGGCGTTCGAAAGAAATGCGATGGCTGACCTGGATGCGGCTGAACCAGTCGAAAAAGCCCGGTGCGGCGGCGGGTGGGGTAGCGGTGGATTGTTGTGGACCCTCCGGAGTGCGGCCCTCGAGGAGGCGGCGCAAGTCGCCGATGCTGCTTTGCGTATTCAACTCAAAGCCGAAAGCGGCCAGTCGCAGCAGTTTACCTTCCTCCAAGGCAAAGCGGTTGATGCGCACGCCTTGTTCGTTGATGAGGTAGGGGTCGAAGGTAGCGCGCCAAGTCAGGTTGCTTAGGCCCTTAAACAGTCGAAACAGCCCTCCGGTAGTAATGGTGCTCCAGCGCAGCGAGTCGCGCGTGAAGCTGTAGCTGCCGGCAAAAACGAGGTTGTCGAACAGCCGCACGCGCTTAATCGTGTCGCGTTTGGCCGAGTAGAACTTCATTTCCAGAATGTTGCCCAGGCTGTAGTTGAGGGCCAACTCAGGTTTAGCACTGCTGGGGCGGCCAAAAACAGCTTCGTCGAAAATGCTGTAGTCGCGAAACGTCTCTCGGCCAGGGCGCGAAGAAGTCTGTACCTTTCGGAAGTAATTGCTCTCTGAAAAATCGGGCCGAAAGCCCGTCGAAATGCTGGGCTTGAACGTGTGCCGAATGCCTCGAAACCAGCCCTTGGCAAACTGCTTTGTAAAGAACATAGCCGTATTGAGGCTAATGCCCACGTCGTACTGCCGAAAGGGTGAGAAGCCCCAGTTGCGGAAAGCCGTATCGCGGCCCCAGACGGTCTTGTTACTGTCTACAACCACGAGCTCAGCCACCGTGTCGAACGCAAAGCGGATATCGTCGAGGAATCGGCGCTCGACGGTGTAGGGATACCAATTTTCCTCGTAGTTGAGCCGCGGAGCTACATTGATGTACTTGAAAACCTTGAAGTTAATATCGCTACTAAGGCGGTGCTGGATGCCCATGCGCATGTTCCGAAAGGTTTCACTGGTGAACAACAGCGTATCGGCTACGCTGACGCTGTTTTGGAGGCTGGAGGTGTAGGTAAGCGAGACTTTCTCGTACCAGCGCTCGTTGCCCACCGGATTTCGGCGCTTAAAGGGGAAAATGCGCTGCAGGTTAAAGGTAGCCGAAGGAAAGTTCAGGTTCATCAGCCGCGTTTGAGTATTTTGGGTATGGCTGAAAGCGGCGTTAAACTGGTAAGGCTTGCCCGGGAAGCGCTGCGAGTAGTTGAGGTTGGAACTCAGGGTGTTCTGAAAGACACTGCCAAAGTCATTTCGGTTTCGGTTTTGGTCGCGATTAGTTTCAATGTTGACCGAGCCGCCGAAAGTGCGCGTAGGATGCGCTTTAGCATCTTGCTGATGCGACCATCGAAGGTTGAAAGATTTGAACGAATTCTTCCGAGCGCGGTCGTCTTCCACCAGTCGGTTGTTGTAGCCCAGGCTCAGGTTGCCGCTGTAGCGGTAGCGGTAGTTGTAGCGAAGCGTGTTCTGCACACCCCAAGACCCGCTGGTGAAGACATTGAACAACAGCGTCATATCCATGTGCTCCGAGAGCGGCAAGTAGTAGCCCCAGTTCATAATACCCAAACCCTCGGTTCGCGAGGGCTGAAAGTCGCGAGGGATGATAAGGCCCGATTTACGCGCTTTAGTGATGGGGTAGAAGCCAAAGGGCAACACTAAAGGCGTAGGCACTCCGGCAATCTCCAAGTTCGAAAAGCCGGCCACGACAAGTTTATCAGTAATGACCTTAAGTTTATTGGTCCGAATGGCAAAGTGCGGAAATTCATGGTCGCACGTAGAGATGAGAGCACCTTGGTTGTAAATCACACTTCGCGCTGGCTCGCCGGGTTTTCCGCGAACCGCTTCACCAAAAAATTTGGCCTTTTCGCCTAAGATGTTTAAGTCTTGCTGCTTAGTGCGCGTTTCGTAAATCAAGCCGCGCTTCGTGCGGAAGTTGTAGCGCAGGCGCACGGCCTCGAACTCTTCATCGCCATCCTTGAACTTAGGGCGCCCTACTAATCGGCCCGTTTCATTGGCCAGTTCAGTGGCCGTCAATTCCATAGTATTGAAGTCAATCACGATGTAGCCTGCGCGCAGGTCGAGCGTTCCGTATTGAATAAATGCCTCTCCATAAAGATGCATTTGGCGGTTTTGGATGTCGAGCCACTGCGAGTCTCGAGCGCCGTACACTACCTCTTGGTCGAGGGCGTCGGGCGACAACCGGACGGGCGATAAAGTATCGGAGCGCACCAAGAGCGTATCCGGCAAAGGCGGCAGCGTATCGGTAACCTGTGCGCGAGCCACTAATCCGAATGCGCTCAGGGCTATTTGGAAGAAAAGCCGATATTTGCCCATCCTTTTTTGAGAATGCTCCAGAAACAGGGTTAAAAAAGATGCTAACGCATACATTCGACGTGCGGAGAACGCTGCTCAAATTGGCGGCGTGGCTTTTTTTAGGAAATTTTAACGGCGCTATCGCCCATAGTTCTGAGCCTACGCGCAGTTGCTCTTACCAAGACGGCAAAGGTAGACAAACTGCATGCGCTCAAAAGAACTGGGAAGCCTTTCAATGGCTGAGGTCGTATCTCAACGATAACCCTGCAACGGGCTATCGCCTTCGCAGGGTCGTCCTCGACGCCGGTCACGGCGGTAAAGACTCCGGCTGCAAAGGCGCCTTGTCCTTAGAAAAGCACAATGCTTTGGCCATCGCACTCAAATTAGGAGCACTCATCGAAGCCGAATACCCTGACGTGCAAGTCATTTATACCCGTAAGACCGACGTCTTTGTCGAACTACAAGAGCGCGCTGCCATTGCCAATCGCAACAACGCTGACCTGTTCATCAGCATCCACTGCAACGCCGTCAGCGCTCCGCACATTAAAGGCGTCGAAACCTACGTCATGGGCTTGCACACCGCTGAGAGCAACCTCGAAGTGGCTAAGCGCGAGAACGCTGTTATCCTGCTGGAAGAAAACTACCAGCGCAACTACGGTGACTACAATCCTAACAGCCCTGAGGCCCACATCTTCAGCAGCGTCTGGCAGAGCGCATACTTAGAACAAAGCATCTTATTTGCCGAGTACGTGCAGAAGTACTCGCGTTCCATCGCCAAGCGCGAAGACCGCAGCGTTCGGCAAGCCGGCTTTATCGTCCTACACCGAACGGCCATGCCGGCCGTCCTCGTCGAGGTGGGCTATCTGACTAACCGCGACGAAGAGCGCTTTCTTGCCTCCGAAGAAGGGCAGAACCAAATGGCCGATGCCATTTTTGAAGCCTTCCGAGCCTACAAAGCCCGTATGGAAGGTATGCCGCTCGCTGCGCGAAAAAATACTGCCGAGCCTACTCAAGTGCTCAGAAGTGCCAATGGGTTAGCTGCCACAGCCACAACGTCTGACCCACCACCCACAACAACGGCCTCGCCAACAGCTTCCACACCGCCAGCATCGACGCCCACCACAGCAGCCCCAAGTGCCGCCGTAACTTCCACCTCCAAGCTCGTATCCCTTGAAACCACACCAACGGCTCGAAGGGTAGACCACTATGCCGACGAATTTCTCGAATTGCCACCATCGGCCAAAGACCCACGAGGACAGTACCGCATCCTCCTCCTCTCTTGGAATGCCAAACTTGACCGAAACGTCGGGCAATTCGCATTGCTCACCGATGTGGAAGAAGAGTATGCCAACGGACAATATCACTACTACCTTGGGCGATTTGTTCAGCGAACGGAAGCAGAAAAACTTCTACCCGACCTCTACAACCTCGGATTTCGCACCGCTCGCATCGTTTCCAAATAATCTACCCTTTACACAAGGTCACTTCGCGCTAAGTACCGATCGTGTGCCGAGGTTCTCCTCCGTCCCCGTATCCAAACCGAGCTACCACTCTCATCGTCTTGACAATGCTAAAAATTAGTAATGAAACGCGCATAGGCCTACTCGCCATTGTGGCCATTGCCATTGGTATTTGGGGCTTCGAATACCTCAAAGGCATCAACCTACTGACCCGCTCCCAAACCTTTTACATCCCTTACAAAGATGTGGAGCAATTGCGCCCCTCCGCGCCCGTCTTCCTCAGCGGTTATCAGGTGGGCACAGTCAAAGACATTAGCGTAGACCGCCGCGACGGCCGCACCATTATCGTTGAAATTGACGTCGAGCGAAGGATTAAAATTCATAAAAACACCTATGCCACCATCATCAGCGCCAGCCTCATGGGCGGAAAGGCCATCAGCCTCGAAGTGCCCGGTCCTTGTCTCGACAGCGATTGCGCCAGCAGTGGAGATACGCTCTT
>CALHAM010000084.1 GCA_937934275.1 uncultured Saprospiraceae bacterium | reverse complement strand
GGGTTGTCTTCTATGCTGTATTTGCCTTCCGCAATTTCGTCGATTTCCCGGCGAATGGCCAGCAGAGCGTCGCAAAAGCGGTCTAGCTCGGCCTTACTTTCGCTTTCCGTAGGCTCGATCATGATGGTACCCGCTACCGGGAAAGACAGCGTAGGAGCATGAAAGCCGTAATCCATCAGGCGTTTGGCTACATCTTCGGCGCTAACGAGCGATTTGAAGGGACGCAAGTCCACAATCATCTCATGGGCGCAGCGGCCGTTTGCGCCGCTGTATAGGATAGCATAGGAGCCTTCTAAGCGGGCTTTGATATAGTTTGCATTGAGAATGGCGTACTTTGTAGCATTAGTTAGGCCTTCTGGGCCTAACATCCTAATGTAAGCATGAGAGATGAGCAGAATACTGGCGCTGCCCCATGGAGCGGCGCTCACCGCCGTAATGGCCTGAGCACCTCCTGTTCGCACCAAAGGATGCCCGGGCAAGAAGGGAGCTAGTTTAGCGTTGCAGCAGATAGGCCCCATTCCTGGGCCACCGCCGCCGTGAGGAATGGCAAAAGTTTTGTGCAAGTTGAGGTGGCATACATCGGCACCAATAACCGCTGGGTTGGTCAGGCCCACTTGAGCATTCATATTGGCGCCGTCCATGTAGACCATGCCGCCGTACTGATGGATGACATCGCAGATGTCGCGAATAGCCGTTTCAAATACCCCGTGAGTGGAAGGGTACGTAACCATTAAGCAAGCTAGACGCTCGCTGTACTGTTCGGCTTTGGTGCGCAGGTCGTTTACGTCAATGTTGCCGTGCTCATCGCAAGCCACTACGACTACTTGCATACCGGCCATAACGGCACTGGCCGGATTGGTACCGTGTGCCGACGAGGGGATGAGTGCTATGTTGCGATGCCCTTCGCCGCGCGATTCGTGGTAGGCCCGAATGACCATCAGCCCCGTGTATTCGCCCTGCGCCCCCGAGTTGGGCTGTAGCGAGCATGCCTCAAAGCCCGTTATCTCACACAGATACTGCTCGAGCTCCTGGATAATCTTCTGATAGCCCTTCGTTTGCGAGGCCGGCGCAAAAGGATGAATGTTGGCCCACAGCTCCCAACTCACCGGGATCATTTCCGTGGCCGCATTCAGCTTCATCGTGCATGAACCCAGTGAAATCATCGAATGCGTCAGCGATAGGTCGCGGTTCTCCAATCGCTTCAAGTAGCGCATCATTTCGCTTTCCGTGTGGTAGCTGTTGAACACCGGATGCGTTAGAAAAGGTGTTTCGCGCTGCAATTCGGCAGGAATGGCATTTTGGCTTGTCGGCGTAGGGATGGGTGCGCCAAAGATGGCCGCAATGTCGGCCAGGTCGCGCTCCGTTACGGTCTCGTCTAAGCTGATTTGCAAGCCGCTCTCGTCGTAGAAGAAATTGATGCCGGCGGCGTCGGCCTTTGCATGAATCTGTTCGCGCAGCTCGGGGGCAAGATTGAGGCGCAGTGTGTCGAAATAATGAGCGTGCGCAACGGCCAATCCCACTTTCTGCAGGGCAGCAGCGAGCGCCTTGGTCATAGCGTGTGTTCGCTGAGCGATGCCGCGAATGCCCTTTGGGCCATGGTAGACGGCGTACATAGCGGCCATGTTGGCCAGCAAAGCCTGGGCGGTGCAAATATTTGAAGTTGCTTTTTCACGGCGGATGTGTTGCTCGCGCGTTTGGAGCGCCATGCGCAGGGCGCGGTTGCCATAGCGATCAACCGATACTCCGATAATACGGCCTGGAATGAGCCGTTTAAATTCCTCTGTTGTGGCGAAATAGGCGGCATGAGGCCCACCAAATCCGATGGGAACACCAAAGCGCTGGGTATTGCCAACAGCACAGTCGGCTCCCCATTCACCGGGAGGTTTAAGCAGCGCCAGCGAAAGGATATCGGCCGCCACGCACACAAAAGCGCCTAATGCTTTCACTTTCTCTACAAAAGCGCGATAGTCCTCAATGGCACCCTCTCGGTTGGGGTACTGCAGAAGAACACCAAATGTTTTCGCTGAAGGCGCATAAGTACGCCAATTGCCCACCACCAATTGAATACCGTAGGGCAGGGCGCGCGTGCGCAAGACGTCCAAGGTTTGGGGCAAGACAGAGTCGGCTACGAAGAACTCGTTGGCTTCCTGGCCAGCAGCTGCGCGCTTATTTTTCTCGGCGTAAAACATATGCATGGCCTCGGCAGCAGCCGTGGCTTCGTCTAACAGACTGGCATTAGCAATGGGCAGACCCGTCAAGTCGCTGACCATCGTTTGGAAGTTGAGCAGACCTTCTAAGCGCCCTTGTGCTATTTCAGCCTGATAGGGAGTGTACTGCGTGTACCAACCCGGATTCTGGAAAAGGTTGCGCAAAATGACGGAAGGGGTGATGGTGCCGTAATAACCCATACCGATATAGCTGCGCACCACGCGGTTGAGGCGCGCCGTGTCTTTCAACTCGGCCAAATACTCGTACTCCGACTGAGCCGGCGGCAAGTTGAGCGGCTGTCGCAGGCGAATGCTGTCTGGAATGGTCTGGTCGATCAATTCGTCTAAAGAGGAGACGTTTAACACGCGCAGCATTTGCTGCACGTCATGCAGAGATGGCCCGAGATGCCGGCGTTCAAACCGGTCGGGATGAGGAAAAAGGCTCATTGTTTAGCAGAAGTTTTTGCTTCGAAAGTGATACAAGTGTCGGTCAACCGGCGACCGGAAAACAGCGCGAAAGTAGAGATTGTTTGCCACACTGCTTGTGCCTTGGACCCGCCCAACGCCGGCGCTTACAAACCAGTGGAGGTTTTCCCTACCGAGGACAGACCAATGGCATGCCGCGCGTCTATTCTGTTTTTGACCAAGGCCATTTTTATCAAAAAAGTAGTCAAAGGTCGGAGCTACGGTCAGTTTATCCGAACCTTTTTCCTCACCTTTGCGCCGTTTTTTTACTTAAAAATTCCGATAAAAACGGCAGGCGCTCCGTCAGGCGCTTCTTCGCATGCAACAAGAAGAACTCTTTAAGCAACTCGTTTCGCACAGCAAAGAGTATGGCTTTATCTTCCCTTCTTCCGAAATATACGATGGCTTAGGGGGAGTATACGATTACGGACCCATGGGCGTGGAGTTGAAGAACAACATCCGCGAGTACTGGTGGAGGGCTATGGTGCAGATGCACGAAAACATCGTCGGCTTGGACAGCGCCATTTTCATGCACCCTAAAATTTGGAAAGCCTCTGGCCACGTAGATGCTTTCAACGATCCCCTAATTGACAACAAAGACTCTAAAAAGCGCTATCGGGCCGATCAACTCATCGAAGGCGAGATCGACCGCTTGGAAGCTAAGATTGAAAAAGAAGTAGAAAAGGCGCGCAAGCGCTTCGAAAACTTCGATGAGGCGCTCTTTCGCAGCACCAATCCGCGCGTGCTCGAATGGGCCAAACGCGCCGAAGATATCTCGCACCGCCTGGCCGACGCTCTGAGAACCAACGATATGCCCGCGCTCAAGGCGCTTATTGACGAGCTGGAAATCGCTGACCCAGAAAGCGGCTCGCGAAACTGGACAGAGGTGCGCCAGTTTAACCTCATGTTTAGTACCCAACTGTCCAATATAGCCGGCGAAGAGGGTAAACTCTATTTGCGCCCTGAAACGGCGCAGGGCATCTTCGTCAATTTTCTCAACGTTCTCAAAACCTCGCGCCAAAAAGTCCCCTTCGGTATCGCTCAGACGGGAAAGGCTTTTCGAAACGAAATCGTCGCGCGGCAGTTTATCTTCCGCATGCGCGAGTTCGAGCAAATGGAGATGCAGTTCTTCGTGCGCCCAGGCACGGAAATGGAGTGGTACGAATACTGGAAAAACCGCCGAATGGCCTGGCACCAAGCAGTTTCACCAGCTACCCAACTGCGCTTCAAAGAGCACGACAACTTGGCTCACTACGCCAATGCTGCGGTAGATATTCAGTATGAGTTCCCTTTCGGCTTCAAGGAACTCGAAGGCATTCACTCGCGAACCGACTTTGACTTGGGCAATCACCAGGCCCTCTCCGGTCGCAAATTGCAGTATTTCGACCCGGAGATCAACGAACACTACGTGCCTTACGTTGTCGAAACGTCGGTAGGCTTAGATCGCATGTTTTTAGCCATCCTCAGCGCTGGCTATACGGAGGAAACCGTGCCTGATGCCCAAGGCGAAGACAGCAGCCGCGTAGTGCTGCGCATACCGCCTCCTCTGGCTCCCGTCAA
>CALHAM010000083.1 GCA_937934275.1 uncultured Saprospiraceae bacterium | reverse complement strand
TGCGCCATGCGAAGCAGGTCTTTTCCCGGCTTCTTGGGCTTGGAGATGGCCTCTTCGAAGGGCGTGAAGTGTATTTGGTTGTTCCTAATACCGACCATAACCCCTGTTTGACCCGACAGCAATGCCTCGATAGCGTGGAAGCCCAGCACACTCGCCAGCACGCGGTCAAAGGCGGAAGGAGAGCCTCCGCGTTGAAGGTGTCCGATGACCGTTACGCGAACGTCGTCGTACTCCTCAACGCGCTGGGCTACCTGCTCCGCCAAGGTGTACACATTACCCATGCGGCTTTGCTCCGCCACGATGACAATGCTAAACAGCTTCTTGCGAGCTGTGCCGCGTTTGAGCAACTTGACTAAGTCCTCAAAGTTCATGTCCTCTTCCGGAATGATGACCCCGCCTGCGCCGCCCGCAATGCCGGTATGCAGTGCAATGTAGCCCGAATGGCGCCCCATAACTTCAACAAAGAATAGCCGGTTGTGCGAGTCCGCCGTGTCGCGAATGCGATCGACTGCTTGCATGGCCGTGTTTACGGCAGTGTCGAAACCAATGGAAAAGTCAGTGCCGTACAAGTCGTTATCTATGGTGCCGGGTAAACCAACCACAGCGATATCCGGAAATTCGCGGCTAAACTGGAGCGCGCCGCTCAGCGTGCCGTTGCCGCCAATGGCAATCAGGGCGTCAATGTCGTTGTAAAGCAGGTTTTCGTAGGCGCGCTTGCGACCTTCAGGAGTCAAAAATTCCGGGCAGCGAGCCGTCTTAAGCATGGTGCCGCCCCGGTGGATGATGTTGCTGACATCGGATGTTTCCAAACGGCGAATTTGGCCCTCGATCATGCCTTGATAGCCGCGGTGAATGCCAAAGATGTGCAAGTTGTTGTATAGCGCATTGCGCACAATGGCGCGAATGGCGGCATTCATGCCCGGCGCATCGCCGCCGGAGGTAAAAACCGCAATGCGTTTAATGTCTTTCATAGTTCGAAAAGTGAGCCTCGCAATAGCGGTTTAATCGGTGAAGGGCAGGTGATACTCTCCTAAAGCGTAAATGGGATTACGCATTAAAACGCCGGGCTGCATCTTGCGTTCGCGCAGACATTCTAAGAGAATTTCACTAAAATGATGAGCCACCGCTCCGACAAAGTGTATGGGCACGTGTTGGCAGCCGCTGTATTTGCGCACGTGGCGATCCAGAAACTCGCCAAGACATTCAGCCACTAAGCGGCGGACGAAAGGATGCTGTAGGTGGGCACCCAAAAATTTGGTGAAAGTAGCAATATAGGCATTACCTCCCTTTTCGTAAACGCGGTTCTTGATAGCAGTAGGCCCTTCGGGGTGCTCCGCGTCGAATGCGCTGTGCAAGTCGGCGGGTAACTCGCGGTAGAACCACGCCCGCAGCAGCGCCTTACCTAAATGCGTACCGCTGCCCTCATCGCCCAGCAGCCAGCCCAGAGAAGGCACATTGTCCACAATCTGGGCACCGTCGTAGTAGCAGCTGTTCGAACCAGTGCCCAAGATGCACGCAATGCCTGCACTGCGCTGGCATGTGGCGCGCGCAGCGCCTAATAAATCGTGCTCTACTTCGATGGCGGCCCCTGGAAAAACAGCCTGAAGAGCGTGCAGCACAACAGCCGCCCGATCAGCGTCATGTACGCCTGTGCCGTAAAACCATAGGCGCCTCACTTCTGGTAACGCCGGCAATTTGGGCAGCAACTGGGTGCGTAAGATGTCTTCAATTTCGGAAGTGGTGTGAAAAAAAGGGCTGAACCCCTGAGTGTTGACGACGTCTCGGTCTCGACCGCCCCTCACCAAGAGCCAGTCGCATTTCGTGGAGCCGCAATCGGCAACGATGTCCATGATAGCAAAGCGTGCAAAGGGTGCGTAAAAAATGGGTGAAATGAACGTTTTTGGGCGATTTTCACAAAAATATTGCCGCTACTCGCGGCAAGTATGCCCCTCTCCAAGGGGACGAGGGGCGGAGCAAAAATAGAGCGGCGCCGCTAAACGAAGGGATCCTCAAAAAAAGTGGTCGGAATGTTGCAGCTGTTTTTAAAACATTTTGTTTATTTGCGTGTCACTTTAAAACAAAAAAAGTTTAGGTATGCAAAACACGTCCTCCACGAGCGCCAGCGTCGGGCGCATGGCGCGTGCCCCAGAGGCAGCTACAGCCAAAAACGACGCGCTTCTTTGGAAATGCTTGGTGTTGCTTGCGCTGCTGTATCTAGTGTGGACCGATCGCATTTCTATTCAGTTGAACTACGGCTCCTCGGCGGTGCCTGCTGCCTTGCCGGCGCCTGTAGCCCGGGCTGCCGCTGCTTCGCTTTCGGAGGCGGCCGTGCCTTCGGCGCCTGCTGTTCGAGCGACGACCTCGCCTAAGAGAAAGGCTCCGCCGGCCTCCGTTACACTGCCCGACCACGTCAAGGGCCATACGCGGTTTGCCATTGACCCTGATTTCGCGCATCGGAACGGCTGCGCTCCAGATGAGGTAAGGCGGTCACTCGAACGGTGCCGAGCCTACATCGAGCGCTTCGCCCCCATTGCCGAAGCCGAAATGCAGCGCTTTGGCATTCCGGCCAGCATCATCTTAGCGCAAGGGCTGTTGGAGAGCAACGCTGGCGATAGCCCCTGGGCCAGCAAAGTCAATAATCACTTCGGCATCAAGTGTTTTTCCAAAACCTGTAGACGCGGCCACTGTACCAACTTCACCGGTAGCTCGCACAAGGATTTCTTCGTGCGCTACGACAATGCCTGGAGCAGCTATCGCGCGAACAGCCAGCGGCTTAAGCACGACAAGCGCTACAGCACTCTGTTCAAATTGGATCCGACCGATTACCGCGCTTGGGCGCAGGGGTTGCAAAAGGCCGGTTACTCCTCTGACACCACTTACGCAAGAAGGCTCATCGCCCTGATTGAGAGTCTCGAACTGTACCGCTATGACGACGCTTACATGCCTTAAGGACGGCCTTCTTCTTCTTGCCCTGCAACGGCGAACATGTGCCTAAATGCTCATGAAACGGCACCGATAAACAGCCGCGCCTTTGGGCAAAGTGCGAAAGAAAGAACGGCGAAGCACTTGGCTAAATAACCTCGTGCTCCGCCGTTTCTCTTTGTAGAGGGCTATTCGTCAGGGCTTTATGGTAACGTTGGTAGGCGTCATCGTGCGCCGGACAGACGCCAGGCCGTCTGTTGTAACGGCTTCTACTTGCAGGCTGAAGGCTTTGTTGGGTTCGTTAGGCACTTCGTAAGGCACGTTCACTACGTGTACGCGCTCCTCAGCCACAAAGTTGGGCGTGAAAGGTTCTGTCTTCAAGAAGGAATACGCTCCTGAGCTGCCGATGCGCTGGTAAAAGTTTAGTTCTTTCACCGTTGTGTTGACATAACTGAGTTTCACCGTCAGTTCGATGATTGAGCCTGCGGTAGGGGCAGTAGTCGAAGGCCTCAGCTCCGAAACTTGCGGTACACTGCCGATGATTTCGAAGTTGTCTTCATTCGGGTTTTTCTCTTTGTAACAAGCGCTCAGCACTAAACAGAGGAGCGCGAGGGAGAGCAGATAGCTGTATTGTTTCATGACGACTGAATTTTTAAGTGGGTGAGGTGCTTTATTCGAAGATCCACATCTTGACGTTGAGGTCTTTGGTGTTGCGCGCTACGTTATCGGCGTTTCGAGCAGCCTCTGAGTCGGGGTAGTGACCGCGCTGGATCCACTGTCCACCTAGGTCGGGGTTGTGGTTGGCCGGCAAGGCTAAGCCGGGCAAGATGGTGTCGCTGTAGTCGTAACGGCGCAAGTCGTTCCAGGCCTCTGGGTTGAGGAAGAGGGCTTTGTATTTTTCCGTTATGACGTTGCTCAGCGTCAGATTGCCTGCGCCGACGTTGATGCTGGGATGGGAAAGGAAGGCATTGATGTCGGCGGTAGCCACTCCCATTTTAGCCATGTTGGCGCGGATACCCTCCTGATAGGCGGCATAGGCCTCGGGCGTTGGTACGCCTCCGTTTTGCAAGATGCGCACCTCGGCCTCGATGAATTTGCACTCTGAGTACGTGAGCATCTGCAAGGGGGCATTTTGGGCAAATTGCCAGCCAAAGAAGACCGTGCCGTTGTTGTATCGGACGTTAGCCCCCGAAGCGGCGCCGGGGTTCATGCCGTAGTACACGCTGTCGGCTGCTGCGGTTTTAAAGGCGTGCAGAGGCAGGCGCGGGTCCACAACTCCCTGAATCGTTCCGTTCATCAGGTTGATGAAGGTAGCGCTAAAGTTAGTCGTGAAATTGCCCGTATTATTGGCCAGGGCTACTTGGTGCCAGCGGCTGAGGTTGCGGTCGTTGTAGACCAGCTGAAAGTCCTCGCTGTTGGCGCTTATGCCTTGGCTGAGTTCGGCCAGAATCTCTGCATAAGTTCCTGGGCCGCGCTTTTTGGCGAGGTGAAGCAGATAGCGGGCCTTCAGACTGTGGGCTAATTTGGCCCATTTGGCCACATCGCCCTTGTAGATGAGGTCGTCAGCTCCGGGTTTGAAGACGGTGGTCGGGCTGCTTAGGTCGGCGATGGCTTCGTCCAGCAGGCGCAGGATATCAGCGTAAATACTCTCTTGTGCATCGTAGGCCGGTTGCAGGTTGGTCAGTTGGTTGTCGGCCTCTTTGTACGGAATGTTCTCCCATAGCGAGGTGCCCAGCCCTAAGTTGTAGGCCAAAACAACCTTAGCAATGCCGGCGTAGTGAGGAGATTCGCTGGCTCGCGCCTTTTTGATGATTTCATTGGCATTGGGGATGATGCTCAAGTAGATGTCGTCCCAGGTGCCTCCGAAGGTGTTTCGGTTTTGCGCATCGAAACCGCCTGCCGTTACGCTGCCGATGTGTTGGACGTAAGAGTTGACTACCACGGCAGCTTTTTGCGTGCCCTCCGCCGAATAGAACATAATGGTGGGCGTCAGTGTGTTCAGCGGAGCATCGCTGGTGCGGTTAGGGTCTATGTTGACATCGTCCCCCAGGAAGCTTTTACAACTACCCAGCACCAGCGCCAGTAGGGCAATAAGCCAAAAGTTATAGACAGATATTTTTTTCATAATCGTCAGCATTTTAGAATAGTACGACAGATAGGTTAGAAACCTACAGCCAGGTTGAAGGTGAAACTGCGAGTGATGGGGGTGTTGCGCCCTGTGAAACCGATGAGGTTGCTGCCTGATCCGAAAGCCAGAGCTTCGGGGTCGTAGCCGCGGAATGGCGTTGAGAGGAACAGGTTGCGCCCCGTAATGCCCACTTGTACGGAGCTGAGGCGATTACCGAGCACTGACTTAGGCAGTTGATACGACAAAGTGGCGTTGCGCACGCGGAACCAGGAGGCATCCTGGATGACGTAAGAGTAGTGCCCGTTGATGCCAAAGGCGCGGTAAGTATCCTGATTGAGGATGGCATTGGTTTCGTTGGGTTTTCCGTCGGCAGTTACGCCTTTCCAGCGCACCACCATATCGCGTTGCTCCGTGAACCAGATGGTGCCGTTGCGGATGGCGTTGTTTTCGCCTAAGTCTACCACATTTCCGCCCTGGCGCATTTCTAGTAGGAAGTTGAGGGTGAAACCCTTGTAAGAGAACGTGTTGTTCATACCGCCGAACCAGTCGGGCAGGGCGTTGCCCACCTTGACGTATTTCGCCGTTTCCAGCGTAGGCAGGCCGTTGGCCCCAATAATGGGCTGTCCCTGTTCGTTGCGGCGCCAGTCGTAGCCATAAAGGTCGCCCACACTACCGCCTTCTTCAACGCGCAGTACGGCTCGACCCGCCAAAGCAGACACGTAGGTGATGGTCTTTAGATCCTCGGGCATTTCGGTAACCTTGCCGCGCAGGCGCGTCCAGTTGAAGTCAATGCTCCAACGGAAGGGGCCTCGAATGGGGTTCAAACCCACCAGCAGTTCAATGCCGCGGTTCGTGATGACGCCGGCGTTAGTGGTGTAACTGGAATAGCCGGTGGCCGTGCTGATGGGCACGCTCAAGATCTGATTGCGGCTTTCGCGCACGAAGTAGTTGGCCTCCAAAGACATGAAGTTGTTGAACAGGTTGGCCTCCAAGCCCACTTCGGTTTCTGTCGTAAATTCAGGTTGCAAATTGAAGTTGCCCACGTTGATGTCGCGCCGGAAGCCGCCCACCGTACCGAAGGGAAAACCGGGCACTGGCGAAAAATAATTGCCGATGCGATACGGAGGGGCATCCTTACCTACGGTAGCCCAAGAGCCGCGCAGCTTCAGGTAGCTGAGTAGTTTGTTTTCGCGCAGCAAGTGATTGGTCAGGATGTACGACAAACTCGCCGACGGATAGAAGAAGGAGCGGTTTTGTTCGGGCAGTGTCGAAGACCAGTCGTTGCGGCCCGTCAGCGTCAGATACAGGTAGTCGCTGTATTCCAAACGTGCTTCGGCAAAGACCCCCACCAGGCGGCGCAGCGAACCGCCGCGCAGCGGGAAGTAGTTGGTGGCGTTGCGAATGTTGTAAAAGCCGGAGGCGATGAATTTCTCACCGCGAACACCTAAGAAGTCGTTTTTAATTTCCGTAACCGCGTTGCCCAATGTGAAATGCAGATGCAAGTTTTTGGCCAGCGGCCGGTCGCCCATGAGGAAGAAGTTCGAGTTAAGCTCGCGGAAGTCAATGGATTGCTCTACGATGAAGCCCCCTACTTGCGTGCCCAAGTCGAGGTCAGGGCCTACCACGCGGTTGCGATTGTCGTTGTAGTAGTCGGCAGTAAGCTGGTAGCGCGCTTTGAGCCAAGGCAGGATTTCGTAGTTGAGGTTAATGTCCCCGAATACGCGGTTAACCTTAGAGATTTGCGGGCTTTCTTCGGCCATGTAGCGCGGGTTGTCGATAATGCCAGCAAAGGGGTTCTTCTGCGAGCCGTCGGGGTTTCGGTGGTCGTTGATGTCAAAAGAAGGCGACCAAAACCACAGCGAGCTAAACACCGATTTGTCGCCCGAAGGCGGAGCAATTTGGGTGTTGTTGTTGTAATTCACTTGCGCTCCTACAGACAGTCGCCGGCTCATTTGGTGCGTGGCCGCCAAACGGGCAGTAGCGCGCTTAAAATTGGTGTTCACCACAATGCCGTCGCTATTCAAGTAGGAAAACGAAGACTGGAAGGTTGACTTGGCATTACCGCCCGAAAACGACAGCGAATGGTTCATGTTCTTCCCAGTAACATAAAATTCGCGAAAGTGGTCGTAGAACCGATCTTCTGGCAGGGCAGGGGGGCCGTATTGCCAAAATACAGTAGCCGGCGGCTTGCGCTCTAAACCGTTAAAACCTTGATAATAAGTGCGCTGAATGCGCGGAGCTTTGTCGATATTTTCAAAGCCGTAGCTAAAATTATAGCGGATGCTAGTGCGCCCCTCTTTGCCTTTCTTGGTGGTGATGATGAGTGCGCCGTTAGCAGCTCGTTGCCCGTAGAGGGCGGTAGCAGCGGCGCCCTTCAAGATGTTGACGCTCTCAATATCGTCTAAATTCAAGTCGGCCAGGCGGTTGGAGTTCATGAACTGCTCGTTGCTATTGACGGCATTGCTTCCGGCCGAGGGCAGCACACTCACCACGTCGGTGTTGTTGCTGATGATGATGCCATCCACGACAACGATAGGTTGGTTGTCGTTGTCGCCGCTCAGGGAGTTGATCCCTCTGATATTGATGTTGACCCCCGCTCCGGGAGCGCCGGCAGAGTTGTTGATGACCACCCCGGCAACTTTGCCCTGCAGTGCATTCACCAAGTTGGTTTGGTTCGACTGCATCAGGTTTTCGGCCGACAGTGCTTGCGAACCATAACCCAGCACTTTCTTGTCGCGGGCAATGCCAAACGAGGTTACTACGACTTCGCTCAACACATTGGCCTGAGAGAGTACCACATCTACGACGCTTTGCCCATTAATAGGGACCTCTTTGCGATCGTAGCCCGTGTAACTGACTACGATGACGCCGTTAGCGGGTGCATCCACTAAGCGAAACCGTCCTTCCACATCTGTGATGGCGGCGATGCTCGCACCTTTAACTATAACGGTAGCGCCAATGAGCGGCTCACCGTCGTCTGCTGAAGTTACCTTACCTGTAACGGTTAAGGTTTGCGCTAAAGCCTTCCAACCCAGAAGGAACAGTAGCAAAAGGGTAAAGGTCTGTTTCATACGAAAAGCGATTTTGATTAGAAGAGTCGAGCAAAAGTAGCAACAAATGTTTTTAGTTAACTCCGCGTTAAGTTTTGGGCAATTTTTTTGTTCCTTGAACGGCTAATGTAAGTATTTTAAAAACAAGACCCTTGTCGTTACTCAAGGCAACGACAAGGGCCTACTTCATGCCTAAAAGTTGGTTAGGTGCTCATCCTCCGCTTTGAAGCGGAATAGCCTCTACACCAGAGCCGCCCGAGCCTACTACAAGCACCGCTGCGATGCAAAGTACGGCCAGTGCGCCGGCGAGCACCCAGGTGGCTTTCTCAATGAATTCTGTGGAGCGGGCAGCGCCAAACAGCTGTTGCGCCTGACCGCCCAAAGTGGGGTCAATACCGCCGCCTTTGGGGTTCTGAATCAGGATAGATGCCATCAGCAGCACGCTCACCAGAGCAATCAGTACCGTCAGTGTTGCTAACATTTTTTGTTACGTATTTTTAGTCAAAGCCTCGATTTGGCTCGCAAAGAACGCGCTTTTTTCGGGATACAACACCATCAATCGCCGATACATTTCGGCCGCCTTGTCGCGGTAGCCCTGCTGGGCATACAGACGCGCTAAGGTTTCGGAGGCGATTTCCGGATTTTCGCTGATGCTTTTTTGAGCCAATTGTTGGGCAATGCCGGTCGTTTTTTCTGCGCCAGTCGGCTCAGCTCTGAGCGATGTCCCTACAGGCGCAGAGGCCACAGCCTTGCTCAGAAGCACGAGGTTGAAATGGTTGACCCATTCGACAAAGCTGGTAAAGCGCTGTTGGCTAGTTGCGGGTGCCGTAAAGGGCTCTTTCTCCGTGGAAAGCTCTGAGCTGGGTGGCTCTTGAGTTCCACTCCTAGCTGCTTCGGCAGACCAGGTTTCGCGTAGGCGCTCTTTCGAGTCATCAGATGGATATGTTTCCTCTTGAGTGGGGGGGGCCGTTGTTGCAAGGGCTTCGCTAGCTTGTTCTTTTGCCGGAATTGCTTCCTCGCGCACAGGCAGAGCACTCAGCGGCTTTAGCTCGAGTACTTCAGGTTCCTCCAACGTCGCTATTGGCGCAACAGCTCGTTCGTTGAGCAGGTGAAACAAGTGCTTGCGATCAAGGCTGTATGCAGCTGCTGTCGCCAGGTTGCGCTGTTCTTCGGGGTGTTGCTCTTGGGCCGATTTGAGCAGCAGCAATAGCTGCAAATTAGCGGCATAGGGGTAGGTGAGCGCCAGCGTTTTCAGTTCTTCATAAGGAATAGCCGACAGCAGCGGTGGGCTTTTGAGCAATTGTTGCAAGCGTTCGTTTGTCATGGTTTTAAAGCAGTTGAATTTACCAATTGTTGAAGGCAGCGTTGAAGACGTCCTCTAACAACTGGTCGAAAATCTGGCGAATGAGGACATCTTGAATGCTGAGTAGGTCCTGGTCAGCGCCAAATTCGGCAAAATGACTAAACGTTCGCTCAGCGGGCCAAGCACCTTCTGCACCCTCGACATTGACGGAGTAGAGCAGCTGGAGGCGAATTTCCAAGCGGTTGAGCGAGACCGTCTCGCCTGGCTTGGGCGCCACAGGCACCACCCGAAAATCTGTGATGCGACCGCTAAACTCAGCGTCGGGAGCATCGTTGACCAACTTCAGCGGTGTCTCTGTGCGGATCTTGTCTTTCAGCCGCTCGGTGAAATCTACGGCTAGGGTGGGAGGGGCACCTAGCGCAGTATTTTCGATATTTTGCACAAAGAAAGTTCTCACTTTCGGGTCAATGGAAATGCCCTTAAGGGAATAGCATGCTGTCGCGCTTACCCACAGGGAAAGCAGAAGCAAGAGCGACGGCATGTGTCGAAAAACAGAAAAAATAGGAGCCGCAACCTGCTTCGGAAAAGAGCAATAGTGCGCTGCTGCATCGACTTGCAGCGCGGTGTTGCTGGCTGGTTCGTCGGTCTTCCACCTCCTACTTCTTGACGGTTGTCTTACTTTTCTTCTCATGTTCCCTCTCTTTTTTATTCCCACTCAATTGTTGCCGGCGGTTTAGTGCTAATGTCATAAACGACGCGGTTAATGCCTTTCACGCGGTTGACGATGGTACTCGAGACATCGGCTAAGAATTCATAGGGCAGTCGGCTCCATTCGGCGGTCATGCCATCGGTGCTGTTGACGGCGCGCAAGGCGATGGTTTGCTCATAGGTGCGCTCGTCGCCCATAACGCCTACCGAGTGAATGGGCAGCAGGATAGCGCCCGCTTGCCACACTTGGTCGTAAAGGCCGTACTCGCGCAGTTTTTCAATGTAGATGGCATCGGCTTCTTGGAGCAGCCGGACTTTTTCAGGGGTGATATCGCCCAAGATGCGAATTCCTAAACCTGGGCCAGGGAAGGGGTGGCGATTCACAATTTCCGGCGGAATGCCCAATTCGCGCCCAACGCGCCGCACTTCGTCTTTAAACAACATGCGCAGCGGTTCCACAATTTTCAGGTGGAGCTTTTTGGGTAAGCCGCCGACGTTGTGGTGGCTCTTGATGGTAACAGACGGCCCTTGCACGCTGACAGACTCAATGACATCGGGGTAAATAGTGCCCTGTCCGAGCCAGTGGCAGTCCGCATGAGCGCGGGCTTCTTCCTCAAAAATTTCGATGAATAAGCGGCCGATTATCTTGCGCTTGTGCTCAGGGTCGCTCACTCCGCGCAGGGCCTCGTAAAAACGCGCTTGGGCATCCACACCCTCTACGTTGAGGCCCATCTGTTGGTAGGTGTGCAGCACATGCTCAAACTCGCCTTTGCGCAGCAGCCCGTTGTCAACGAAGAAGCAGAACAGTTGACTACCAATAGCGCGGTGCAACAGCATAGCTGCCACCGTGGAATCTACGCCACCCGAAAGCGCCATGATGACTTTGTCCTGTCCAATCTGTTGGCGCAGTGTGGTTACCGTCTCCTCGATGTAGTGCGTCGGCGTCCAGTCGGCGCTGCAGCCGCAAATATCTAAGACGAAATTTTTGAGAAAAATGGAGCCTTGTAGGGTGTGGTAAACCTCTGGATGAAATTGTATCCCATATACGGGTGTAGGGCTGAAAGACTCCTCTGCGCGATAAGCAGCCACCACAATGCTTTCCGTACCTGCTAACGCTCGGAAACCCGGCGGCAGGCGGAAGATGGTATCCCCATGGCTCATCCACACTTGCGAATGCGGCGAAATGCCCGCTAAAAGAGGATCGGAGGCGTCGTGAAGCACGAGCGTCGCTTTGCCGTACTCGCGGCTTTCGGAGCGTGCCACCGTGCCGCCATAGTAGTCGGCAATGAGCTGCGCGCCGTAGCAAATGCCCAACACGGGGCGTTGGCCTACCAGCGACTCTAGCAAAATGCGCGGTGCTTCAGGCTGCTTAACGGAAAACGGACTACCTGACAAAATAATGCCTCGAACATCAGAGGTCAGCGGAGGCACTCGGTGGTAAGGTACAATCTCGCAGTACACCGACAGCTCCCGAATGCGCCGCGCAATGAGCTGGGTGTATTGAGAACCAAAATCGAGAATGAGGATCTTCTGCATAATCTGCGGCAAAGGTAGCGAAACCATTCCCCTGGATTAACCGCTCGTCGAATACGCGCTCAACCCACGAGGCTCTGTCAAACCGCTGGAAGAGTTGGCTCCGCGCCATTCAAGCACTTAGCCCGTAGTGAACGCTATAAAATCTCCGTTTTTTGCACCCGAAAACCCAAGCCGAGGGGACATTACCTTTCAGCCTATACAGACTTCTTTTTCAAAAAAACAAAAAACATTTTCCCCTGTGCTCATGCTCAAACGCGCTGCTTTTTTACTGCTCTTTTTCGCTTGGCAGCTCCAAGTCACTTTCCTCTGGAGTCAAGTAACGCTCTCACCTGAAAAGCCTGGCCTTTCTGAGGAGGTCGTGCTCACCTTCGACGCCGCCGAAGGCGATGCAGGCCTAAAGGGCTACACCGGCGATGTGTACCTACACACGGGCCTTATCACCGCTCAGAGTAGCCACGGAGGTGACTGGAAGCGGGTCGTCGCTGACTGGAACCAAAACGACGAGCGCCTGCGCCTGACCCGCATAGCGCCCAATCGCTACCAGCTGCGCTTCCGCATCACCGATTTGTACGGCGTCGAGACGAACGAAGAGATCTATTCGCTGGCCTTTGTCTTTCGCTCCGCCGACGGCTTGCGGACGGGCAAAGCTGCGGGTGGCACCGATATTTTCTACCCATTGCGCGAAAGCCCTTTCCGGCGCACCTTGGGCAGCCTACGCGATACCTGCCGCGCTCCGGAGCCTGCTTGGTCTCACCATGCCGTCATTTACGAGGTGAATGTGCGCCAGTTCACGCCCGAGGGCACGTTCAGCGCCTTCGCCCAGCACCTCCCTCGCTTGCGCCAGATGGGAGTAGACATTTTGTGGTTTATGCCCATCCAACCTATTGGCCTCGAAAAGCGGAAAGGCGGGCTGGGATCCTACTATTCCATTCGAGATTACACCGCCACAAATCCGGAATTCGGTTCACTGGCCGACTTTAGACGCATAGTAGACACTGCTCATGCCTTGGGCTTTAGGGTTATTTTAGACTGGGTGGCCAACCACACTGCCCACGACCACCACTGGGTAAGCGAACACCCCGATTGGTACGTGTACGACGAACAAGGCGCCATCGTCTCGCCCTTCGACTGGACGGATGTGGCCAAGTTGAACTACAACGCTCCCGCCATGCGCCGGGCTATGATCGAAGCCATGTGTTTCTGGGTACGCGAGATGAATTTGGATGGCTTCCGCTGTGATGTGGCCGGCGAGGTGCCTGCCGACTTTTGGGAAGAGGCGCGCCGAGCACTCGAGGCCATCAAGCCTGTATGGATGTTGGCTGAAGACGCCAGCCAAATGCGCCTTTTGCAAAAGGCCTTCAACGCCAACTATGGTTGGCCTTTTCACCACTTAATGAACGAAATCGCTCAAGGGAAAAAGCCCGCCAGTGCGCTCTTCAACCTGCAGCGCGAGACGGACGCTGCCTACCCTTACGGCAGCTATCCGATGCATTTCATCACGAACCACGACGAAAACTCGTGGAACGGCACTGAATACGAGCGCTTGGGCAGCGGCGTCCGCGCTTTCTCTGTGCTCTATTATACCATGCCCGGCATGCCGCTCCTCTATTCGGGGCAGGAAGCTGCCCTCCAAAAGCGGCTCCGCTTCTTCGACAAGGATACCATCGCATGGAACGACTATCCTCTAGCCGACTTCTACCGGCGCTTAAATGCGCTCAAGCACGAACAAAAAGCGCTGTGGAACGGCCGGCACGGCGGCACTTGGCGCGAAGTCTTGCACGAAAGCCCGCGCTACGTAGCCGCTTTCACACGCACTGCTGAAGGCAGCAAGGTGCTCGTCGTGCTCAACCTTTCGGCCGATAGTCAACGCGTTCGGCTTCAACTGGGCCAAGATGGCGGCATCTATCGCGAGTACTTCACCGGTCAGCAGCTTACCCTGCCGCCCCGCACGCCAATGGCGCTGGCTTCTTGGGAATATCGGGTGTATGTCTTCGAAAAATCGGCCGAACGACCGCGCCGCTCCTTGCGCTCTCTAGAAAGACAGCGCACCGGCCTGCGCCTGCAAACCACTGACGGCACCTTGCACATCGGCTTCTTCTCGCCACATGCCGTCGAAGTAACTTTCGAGCCAACCGGTCAGCCCAATCCACCTTCCTATGCGACCACCAGCGCACCGGCATGGACGGGGTTCGCGGTCAAGGAATGGCCTCAATATGTGGAAGTCAGTACCTCCGCTTTGCAACTGCGCATCCAAAAAGACCCGTTGCGCATCGAATACCGCTACGGCGGGTGCACCCTAATCAGCGAAAGCGATGGCTACTGCGACGACGGCGAAGCTCAGGGCTTTTCCTTCACCTTGAGCGACGACGAAATCCTCCTCGGCGGCGGCGAGCGCGCTATGGGCATGAACCGCCGCGGGCATCGCCTCCGACTGTACAATAAGCCTAGCTACGGCTACGAGGAGTATGCTCCGCTGATGTATTATTCGCTACCGGTAGTCATCTCTTCTCGCAAATATCTATTGGCCTTTGATAACGGAGCCGACGGCTATTTGGACCTCGGCGCTGAGCGCCCCGACGAGCTTCGCTTCGAAGCGGCAGGTGGACGCATGAGCTATTTCCTCGTAGCGGCCAATACCTGGCCCGAATTGGCCACCCACTACACTGCCGTTACGGGCCGCCAGCCCTTGCCGCCGCGTTGGGCTTTGGGCAACATCGCTTCGCGTATGGGATACCACAGCCAGCGCGAAGTAGAGCAAGTGGTCCGCCAATACCAGCAAGACAGCATTCCCCTTGACGCCGTCGTGCTTGACCTCTTCTGGTTTGGCCCTACTCTCAAGGGCCATTTGGGCCATCTGGATTGGTATCGCGACTCCTTCCCACAGCCCGAGCAAATGATGGCCGACCTAAAGCGCCAAGGCGTTAAGACGGTGCTCATTACTGAGCCATTCGTGCTGCGCGGCACGCGCACCTTTGACGAAGTCGTTCGCAAACAGCTGGTTGGTCAGACCATTATGGGCGAACCCTATCTGTACGACTTTTATTTCGGCCGAACGGTCCTTTTAGATCTCTTCAAAGCCGAAGCTCAACAGTGGTTTTGGGAGATTTACCGAAAACACACCCTCAGCGGTGTGGATGGCTGGTGGGGCGATTTAGGCGAACCAGAAGTGCACCCCGACGATTTGCAGCACGTCGTCGGCCCAGCGCGCCTGGTCCACAACCTATATGGACACGTGTGGGCACAACTGATTTACGAAGGTTACCGGCGCGACTTTCCGAAGCGGCGGCCTCTCATCCTTATGCGCTCGGGCTTTATCGGTTCTCAGCGCTATGGTATGATGCCCTGGTCGGGCGACGTCAATCGCAGCTGGGGAGGCCTCAAGCCGCAGGTCGAAATCGCCCTCAGCATGGGGCTGCAGGGCTTAGGCTATATGCACTCCGACCTGGGGGGCTTCGCCGGCAACTACCGTGACCCAGAGCTCTACATCCGATGGTTGCAGTACGGCGTCTTTCAGCCCATCTACCGCACGCATGCCCAAGAAAGTGTGCCTGCCGAACCCATTTTTTGGGACGACACTACCAAAAACATTGTCCGCCGCTACATCCGCCTTCGTTATGCTTTGCTCCCATACCACTACACCCTCGCCTGGGAAAATCACACCACCGGCCTGCCCCTCATGCGCCCGCTGTGCTACGCCGACGATGACCCAGCGCTGCTGACCAACACCAGCACTTACCTGTGGGGAAATGCCTTCTTGGTCAGCCCTGTCGTCCAAAAAGGCGCCACTGCCCAAACCGTCCACTTTCCTCGTGGCGCTACGTGGATAGATTTTTGGTCGGGAAAGCCCTATGCCGGTGGTCAGATAGCCCAAATACCTGTAGATATAGAGCACATCCCCGTGTTCGTGCGAGCTGGTGCCTTCGTGCCTATGTCAGACAAGCCCTTGCCCCATTGCGATGCTTATGACGCGGAGGCCATCGCCGTTCATTACTATCACCACTCCACCGCTACTGCGGGTGCGGGCATGCTTTACGAGGACGACGGCTACCACCCCGACGCCCTCGCTCAAAAAGCTTACTCCCTGTTGCGCTTCACCGCAACCTACCGGAACAACCGCCTCATGCTGAAACAGCATAACGATGGCTTCCTACCTCCTGCGCGACAGAAAAACCGCCCGCTCAAATACGTGGTGCATGGCCTCGAACGCGCACCCGCAGCCGTTCGGCGCATCACCCGCAGCGGTAAGGCCCTCCCGCTACCTCATGTGCTGCGCCCAGACGGACAACTGGAATTTTACCTCGATGAAGATGCCGACCAAGGCGCCACCATCGAATTCTGAAAGCAAGACTTAGAAAGGACCCATGTCCCCAAAACTGTTTACAAGCTTATATGCGAGGATTAATACCAAACACAAATAGGCCGCTAATACGACAATCATGATTATTCCCGTCCACCGAAAATAATTCCGGAGGTTGAGCCAAGCTACCTCAAAGTCTTCTTGCTCTCCAAACATGAAGGCTTGTCTCATTTTGCGGGCAAAGCGATATAAAAAAGTAGTCAGGATAAAAGCTACGCCTAAAAGTAACAGAAAGACTAAGACCACGACGATGGAGGGGGGTAGGTAAAAGAGCTGCCTGTCACTCAACACACGAAAAAGGGCTAAAACACTGAAGCTCAGCAAGACGTAATTGACAATAGCTATAAAGTTGGCCCAATAGGCAGTAGTGTTCCACTCTTGGTGCATGGCCTCATTGCTGTAGGCTAAACTGCCATGGGTTTTGAGTGTATTTTCCATATTGACTTCGAACATAAAAGATGAGGGATGGAATGAAGTACTTGGCTTGCCTTCAAGCAGGCCTCGAGGAGTGTCGCCCAATTATCCCAGCACCGCTATCAGGCTTATTAGGATGACTATTCCATAAAAGACAAGTAGAATAATAAGCAGAATGCCAAGTAGTTGAAACAGACGGCGCAAGTTGGTGAAGCCTACGTGAGCTGCAGCCGGGTCGTCGTGTAGCACGGCCTTCTGTGTGTAGCGCGAAAACCTGAACATCAACCACCATAGAGGCACTATAATGGCTAAGGCCACGAGGATGAAGAAAGTCGACAGGGTGGATTCGTGAATGCCTAACAGTGAAATGGACAAGAAAAAAGTCAAAAGGGCTATGCCAATGTACAGGAGACCGATTATTGAAAAGAACATGCCCCAACGGGCTGTCTCTTTCCAGTATCGGCGTATTTCGGAGGTGATGCGAAACCTCAGCTCTCCTTGAGGGGACTCTTTGGCTTCGAAGCCCAGGTCTAGGGGCTGCTCATAGTTGTTTTCCATGATGGTGTTGTTTTTTAATATGGACTTTCAAAAAAAATAACGCTTAAGCTGAAAGCAAATTTACATGTTTTGGTTATTAGGCTATATGTCGATAGAATTTTTAAACTGCATTTTAGTTCTCTCCAAAGAAGTGCCTAAAGGTGAGAACGCCATACTTCAGGCATCGCCTTCAGCGGTGTGGTTGAAGCGCGTACTCCCAGCAACTCTCAGCATTAGTGAGGTTGGTTTTTGACAAAAACGACGTTATCCGACTCCATGCAGTTGTCTGTCAGATAGGTCGCTATTGACCCGAGCAATGGCTGAATGCCGCCGTCCTCATCGATGCAAAAGGGGTAGTAGCCCAAAGCGCGGAGCATTTCTTCAGCGCGCCGATGAGAGGCGTTGTGGCGTTTTTGAGCCAAGTATTCCATGACAATCAGCGGTGCCTGAACAGTTAAGTACGTCTGAGCACCTCGCATGACGCTATCCTCAGCGCCTTCTACATCTATCTTCAGAACGGTTGGGCGCAGGCCCATCTCTGTGACAAAAGTATCTAATCGAACAGAAGGGATTCTAATTTCTCTGGGCGGATACCGGGTAAACCATCTTTCGCCTTTGAATTGTTCGATGTTTAAAGTGTTGTATTCTGAGTACAGATTGGGAAACTCGTAAAACGTGAGCAGTGCCTCTTTGTCGGATAGGGCTAAATCGTGCGCCGATACATTAGTGATGTTGCGAGTGTTCGTCTTCAAGACGGGGAAGGTCGCAGGTGCGGCTTCAAAGGCCACAACGCGGCCATTGCTACCCACCAACGCAGAAGCTAGAAGAGTGAAATAACCGTAATGGGCGCCAATATCGAAGAAGATATCGCCTTCGCGTAAGTGCCGAATCAGGAAGCGAGCTAGCCGGATTTCAGAGGGGTGTGTTTTGCCGCCCGTGAGATAAATATCGGTTCCAGAGGGTAAGAGCAGCTGCATAGGAGCGCCAAAGAATGTCCTTCGCCATACGCTGTGCTCTTTCCGCCTTTGTTTAAAGACCACTTCGCGAAACAAAACGGCTTCTGCGTACCGGAGCGGACTTTCCCAGAATCTTTCCCATTTGGAGGCGGCGGCCAATTGCGCCACCTTGTCTAATGCCTGCAACATGGCTTTCTGATTCATACTCGGGCGTTGGGTGAGCAGTGTTTGGCGTTTTCACGGCTTAACCAGCGGCAAAAGTGCGATAAGTGCTCGGTTTTTTAATGTGCACTTCTCCACACTAAATTGGGCGAGGGCAAAGATTTACCCACCAATTGGCCGATAGCATAAGCGCGGTAACCCATTGCCTCCAACCATCCGCGCAGTTGGGCGCGTGCCTCGGGGTTATCCTCAATAATGAGGACAGGCCGGTCGCGCCGAATGACCTGCTCGCCGCCGCGCAAAACCTCTAACTCGCAGCCCTCAACGTCTATTTTTATTAGGTCGACGGGGCGCTCTCCGACAAAGGGCTGATCGTCTAAGGGCTCCATGCGGGCCTTCACCTGCTGAAAACCTTCAGCAAAAGGCAGGCCTCGGTCCACTGCTGAAGCCCAGCCTGTCAGCAGTTGGTTCTGATACACGGGAATATGGAGGATGGCTGCCCCTGAGCGGTCAGATAGGCCATAGTCAAACACATGCAAGTTGGCTATCCGGCTGTGCCACAGGTCAAAGTCCTCTTGTGCGTTGGCCTCGAAGGCGTACACCTGCTCGAAACAGCGCGCCATGTGGTAGGCATAGTAGCCGTGGTTGGCTCCGACGTCCACAGCCGTGCGCAAGTGCGGGCACAGGAGCGGCAAGTAATGCAGCTCCGGTTCGGCTTCCGAGCTGTAGGCATACGCAGTTGCGCGCAGCGGCAGCCGCCAGGCCGGCGGCAGAAAACCCTTACTGTACCTCAAAAAGCGGTCGGCCCAACGGAGCAACGACATGATGCGTGTATTTTTAGGTTTCACTTATCTTCATCCGAGCACCATCTCCAAAATCTCCGGAGTGTGGACCGTCTGAAAACCCGGCACGCGAAAGCGATAGAAGAGCAGCAGCCCTTCAAGCAGCGCTCTTCGCTCACTGCGCAGTAGGGCCACCTCGTGGCATTGCTGGAGCGGCTGCTCCAGCAGGGCACACAGTTGTTCTGAGGCGCGGGCACCCAGGCCAAAGGCATGCTCAGGCAGAATGGGGGTAAAAATCCCCTCTCGAGCATCGAAGAAGACAGGTCGCTGGCTTACGGGTTCAATTTGCAGGCCTAAGTGAGCCGACAGATGGAGTAAAAAGTGCAGGTGAAGGTTAGCAATCGGGTGTTCCGTTTGGTCGAGCCAGCACAGGTTTTCTTCCAGAAAGGCAAATAGCGCCGGATTTTCCTCACCTTCGTGGATGGTTTTACGGCACACTTCGGCCATGAAGAGTGCCACAGCTCCCCGGCGGACTTCGAAAGGAATGCGCTGAAATATTACGGCTGCGCGCATTTCCTTAAGGCGGTGGAGCTGATGAGTATTGTCGCGAAAGTAGCTGACCATGTCCACGATGGTCATGGGCTGAAAGAGGCTGTACGCGATGCGCGCTTTGGGAGTGCGCACACTGCCGGCAATAAAGCCGCGCAATCCTTGTGCCTCCGTGAAAATGTCTGAGATGACACTCGTTTCGCCGTATTTGCGCGTGTGAAAGACGATACCCCGGGTGTGCAGCAGCATAGTTCTCAGTGCGGTTGTGATCTGCCAAAAACGGCATCGAAGGCGGCAGCGGCCTCCGGTAAGGCAGCTCGGAAAGCCTGCGGAAAAAGAAAATAGTGGTGTATAGCGACGGGCAGTGGCTCAATGTCATCGATGCCTACCACCGACGCTACGTGAGCGCGCGACATGCGACTGCAGGCTTCCAAACGCTCCCAAATATCGGGCAAGTCAAGGGTAGGGTAGGGACGGTCGGGGTACGTCATGACAAAGGCTTTGGCGTACTCGTGCATGCCGATGTTGTACATGGAGCCTGGTTGCAGGAAACTGGCCATCAGCTGCTCTGCCGAAAAAAGCAGGCAACCATCTGGAGCGTAAAGTTCGGAGGCGTGGGGGTAGTCGTGTTGAGGAGAAGGGAAAGGGTGCGGATAGACCACTACCTTTTCCCACTGCTGAAACAGGAATTCCGGCTCATTCCACGTGAGCGTTACGGCCTGAGTGGCCAGCGCCAGCTGAACGTCCAGCGGCAGCGCTTGCCCTTCAGGCCAGCCCATAGGCATCCAATCGGTGCCCATCATGAAGAGAGCGATCCGGTGTCGGAAGCGCTGCTGTCCGTTTGGGGGCAATGCGCGATAAAAAACACTTGTGCGCTCCAGCAATGTGCGCAGCGCATCCGGCAGCTCAGGAGGCCGACGGGAGTACCACCACCAGTTGATTTGAGGGCTAAAGATCCAAATGGTTGCACCTACCAGAACAAACGGAATAATGCCTACGGCATAATCGCTATCGTTCCAAGCTAGGTAGAGAAAAAAAAGCGCGCCGGCCACAAAAGGTAATAGGAGCAAGTGGGCAAACGTCTGACGCATACTTGGGCAAAAGTACGCAAATCCGACGGACTTGGCTGCCGACGCGAGAAACACCGCCTTAAGCGGCTATTTATCAGCGGAGTGTCCTCTCTGTGAAGGGAGACCTTGAACGGACGAAGCGCCTGCCTATGAAAAAAATCGGAGTAGGATTTGTTTCTGTGGAAGCGATAGTTGCATATTTGCACCCGCATTGAAAAGAAGGTGCCTTAGCTCAGATGGTAGAGCAACGGACTGAAAATCCGTGTGTCCCCAGTTCGATTCTGGGAGGTACCACATAAAAAGCGCGATTTTAATGAGCTGTGGCCTGAAGGATTTCATCTCCCTTCGGGCCATTTTTCTATACGGGTTTGATGGCGAGGGAAGCGCTCCTTCCAGCACATCCATCAAGTTTCCCTCCCTCTTTATCTTCGCCTACTTTATGGCAGAAGACATTGTTATTCGGGTATTGCTTCTACCGTTTTCGCTCCTATACGGCATAGCCGTTGGCGTGCGCAAGACTATGTACCGCTTAGGCGTGCTTAAGCGCGCGCGGTTCGATATTCCAGTGATTTCGGTGGGCAATCTGACCGTAGGGGGTGCGGGTAAAAGCCCCCACATCGAGTATCTGGTGCGGTGGTTGGACCAGTACCTCGAAGTAGCGGTACTGAGTCGTGGTTACGGACGCAAGACACAAGGTTATCGCCCAGTCAGTGTCATAGACACGGCTGAAGAGGTAGGCGATGAGCCGCTTCAGATTAAGCGCAAGTTTCCCAACGTGCCCGTTTGCGTAAGCGAAAGCCGGGTTTTGGGGATACCGGAATTGGTGCGCCGCAACCCGGAGACGCAGTGCGTTTTGCTCGACGACGCTTTTCAGCACTTAGCCGTTGAGCCTGGTCTTAACATCCTGCTTACGGAGTACAGCCGCCCTTTTACGCGCGATTGGCTAATGCCTTCGGGACGCTTGCGCGAAGGCCGCAACGGCTATCGGCGGGCCGACTTAATCATCGTTACCAAGTGCCCAGCAGAGCTTACGGAGGAGCAGCGCACTGCTATGGCGCAAGAGATAGCACCCTTGCCGCGTCAGCGGGTGTTCTTTTCGCGCTACCAGTACGAAGAGCCTTACGATTTGCTTCGCCCCGATGTGCGCCGCCCTTTAAGCGCTTACACCGACGCGCTGTTGGTTAGCGCCATTGCGCACACCGATTATTTGCTGAGCTATTTGGGCCAACAACTGCGCTCGGTTTACGCTTTTGAATTTGCCGATCACCACTATTTCACCGATAGCGACTTGGAGGACATTCGCCGGCGCTTTGAAGCCATGCCGGGAACGAACAAGTTACTGCTCACTACTGAGAAAGACGCTACGCGGTTGGAGCGCTATCGGGAGTACTTTTGGAAGCATCAGCTGCCCATATTCGTCTTGCCTGTACGCGTTGTTTTCGATCGCGACGACGAGGCAGCCTTTCAGGCTGAAGTGAAGCGCTTCTTAATGGAGTTTAAGGTTTAAAGGCCGCTACAGCGTCTCGGACGCTGCCGTATTTCAACAGCAGCTGCCGGGCGCGCTCTTCCTCTAGGCCGGTGGCTTGGGCCACCATGCGCGTGCCGCGGGCGATGAGTTTTTGGTTGCTCAGCTGCATATCCACCATTTTATTGTCTTGTACGCGGCCTAGCCGGATCATGGCTGCGGTAGAAATCATGTTTAGGGCCAACTTTTGAGCCGTGCCCGCCTTCATGCGGGTGCTGCCAGTAATGAACTCGGGGCCGGTAACGATCAACACTGGGTAGTCTGCTTCTGCGAGCAAGGGCGCTCCTGGGTTGCAGGTGATGCATCCGGTAGGAATGCCGTGCTGCCGGCAGGCGCGCAAGCCATGGACGACATAAGGCGTAGTTCCTGAGGCGGCAATACCGACCACAAAGTCGCACTCGTCAATTTGGTGTGCCTGAAGGTCGAGCCAAGCCTGTGTCTGGCTATCTTCCGCACCTTCGATGGCTCTGCGAATGGCGCCATCGCCACCGGCGATGATACCTACCACCCAACCTGGCGGCGCGCCAAATGTGGGCGGTAGCTCTGAAGCATCTACAATGCCTAGGCGACCACTAGTGCCCGCTCCAATGTAAAAAAGGCGCCCGCCCGCGGCCATGCGCGGCACTAAAGCCTCCACTAAAGCCTCTATCTGTGGCAGGGCGCGCTCTACCGCAAAGGGCACAGTCTTATCTTCCGCATTGATGCGCTCCAAGAGTTCGCGTGTGCTGAGGGTCTCTAAATGCCGGTGCGGCGACGATTGCTCGGTGATGAATTCCATAATCAGGTGAAAGGCCTTAAGCTCGATGGGCAGGTAGGGGCCACAAAGTTCCGATGCTTTCCCGCAAATGGCGTTGCTGTTATCTTTATAGGGAGTGTGTCGCTCAGGAAGCTTCCGGGCTGAACCGATAGCTCCCTCAGAGGAAGGCCAGCGCGCTTTAGAGCTCATATGGCTTATGGACAACCATTTTGGCCCAAGCGATGGCTCCTATGAGAAACTTTCATAACCTCAACCTTTTGACAGGCAGCCACCTGCTGCGCTATCCAGGCGTAAGTTTTGCGTATGCCCAGCTCTAAGGGAGAATTTGGCGCCCACTGCAACACCCGATGGATGAGCGTGTTGTCGGAATTGCGACCGCGCACGCCCTCCGGCCCGGGAACATTTCGGATGAATAGCCGCTTGCCGGCAATGCGGATGATCAGACGCGCCAAGTCGTTGATCGCGATCATTTCATCCGAACCGATGTTGAGGGGGCCTGAAAACTGAGAGGCCATCATGCGGCGCACGGCTTCAATACACTCGTCTATGTATAGAAAAGAGCGCGTTTGCCGACCATCGCCCCAGATTTCGATTTCACCGCCGTCGGGCGTTTCTGCTACTTTTCGACACAGCGCGGCCGGCGCCTTTTCCTTACCGCCGCGCCATACGCCTTCCGGGCCGTAGATGTTGTGAAAGCGGGCGATACAGACATTTAACCCATAGTTGCGTTGGAAAGACAGGTAGAGCCGCTCGCTGAAGAGCTTTTCCCAGCCGTATTCGCTATCGGGCTGGGCAGGGTAGGCCGAGTCTTCGCAGCAGCGCGGGTTGTCTGGGTCTTGCTGGTTGTAGGCCGGATAGATGCAGGCCGATGAAGAGTAGAACACCTTGCCCACGCGCAGTTGAACGCACAGGGGGATGATGTTCAGGTTGATTAACGCCGAATTGTGCATGACATCGGCGTCGTTGTCGCCGGTAAAAATGTATCCTGCTCCGCCCATGTCAGCAGCCAATTGGTACACCTCGTCAAACGGTCGGTCGAGTATGTTCCGGCACACGTACGGGTCGCGCAGGTCGCCGAGAATAAAGTCATCAGCGGCCGTGGGTGAAAACTCCGGGTATTTCAAGTCCACTCCACGTACGTAATAGCCCTCTGCCTTGAGGCGACGGGCTAAATGGCTGCCGATGAAGCCGCCTGCACCACAAATAAGTGCTGTCTTCTTCATGAGGGAAATGTCTTCGTTAAAGCTCCAAGGATAAAAGAGGCGAGAGGCATGGGTTTGCTCCATAAACGGATGCAGGCAGTTGCTCTTGCGATGGCTGCAAAATTAGGTGCCGCCGGATAAGATACTGGGAATGCTTCGCTTCGCTTTTGCCTTCTTAGCGCGGTTAATTGCGCACGAACGACCTTTTCGGACGCACAGAATGCCTCCCATTGGTTATTTAGCCCGTCTTGTGGCGCCATAACCCGATAGCGCTTGTTTCTAAGCATTTCAGCAATTTTTTAAGTAATGAGAAATACGGGGCGGCCTTCGAGCATATAGGTTAGAGCGCCTCTCAGGGCTTTTGGTCCTTATGCTCGGCCCGACAGGCTTCTATCAATTTTTTGGCCAAATGAACGGCGTCGAAGTGTGCCTGGCAAAAGGCGCGCGCTCGGCGCCCTAAATGAAGCAGGTTTTGGCCTTGCTCTTGACAGTGGTGCACTGCTTGAACAAAGGCCTGGGCGCTATCGGCAACTAAGACTTCGGCGCCGTGTTGGGCATGGATGCCCTCTAAACCAATAGAGGTGCTGATGACCACTCGCCCGCAGGCCATGGCTTCCACGATCTTAGCGCGCATGCCGCCGCCCGACAGCAGCGGGACGACAAGTATCGGATGCTGATTGAGAAACGCTGCCGCATCGGGCACCTCTCCGTGTACGTGCACACGCGGCAGCCGCAGTTGGTGTACCCACTTAGGCGTGTTGCGCCCCGCGATATGAAAGGTCAGTTTCGGAAAAGTTGGTGCCAAAAGAGGGGTCCAGACTTCGCGCAAAAACCACTTCAGGCCTTCGACGTTGGGCAGCCAGTCTAAGGAACCGATAAAACATAAGCTTAAAGGTTGCCCGAAGCTCTGCTCGTTGGGCGTATAAGCGGAGGCGTCTATTCCGATGGGCACGACAATGGCCGGTTTTTGTAACCCCCAAGCGCGGAAAGTGGCCACATCGCGCTCGCTGATGCCCACCACCAGGTCGCCGTCGTGAATGTGTGCTTGCTCAAAGCGTTTGAGGCGTTGCGCTTGGAGGCGTAAGTAAGTGCGCTTTAAGAGAGGGCTGTGGCAGGCTATTCGCTCCCAGATTTCGCTCTCCACGTTGTGTGTCCGCAGCGCCAAGCGCACTTGGCTATACTGTCGGAGGGTCGGAGTGTAGGAGGTCAGATAGATGGTCTCGAGCAGCACGATGTCGAAGGATTCTTGCCGAAGGACTTGCCTCAGCTGGTGTGCAAACGTCTCGCTGACAAACCGCTCTATGTGGTACGGTTGCTCAGAAAACAGGTTGCGAATGGCTGGCCAAGGGCGGATGCGGTTGTCTACCTCTACGGCCCATAAGCGCTCGTAATGTTCCAGCGCTTTAGGCGTATCGTTGCCGGCATACCAGTGACGGCGTGTGTTCATGGTCAATAGCGACACCGAGCACCCGCACTGCTGCAGCGCGCGCGATAGCTGCACTATGGCCACGCTCTCGCCGTCTCGGAGCGGATAGGGATACTTTTTGCACACTTGCAGGATCTTCACGAAACAGGCGAATTTATAGCGTTCAATGGCGCTGTTGTCAAGGTTGTTTTTAAGCAGGTGCCGAGGCATATGTCGCTTGAAGAACGGCAGGTGCTATCTTTGCCCGGCTGCTTGATCCGAAAGCGACCGTTTTTCAGCAAACATGGTATTGGAAGCGAGAAATATCCATAAATCCTTTGGCCAATTACACATACTCAAAGGGATAGACCTGTCGGTGTCGCAGGGCGAAATTGTGAGCATTGTGGGTAGGTCTGGTTCGGGCAAAAGTACGCTCCTACACATTCTCGGCACGCTGGACCGCGCCGACGACGGCGAAATCCGCATTTGCCAAACGGATGTCCAGCGCTTGCCTGCGCGTCAGTTGGCCCTCTTTCGCAATCGGCACATCGGTTTTGTGTTTCAGTTTCACCACTTGCTGCCTGAGTTTACGGCCTTAGAAAATGTGTGCATCCCGGGCTTTATCCAGAAAAAACCAGCGGCTCAAGTGCGCCAACGCGCCACAGAACTGCTCGATTATTTGGGCCTGAGCGATCGCCTGCACCATAAGCCCACGGAGCTGAGCGGCGGCGAGCAGCAGCGCGTCGCTGTTGCTCGCGCTCTGGTGAATCAGCCCGATATTGTCTTTGCCGATGAACCCACCGGCAACTTAGATAGCGCGGCTTCTGCTGACTTGCACCGCCTCATCCGACAATTGCGCCGCGACTACGGCCAGACTTTCGTCATCGTTACGCACAATTTTGAACTCGCCGAGCTATCCGACCGCTGCTTAGAAATGCGCGACGGCGCGCTCCTGCAGGCTTGAAATGCTATGCTTCGATCTCTACACCTGCTTTTCTTTGAGGCACTTTTGCTTGTTGTTGTCGTCGCTTGCGCCGATCGGCATAGGCCGCTGTCCAAAATGCCGGTGCCATTGGCCGAAAGGCCTAAGAATATTATCTTGATTATTGGCGATGGCATGGCCACACCTCAGCTTAGCGCCTCACTGTATTGGCGCGGTGTCGGGCGTTCTGTTTGGGAGCAGTTTCCGTTCGTTGGTTTTCACCAGTCGCATGCCTACGATGAGCGCGTAACCGACTCTGCTGCGGGTGCTACGGCCTTTGCTTGCGGTCAGAAAACCAAAAATGGCGCTATTGGCTTGGTGCCGCCTCACTTCGAACCCTGCCGTACCATCTTAGAGGAACTCTCTGCACTCGGATGGGCTACGGGCATGGTGGTAACGTGCTCGGCAGTGCACGCTACCCCCGCTTGTTTTGTCGCTCATCAGGACCTGCGCGCCTTTTCCGAGTTCATTGCTGAGGATTATTTAAAGTCCTCTTTAGATTGCTTCATCGGTGGCGGAAGAGGCTACTTCAACGATCGCCCCGACCGGCGCAATTTGCTCGACTCGCTTCGCAAAAACGGCTATCTCGTCCGCTTCGGAACTACCTTTAACCAGTTGCCCTTAGATGGCTCGGCTCCTTTCTATCTCTTTACCGCCGATCGCGAACCGCCCAGCGCTCACGAAGGTCGCCGATATTTGCCCATGGCTACCGCTCGTGCCTGCGAATACTTGCAAAAGCGCAGCCCAAAGGGCTTCTTTCTCATGGTCGAAGGCAGTCAAATTGATTGGGCCTTGCATGCCAACGACGTCAGCTGGCTCAGAGCGGAGTTGCGCGATTTCGAGGCTGCCGTCACCGAAGCTTTGCGCTTCGCTCAAAAAGACGGCGAAACCCTCCTTATCGTTACTGGCGACCACGAATGCGGCGGAATGAGCCTCAACCCCACTCAAAACCCGAAACACTTCGCGCCTGCTTTTACCACTCGCCTTCACTCCGCTGCGATGGTGCCCGTTTTGGCCTACGGGCCACAAGCCCACTTATTCTCAGGTATCTACGACAACACCGATATTTATTTTAAAATGTGGGAGGCCCTCAGCCAGGAGTCAGGAGCGAGGAAGAGGTTGTAAAAGGAGGCCTGTGCTTGGATGTGCCCAGCGAACCAATGGTGTTCTTAACAACCTTTGCCGTTGAAATGGCTCGTCTTGCGAAGATATCTCTCACTTTTTTCAGTCAATATGCTTGAGTTCGACCATGCTAATTTGCGCCGCGTCGCTGTCGCCTGGGTGGGTGCCAAATCCCGAAACGAGGGCGTTTACCTGCCCAAACAACTGCTCACTTCGCCGCACGACGCGGTGCACGAATGGCTTCTGGGGGCCTTTCTAAAGCCTTTTGAGAAGATGGCGGAATTCTTCTACTTTTTCCACGAGGAAGACGTCAGCCATCACCCTGTGTTCCAATCCTGTAACACGTTGTTCCAAAACCCAGATACCCTGCCCGAGGAAGCCGCCCGTTTGGCCCAACGCCTTTATGAGCACTCCGAAAACAGCCGCATGCAGGGCGGTGAGTTTCTGGTCCTGTATTTCGACAATCTCGTCCTTGGCGGCGAGGCTACCACAGCTATTGGCCTCTGGAAGGTACAAAGCCCACAGTCCTTCCTTCACATCGAGCGCTTGCCCGAACAATACGCCCTCAGTGTGCGTAGCGGTATTTCACCCGAAAAACCCGAAACAGCGGCCCTTGTCTTTAACTTAGATGAGGTGGAGGGCTATCGCCTTTGCGCCATAGATACTGTTTCTAAACGCGACGAGCGGTCGTTCTGGAAAGACGACTTCCTGCGCCTCCGGCCAGTGGAAGACCACTATTTTCAGACGCGCCACCACATCGCCCTGTCGAGTGAATTTATCCAGCAAAAATTGCCGCATCGCTTTGGCCTTGACCGCGCCGACCAGCTCGATGCCCTCTACCGGTCTGGCCTTTATTTCAAAGAGAACGAGCACTTCGACGCCGATCACTACGCCAAAGCGCTTTTCCCAGAAGAGGAGCAACAAGCGGCTTTTAAGGCCTATCGCGACGAGTATGCCCAGGCCTATGCCGTGCCGCTTGAAGATCGCTTCGATATCAGCAAGCCAGCCGTCAAAAAGGAATTCCGAATCCTCAGAAGCATCATCAAACTGGATAAAAACTTCCACATCTACGTCCACGGACGCCGCGATCTCATTGAGCGAGGCTTCGACGAAGCGCGTGGAAAGAAGTATTACAAGGTGTACTTCGACGAGGAAGAGTAGAAGGCATTTCAAGTCGGTTAGTGTTCCGCTCAACGCTTGCTCGATACGGCGGTAGCGCAACTTTCGGAGTTTTGTCGGTGCGCTCTAAAGGCATTTTCGGTAAGCACGCCCTACCTTTGCGGCTCGAGATGTCTTCCAGAAGAAAGAAAACTGTAACCCATCGCATAGACCGGAAGCAGCTCTACAAGCTGCTTCCGGTTTTTTCTAAAAAACGCCTGCTGTGAGAGATCCATCCATTCAGACGGTACTTATTATTGGTTCGGGGCCAATCGTTATTGGCCAGGCCTGTGAATTTGACTACTCCGGCTCTCAGGCTAGCCGTTCGTTGCGCGAGGAAGGTATTCAGGTGGCCCTTATCAATTCTAACCCGGCCACTATTATGACCGACCCTGTAACCGCCGACTTCATCTACTTGCGCCCACTGACGCCGGAAAGCATCGAAAAGATTCTGCAGGAGCATCAGGAAAACCCTATTCTGCCGCCCATAGACGCCGTATTGCCCACTATGGGCGGCCAGACGGCGCTCAATTTGGCCATCGAGTGCGAAAAGTTAGGCTTGTGGGAACAGTACGGCGTGCGCATGATTGGCGTAGACACACGCGCTATTGAGACGACGGAAAACCGCGACGAGTTCAAGCGCTTTGTCGTTGGTTTAGGTCTATCGGTAGCTCCTTCTTACATTGCCAACTCTTTTCTGGAAGGCAAGGAAGCAGCGCAGAAAATTGGTTTTCCGCTGGTTATTCGGCCTTCCTACACGCTGGGCGGAACGGGGGGCGGCTTCGTTATGCGCGAGGAAGATTTTGATGAGGCCCTCAAGCGCGGCCTCAATGCTTCGCCCACCCATGAGGTATTGGTGGAAAAGGCCCTGTTAGGCTGGAAAGAGTACGAGTTAGAGTTGCTGCGCGATCGCAACGACAACGTCGTCATCATTTGCACCGTTGAAAACCTCGATCCTATGGGCGTACATACGGGCGACAGCATTACCATCGCACCCGCCATGACGCTCAGCGATACGTGCTTTCAGCACATGCGCAATCAGGCGCTGCGCATTATGCGCGGACTGGGCAACTTCGCCGGCGGCTGCAACGTACAGTTTGCCCAAAACCCAGAGACGGAAGAACTTATTGCTGTAGAAGTGAACCCGCGTGTGTCGCGCTCCTCCGCTTTGGCCAGCAAGGCCACAGGCTATCCAATTGCTAAGATTGCCGCTAAGCTGGCTATTGGTTATACGCTGGACGAGCTGGCCAACCAGATCACTAAGACAACGTCGGCCCTTTTTGAACCAGTGCAAGACTACGTCATCGTCAAGATGCCGCGCTGGAACTTTGAGAAGTTTCCGGGCGCCGACGCTCGCCTCGGCTTGCAGATGAAGTCGGTGGGCGAGGTGATGGCTATTGGACGCAGCTTTACGGAAGCGCTTCAAAAGGCTTGTCAGAGCCAGGAGAACAACCGCAACGGTTTAGGCGCCGACATGAAGGAATGGCTCAAGACCGACGACATCTTGGAGCGCCTGGAAAAGCCCTCCGACGATCGCATTTATCGCGTCAAGGACGCCCTTCGTCTGGGGATTCCGCTGCGCACCGTACAAAAGCTGACGGGTATTGACCCTTGGTTCATTCAAGAGATTAAGCAGTTAGTCAAAATAGAAGAGCGGCTACAGCGCTACAACGTGCCCGAAGACATTCCGGACGATTTCTTTTTGACGCTGAAGAAGAACGGCTACTCCGATGCTCAGATCGCTTGGCTGTTGCGCGTAGATGAAAAATCGGTTACTCGCGAGCGCAAAAAGCGCGGCATTCGGCGCGTGTATAAGATGGTAGATACTTGCTCGGCAGAGTTCGAGTCGAAAACCAACTACTTTTATTCGACGTTTGAGAACGGCATTGCCCAATTACCTGTACTTGCCCAGGGTGAGGCGGAGGACGAGGCGGTGGCTCCCGTCTTTCAGCCTAAGAACGAGAGTTTGGTTGCGCATGACCGCAAAAAGATTGTCGTGCTCGGCTCTGGCCCCAACCGCATCGGTCAAGGTATTGAGTTCGATTATTGCTGCGTACACGGCGTGCTGGCGGCTAAGGAGGTGGGCTTTGAAACCATCATGGTCAATTGCAACCCCGAAACAGTGAGCACGGACTTCGACGTGGCCGACAAACTCTACTTCGAGCCGGTGTATTGGGAACACCTCGAGGAAATCCTCGAGCACGAGCGCCCCGACGGTGTCATTGTGCAGCTGGGAGGGCAAACAGCCCTAAAATTGGCGGAAAATCTGCATAAAAACGGTTGGAATATCGTCGGCACGGCCTTTCCAGACATGGATATTGCTGAAGATCGAGGGCGCTTCAGCGACCTGCTCCGTTCGCTCGACATACCCTACCCCAAGTACGGCGCTGCGCGTGATGTGGACGAAGCGCTCGACATCGCTCGGCGTTTGCCTTATCCGCTTTTGGTGCGGCCCAGTTACGTCTTGGGCGGTCAGCGCATGAAAATTGTCATTAATGACCATGAGCTAGAACGCCACGTGCTGACTATTTTCAAACACATGCCCGACAATCGCGTACTCATTGACCAATTCCTCGAGCGCGCTAAGGAAGCCGAAATTGATGCTATTTTTGATGGGGATGAGCTGCACGTCATGGGTATCATGGAGCACATTGAGCCGGCCGGTATTCATTCGGGCGACTCTTCGGCCGTGTTGCCCTGTTACTCGCTTGGCCCTATCGTCATCGAGCGCATGGTGGAATACGCCGAAAAAATCGCCCGTGCCCTCCGCATTCGCGGCCTCATCAACATTCAGTATGCCATCAAAGACGATGAGGTCTACGTCATTGAGGCCAACCCACGCGCCTCGCGCACAACGCCTTTTATTGCTAAAGCTTACAACATCCCCTACTTGAACATCGCTACTAAGGTGATGCTGGGCACGCACAAACTGCGCGACTTCTCCATAGAACAGCGCCTCGCCGGTTATGCCATCAAAGTGCCGGTCTTCTCTTTCGAAAAATTCCCCGGCGTGGACAAACGCTTAGGGCCGGAAATGAAAAGCACCGGCGAGGCTATCCACTTCATTCGAGACCTTAAAGACCCGTATTTCCGCGAACTGGAGCGCAACCGAAGTATGTACCTCTACAGCTAAAACTTTTTGCTGCCCTTTCCTCTAGACCTCCTAGTTGTAGTAAAAAGTTCGCCTTTAAAACGCGGTTTTTTTATAATTTTGCGCCATATTTTCGATGATACGCGTCTGTACATTAGGAGTGATTAGAAAACATTAGTCAGAATATCGTCTTACATGGAAAAGAAACGTCTGCTTTTTGTGACCCAAGAGATGGAACCCTACACCGAAGGAAACTTTATTTCTTACTTAGTTGGTCAGCTACCTAAGATTCTACATGATAATGGGTTCGAGTTGCGCATTTTGATGCCGCGTTATGGGGTTGTCAACGAGCGTCGCCATCGTTTGCACGAGGTCGTTCGTCTTTCTGGAATGAACATTATCGTAGATGACGACGACTACCCACTCATCATCAAAGTTGCTTCGATGCCCAGCTCTCGTTTACAGGTGTATTTCCTGGACAACGAAGATTTCTTCCGCCGCAAATATGTTTTTGAAGACGAGAACGGCGAGCCTTTCGAAGACAACCCAGACCGCATGGCTTTTTTCTGCAAAGGCGCTTTGGAGACGGTTAAAAAATTTGGTTGGGCGCCCGACATGATCATGTGTCATGGTTGGCTTACGGGCTTAATTCCGCTCTACGTTCGCAAGGCCTATCAGATGGAGCCGCTTTTCGCGCATGCTCAGGTCGTTTTCTGTGCCTACGACACTCCGCGCGAGCGCTTAGAGGCCGATCGCTTTGTGCAAAAAGCCACTATCAACAACATTCAACCGGTGCATCTGGAACCTTTCCGAACTGAAGAGGGCGGCGTCTCTGTTCACAAGGGAGCCTACCATTACTCTGATGCCGTTGTTCTGGCCGACTCAGGCGTGCGCGAGCAAGCGGAGGCCTTGGGTTTAGGAGGGCAAAAGCCAGTGCTGACGTGGCATTCGGAGGAAAACGGCAACATGTTTGACCATTTAATGACCTTTATGCGCCAGCTGAGCGCGGTAGAGGAGATCTCCTGATTTCTTTTTCATCATCCTTGCTAACTCCGTGGCGCATCTTCGGCTCAGGCAACTCCGGAGATGCGCCATGTAGTCAAGGGAGCCTATCACAGAATATTCCTGCATCATGCGCGTTACCTGGCCCATTCCCTTGCTCACCTTTGGATGGCTAATTATTGGAGCGGTCGTGCTCTTTCAATGTTCTAAACCCACCGACTTTGGCGCCGACCTCCTGGAGGATGAGCGCGGCGAATTTGCCTACACCGATACCCTTACCCTGCACATTACCGTGGAGCGGGAAGATAGCGTAGAAACCTCTGACCGCACTTCTACCAGCCCTTACCTGCTGTGTGGCGAATTGCGAGACCCGACCTTCGGGCGCACAACGGCAACCATCTACACCCTCTTCCGCCCCAGCGACCTCAGCCCGCGCTTTCAAAGCGCTGTAGTAGATTCCATTGTTCTCTTTTTGCGATATGCAGCCGAAGGTTGCTACGGAGATACTACCCAACCTCAAACCGTGCGCGTACACCGCATCGCCGAAGGAAGCGTCTTGCGCTGGAACCAACCGTATTACTCTCGCCAGTCGTTGCCCGAGGGCGAGCTACTGGGCGAAGTAAGCAACTTTCTCCCGCGTCCACGTACGAACATACCGCTGTTCGACACTATCGAAAAAGGCCCCTATTTGAGAGTCCCCCTGAGCGACGCTTTTGGCCAAGAAATTCTCGACACCGACAGCCTTACGCTCACTGCCGACACGCTTTTTTGGCAAAAAATACGCGGCTTGCGCATCACGGCTGCTGCTAATGCCTCGCCCGGGGCTATTCTCGCCTTTAATTTGAACGACCGCGGCTTCAGTTTCATCCGCCTCTACTTCAAATACGCAGACGACACCCTCGCGACCTCCCGCACCTTCGACTTTTCCTTCTTGGGCGGCAATAAATTCAACGCCTTCGAGCACGACTACACCGGCAGTCTTGCCGAAAGTTATGTGGATAAGCCAGCAGAAGATTTACTCTTCGTGCAAGGGCTAAATGGGCTGCGGCTCAGGCTTGAAATACCGCATGCCCATCAGCTCGAAAACATCGCGGTCAACAAAGCGGAATTGGAAATGACCGTGGCCAACCCTCTGGGCGCCAACATCTATCTTCCCCCCGTTAGCCAGCTGGTGGCTTCGGAGGCATACGGCGATACGGCGTTGTTTTTCATCCCAGATGTGTTGTACTCTCTAAGTACCGCCAACAACTTCAGTCGCTTTGGCGGAACGCCACAACCTACTGTGGAGAACGGTCAGAGTTTAGAGCGCTATCGACTTACCCTGACGCAGCGCTTCCAAAAAATGGTGGATAACAGCTCTGGTGATTTGAAAGAACAAACGCTGTTTATTAGAGTATTTCCACAAACCCGCCTCTCCCATCGAGTCGTTCTCTTTGGCCCCAGAAGTGCCGTTTATCCCGCCAAACTGACGCTCAAGTACACGCTGGTTCGCTAATCTTATGAGCACGAGCTAAACCCATACCTTCACCCGATCCTTTTTCTTCAACCTTATGTGCGGCATTGTAGCATACCTCGGCCCTCGCCCTGCTTATCCCATTCTTATAAAAGGCCTTCAGCGATTAGAATACCGCGGTTACGACAGCGCCGGCATCGCTTTGCAAAACGGTCGGATCAACATTTATAAAAAGAAAGGAAAAGTCAGTGATTTAGAAGCATACGCCGCTGGGCAAGATACCCGCGGGAATGTAGGCATTGGCCACACGCGCTGGGCTACGCACGGCAGACCCGACGACATCAATGCTCACCCACACACCAGCGACAATGGGCGTCTGGTCCTAGTGCACAACGGCATCATTGAGAACTATGCGGTGCTGAAAAACGCACTGCTCAACCACGGCCACACTTTTCAGAGCGAGACCGATACGGAAGTGCTCGTACACCTCATTGAAGAAATTCAAGAGCGCAGCCAACTGTCGTTGGAAGACGCCGTACAGCAAGCCCTCACTCAGGTACAGGGCGCCTATGCCATTGTGGTCATGGACAGCAAGGATCCTGATCTCTTGGTGGCGGCGCGCAAATCCAGTCCCTTAGTCATTGGCATTGGTGAGGAGGAGTTTCTCATTGCCTCCGATGCCACACCCATTGTGGAACACACCAAGCAGGTTGTTTACTTAGATGACGAAGAGGTAGCGGTTGTCCGGCGCAACCATCCGCTCCGAATACGCGACTTGCGAAATCAGGAGAAGTACCCCGTCGTGCAGGAAATCGAGATGGAGATTGAGCAGCTGGAGAAAGGCGGCTACCCACACTTCATGCTCAAAGAAATTTTTGAACAGCCCTCTACAATTGCTGAGTGCATGCGCGGTCGCATGAACGCCGAAGAAGGCTGGGTGCGGCTCGGCGGCATGGAGGAATACAAGAAGCGCATGATCAACGCTCAGCGCATGATCATCTTGGGCTGTGGCACGTCGTGGCACGCTGGCATGATCGGCGAATATTTGTTTGAAGACCTGGCCCGCTTGCCAGTAGAGGTGGAGTACGCTTCGGAATTCCGCTACCGAAACCCTGTAGTGCGCGAAAGCGATATCGTACTGGCCATTTCTCAGTCTGGCGAAACCGCTGATACTTTGGCCGCACTCCATTTAGCTAAACAGTGCGGTGCTCTTACCTACGGTATTGTCAACGTGGTGGGTTCTTCCATTGCGCGCACCACCGATAGCGGCTCCTACATTCACGTCGGCCCTGAAATCGGCGTTGCCTCTACCAAAGCCTTTACTGGTCAAGTAACTATGCTCAGCATGATGGCCCTTATTTTAGGCTATGAGCGCGGCTACTTAGGCAAGTCGCAGTACCAACGACTGGTGCAGGAACTGGCTTTGGTGCCGCAAAAAATGGAACAGCTGCTGCACCAGTGTCATGATCAAGTGAAATACATTGCTAGCGAATTTAAAGATGCTTCCAATGCCTTGTATTTAGGCCGAGGGTACAATTTCCCTATTGCTTTAGAGGGGGCGCTTAAACTCAAGGAAATCTCCTACATCCATGCAGAAGGCTATCCAGCTGCCGAAATGAAGCATGGTCCTATTGCACTTATCGACGAGAACATGCCCGTCTTCGTGATTGCCACCAACGGCAGCACACACGATAAAATCGTCTCTAACATCCAGGAAGTTAAGAGTCGCGGTGGCATCGTTACCGCTGTCGTTACAGAAGGCGATGACTTGATTAAGAGCATGGCCGATTACGCCATCGAGATTCCGCATACTGAAGAGCCATTCACACCGCTGTTATCGGTGATACCGCTGCAATTGCTCGCTTACTACATCGCCGTATTGCGAGGGTGCAACGTAGACCAGCCGCGCAACTTAGCCAAATCGGTAACTGTGGAATGATTTCTCCTTCTGACTAGCGCATGGCTTTCGCTCCCTCTTTTTCTTAAACTTCTTCTTGTGCTTGTGCCCGCTATGAACAGCTTAAAGACGCATTACAACACCGAAAAACCGGAAATACGCTTTGCCGAATACGGCAGACTGATCCAAGACCTCCTGCTCTATGCCCGCGACATAGCGCAGCCTGAGCAACGCCAAAAGGCGGTAGAGAGCATCATCGGTATGATGCAGTTGCTTCACCCTGCGGGCAATCGGAACTCTGACGATTATCGGGAAAAACTGTGGAACCACGCCTTTGCCATTGCTGGCTACGACCTCGAGGTTACCCCTCCGCCGGGGGTGGTGATTCGCCCCATAACAGAGCGCCCTAAACCTGAGCGCATCTCATATCCGAGCAGCACCGCTCGCTTGCGCCACTACGGCCAAAATGTGCAGCGCCTTATCCAGAAAGCTATGGCCATGCCCAATGGCCCCAAAAAAGAAGCCTTCGTCGAGGTCATTGCTTCGTACATGAAGCTGGCCTACAAGACTTGGAACCAGGAGCATTATGTGTCGGACGACGTTATCAAGACCGATTTAGAGCAACTCTCCGACGGACACTTGCAACTGCACGAAGGCCACAGCTCACTTGACGTATTGGCTTCCAGCGTTAAGAAGGACGCGCAAAATGCTAATGTCTCCGGACGCTCGCGCCATAAGGGCGACAATCGCTCGCGCCGGCGCAACGGCGGTTTTCGAAAACGCAAAAAATAGCTGTTCTAAAAGGGGCTAAAGGTAGCTGAAGACGTCTTGCCAAAACCGGCGTGCTTAACACTCTGAATTAGTGCCCTTTGAGCTGCTCTAAAGGCCCACTAAAGCCACTGGCTCCGTACCTTCGTATTTCGCATTTCGCCCCTGCAAAACAGGAGAGTAATTCAAATCCTTTAAGGAAGCACCCCATGGGAGGGTCGGAAAAGTGCCAGGGGAGTATTTTGAGCCAAAAATGCTGCTCGCCTATGATACACAAAAACTACTTCAAACCGTGCTCTTTGGCTTTAGGCCTGATCTGTTGGGCTGTATGCGCTTTGGGGCAAACCTTTTGGACGGAAACATTCGACGACTCGTTTTTGGCCACGAGCCAGTGGGCGCACGGCGGCACTAACGCTGGCCCCTCAAAATGGGAGTGGACCGACAACCCTGCGGAAGGCTATCAGGAACCTGGATTGTCGCCTTTTAACGCGCCTACGGCAGCAGGCGGCTATTTCCTCTTCAACTCCGATGCCAACGGCCCTGCGGCCCACGATGTATGGCTAACCAACCTTAACCGCCCGGCCGATTGCAGCGGCAGGGTAGGCGTTCGCTTGCGCTTTTACACCCAATATATTTACTTTAAACCGAGCGGCACACGCGCCCAAGTAGGGGTGAGCACGGACGGCGATACTTTTGAATACCAAACTCTTTTCGAAACCCATCCGGCCAACTTACCTTTTGAAGGCTGGGTCGAAGTGGAACTGCCTCAAGCCAACGGTCAAGCTCAAGTATGGCTGCGCTTTCGCTGGATTGGGCAATACGAATACCACTGGAAAATAGACGATCTGGAGCTGTTTACGGTGATGGCGCAGAACCCCGACACTTGCCAGACGGCTGTGGACATTAGCGCCTTGTTCGGTCAGGTGCCCGGTGTGGCTCAGGTATCGCCTATCTTCGACAACACAGCGGCGGGGGTTTCAGAGACCGACCCAGAGGTCTCCTGTTGGGGTGAAACACCGCCGGGCGAGCCGGATTTTTTAGACAACACTCTGTGGTTTACTTTCGTAGGCGACGGCCATCGCTACGAGGTGCAGACCGTGCCGTGCCACGCCCAGAAATACGTGGGCGTAGCACAAGGGCTTCCCGGCGACACACAAATGGCGCTTTTTGAAGGCGACAACTGCAGTGAGCTCATGCTGGTCGGCTGCAACGACGACCGCTCACCTGTGGGCGATCCCGACTGGCGAGCGGGTTTTGTGGCCGCTACCGAAGTCGGACGGCGCTACTACCTGATGGTTGATGGGTATCGAGGGCCTAACGGGCCGGCGCAAGGAGAGTTCTGCCTACAAGTTACGCGTCTGCGCGAAGTGTCGTGTGCAGAGGGCGCAGTGGGCCATGTCTTTGTAGGGCGCGAGGGTCTGGTGTGTTTTCGTTCGTTCTTAAGGGATTATCTGCGCCTCGACACGATGGGATTTTCGCTACCTACGGAAGGCGAGATTTACGGCTTAGCCTGGTGCTTGAGTACAGAACCCCTGTTGGATACCGTTTGGCCAGGCGATGTGGCCGGCGTAGTCAGCACGGTTTTTTCGCCTATCCTCACCCTGCCGGGGTTGTTCAACAACGGTAGCTTTCTACCCGCTGGTATCTATTACCTCACGCCAGTAGTGCTAGGCGGAGGCGTCCTTGTTCAGCCGGGGCCTGCTTTTGTTTTTAATGTGCGCCCAGACACAGGCGCTTGCTTTTGGGTCGGCCTTTCGCAGCGCATTGTCTTGTTGCCGCCTTTGGAGCCGCTCGATGCCACGCTGCAGGTAACGAACGAGACAGTGCCACCGGGCCAAAACGGCGCTATTCAGGTTATTGCCTCCGGCGGCTCTGGGCAATACCTTAACTCTTCGGCGCTATACGAGTATTTTTGGAGCCATGGCCCGACGACTCCTGTTATTACCCAACTCAGCCAAGGAACCTACACCGTTACCATTAGTGACCGCAGTGCTTGCTCGCCAAGTATTGTGCGCACAGCCACCGTGCAGCAGGCGGTGAGCGCTGATGAGCCTGCAATTGGCTGGAGGATGACAGCCTTCCCCAATCCGGCGCACCGAGAGGTTTGGATACAAGCGGAGTTGCCCGCCCCTGCAGAGGTCTGGCTCGAACTGCTGTCGCCCTTAGGACAGGTCTTGCAAAGCCGTCGGGCTTATGCTGCTCTAGGGCTGTCCGAGTGTTTCGACGTCAGTCATTTGCCGCCTGGTCTGTATGTGGTTCGGTTAGAGGCCAACAATGGGCAGGCGACACAGCGCTTTCAAGTAGTGCGCCCTTAGCGGCCCAGCGCTTGCGCTTGTCGGCGTTCGCTCCATCGCACCCACATCTTGTACAATTCCATCACCATCAATAGGGAAGTAGACAACACCAGGAGCAGCTTCCAATAGTACCAACTGACCGGTTCAATGCGCAAAAGCGATTGCATGAACGGCAGGTGCATACTCAAAATGTGGAGGCCCTGGGCAGCCAGCACGCCAAAGACAAGCAGGTAATTGCGGCTAATGGGCACGCGGAAGGCAGAGGTTCGCTCTGATCGGCAGTTGAAAACGTGTATATTTTGCAGTAACACAAACAGCAGCAGTAGGTCGTTGCGCGCTTCCGCTTCGCCCATGCCTACGATGCGAATGAGCCAGTACCAGAGGCCTAAAGTGACTGAGCCCATCGCCAGGGCAGCCGTGAGCGTCTGCCCGATCATCAGGCGGTTGAAGATGGGTTCTGAGGGTTTGCGCGGTTGGCGCTCCATGGCCCCAGGCTCTCCGCCTTCAAAGGCCAAGGCAACGTCTTGGATGCCGTTGGTAACCAAATTGAGCCACAACAATTGAACCGCCAACAGGGGGACAGGCAACTGCAGCAAGACAGAACTCATGAAGAGAAAAACCTCTGCAGCTCCTGTAGAAATTAGCAGCGAGATTACTTTGCGCACATTGTCGTAAGCAAACCGCCCTTCCTCCACGCCGGCGACGATGGAGGAAAAATTGTCGTCGGTGATGATCATGGTGCCCGTTTCTTTGGCGGCGTCGGTCCCAGAACCCATGGCTACGCCGATGTTGGCGCGGCGTAGAGCGGGCGTATCGTTGACGCCGTCGCCCGTAACGGCCACGAATTCGCCGCTTCGGATGAGGGCATCCACAATTTGGAGTTTCTGTTCGGGCGACACGCGAGCGAAGACGTTGGAGCAGCGCACCAAATCGCTGAAAGCTTCTGTTTCTGGAGGGCCGGCCTCGCTTAGTTGTTTTCCGCTAACGACTGGATGAGGCTGTTTGGGCGTGATTAGCCCCAACTCTCGCGAGATGGTTTCAGCCGTAGCCGGGTGGTCGCCCGTAATCATAATGACTCGGATGCCGGCCCTTCGACAGCGCTCCACCGCTTCCTTGGCCTCTGGGCGCAGGGGGTCTATGAACCCCGCTAATCCCAAAAAGCGCAGGCCACATAGGGCCTCTTTTGGCCTTTGGCTTTCGGGCAAGCTACACGGCCCTCCCGCTATGGCCAGCACGCGTAAGCCTTCGGCCGCCAGGGCATCGGCGCGTTGCTCAATGGCGGCGCGGTCAAGAGGCCGGATTTGCCCGCGCACTTGAGCGCTGTCGCAAAAATCCAAAATGGTTTCCACAGCTCCTTTAGCAGCCGCCCATGTCTTTCCGTCTTTCCGATAAAACGCCGCAGAGTATTTATTTTCAGACTCGTACGGAATCTCTTCTATCGTCTCTAAAGAGGCTTTATGTGCCTCTGGCTCGATGCCGGCCTTATAGCAAAGTGCAAGCAGGGCCACGTCCATAGCATCGCCTTGGTGTTCCCATTGCCCCTCCTCCTTGCGGTGCAAACTCGCCTCATTGGCCATTAGCACGGCCTCCAACAAGGGCGTAAGCAGTGCAGCGGGATCGCCATCTTGGCCGCAAACCACTTCCCCGACGCCATTGTAGCCCTCTCCAGTGGCATAGCACTGCGTGCCATCGGGCAAGAAGAGGGTGCGTACTGTCTGCTGGTTGACCGTCAGGGTGCCTGTCTTATCACTGGCGATGACTGTGCAGCTGCCCAAGCTTTCCACTGCCGTCAGACGCCGCACAATGACGTTGCGCTTGGACATGCGGCTCGTGGCTACTGAAAGCGCTACTGTCATCGCCACCGGAAGGCCTTCTGGTATGGCTGACACCGCCAATGCTACCACAAAGAAAAAGATGCTCATCCAATCGTAGCCTTGCGTGCGCAGGATGAAAGTTAAAATGAGGCTGATGACCACAATGATGATGGCAATGCTGCGGGTAAATTTCTCCATGCGCAACACCAATGGTGGTTTGGCCGCTTCCGACTCGGCTACGCTGCGGGCAATGGCGCCGACTTCTGTCTGAATGCCTGTAGCCACCACTACGCCCAAGCCTCGCCCAGAAGTAATTGTTGAACCTGCGTACGCCATATTGTGTCGGTCAGCCAAGGGAACTTCCTGTGCTTGTGGCGCTGTGCTCTTTTCTACGGTAATAGACTCGCCGGTTAGAAGGCTTTCGTCGGCCAACAGCCCACGCGCCGACAGCAGACGCATATCGGCCGGCACTTTACTGCCAGATTCCAGCAGCACAATATCGCCTGGTACGAGGACTTCGGCATCTATTTCGCGCACGCGCCCCTGACGCCGAATGCGCGCCCGAATGCGCAACATGCGCTGAAGGCTCGAAGCGCTCTTCTGCGCTTTGTACTCCTGATAGGTGCCTAAAGCCGTATTCAGGCCGATAACCACTAAAATGAAAAAAGCATCGACAAACTCTCCAATCAGCACGGACACCACTGCGGCGGCTAGTAAGATGGCGATGAGGGGGCTGGCAATCTGGTGAAGGATAATTTCTGAAAGCGTCGGCTGCTTAGCTGCTGGAAGGGCATTCGGGCCGTATTCCCTTAGCCGGCGCTGGGCTTCTGCCTCCGTCAGACCTTCACGGCTGGTGTTCCAATACTCCAGGACGGCCTCTGCAGACATGGAATGCCAAGCCTCAGCACGGCCAGTGCGCTCTGTCGTATTTTCTGCATGGGTCATAAAAGAAGGACAAGGAAAGATGTTTGAGGAAATCTGTGATCGCAAAAAACGGAACTTTTCTGAAGGCGCTTAAGCCCAACGGCTGGTTCATCTCGCTCACTATAGCCAAACGTAACTTTCGGTTAACAGAACAACTCAAGTCTCTTTAAGGCTTTTGGAGTCAATTGGACCGAAAACTCGGAAGTGAGAAGAAGCACCGCCCTACCTTCGCTTCGCCTTTCAGAAAAGGCTATTGTGCTCAAACAAAATACACTTGACTCATGAAATGGTTTTTCAGCTTCGCTTTGGTGCTGCTCTCACTCATTTGGCCTGCCCTTGCCTGGGCGCAAAATTTCAATCTTCAACTTCGCGCTACGCTCGACTACCCTGGGCAAACGCTGGCCAACGTATGGGGCTACGCTCAAAATGGCCGCGAGTACGCACTTGTGGGCGCTTCGCGCGGTCTGTCCATTGTGGATGTCACCAACCCCGATGCACCCGTGGAGATCGTACAAATTCCCGGCCCCAACAACCTATGGCGCGAAATCAAGACTTACCGACACTACGCTTACGTTACTACCGAAGGCGGTGGCGGGGTGCAAATTGTGGACTTGAGCAAACTGCCCAGCCCGGAGGTGGACCACCATTTCTATACCGGTACTGGTGAGATTGAAGGCCAGTTAGGTGCCATTCACGCCTTGCACATCGACGAGACGCGCGGCTTTCTCTACACCTACGGCGGCAACTTTAGTAGTGTGCGCGTACATGATCTCAATACCGACCCTTACAATCCCACTTATGTAGGCAAGTTTGAAGACTTGGGCTACATCCACGACGGCTACGTCGACAACGACACCCTGTACGCTTGCCACATATATGCCGGGGTCATGTCGGTTGTAGACATGCGCGATAAAAAGAACCCCGTTTTGTTGGGCACCGTCGAAACGCCTTCGCGCTTTACGCACAACTCCTGGAGGCTTAGCGACCGCAAAACCGTGATTACCACCGACGAGCGCGTGCCCTCCTTCATAACGGCCTATGATGTTAGCGACCCGGCCAACATCCGCGAACTAGACCGCTATTCGACCAACGACGGCTTTGGCTCCATCGGACACAATACTCACATTCTCAACGACTACGCCATTACCTCTTGGTACACCGACGGCGTAACCATCGTAGATGCGCACAAGCCCGACAACTTGGTGTTGGTGGGGCAATACGACACGTGGCCCAGCGGCAGCGCTCCCACTTTCGACGGCTGCTGGGGCGTCTATCCCTTCTTTCCCTCCGGAAATATGGTGGCTACCAACATCCCCTCTACGGGTCCGGGCAGCGGCCCGGGGCGCCTGTTTGTCCTGACGCCCACCTATCAGCGCGCTTGCTATTTGGAAGGCCACATTCTCGACGGTTGCAATGGCCAGCCTCTGGCCAACGCTGAAATCAGGATCCTCAGCCCGCTTGTAATGCCCACTGAAAGCACCCAAGCCGACGGCTCCTTCAAAACGGGCCAACCTACGCCCGGCACCTTCACCGTAACCGTTAGCAAGGCCGGCTACCAGACTGCTTCTGTCCAGCTGTCCTTCCAACCCGGCCAGGTGACTCCACTAGAGCTCGTCCTCAACCCCATCAGCGCCTTCAACGTTCAAGGGCAGGTGCTGCAAAAAGGCACGGCAACGCCCGTAGCCAACCAGCGCCTCTTCTTGCGCGGCTCGGTCAATACGTACCAGGTGCAGACCGATGCAGAAGGCCGCTTTGCGCTCGCTTGTATGAGCGGAGGCCATTATCGCGTTGGGGCTTGGGGCTATCGCGTGGCCGATGCCATCGTCGAAGCGGACGGCCCTCTCGCGCTTGAATTAGAACCCGCTTACTACGACGACTTCGAACTCGATTTGGGCTGGACAACCGCCGCTACGGCTACCTCTGGCTTCTGGGAGCGCGGTGTGCCCGTCGCCACCACCTTCCAAAACAACCTGTCCAACCCGGGAGCTGACGTAGACTTCGACAACGGCGGCGAATGTTACGTTACTGGAAACGGCGGCGGCTCTGCCGGCAACGACGACGTAGACAACGGCAGCGTAACGCTCATCTCGCCCCCCATGCGCTTAGCCGCTTACAGCGATGCTGTGCTTACGTACCACTTCTGGTTTTTTAACCGAGGGGGCAACACTCCACCCAACGATCGCTTCGAGGTACACCTCAGCAACGGCACTGAAACTGTCCTGCTCCGCACCGATACTGCTTCGATGAGCGCCTGGCGCCCTTCTGGCCCCATCCATCTCAGCCATTTCCTGCCCCTCACCGACAGCGTACGCGTGCTCTTTATCGCCTACGACGATAATCCCGGCCATTTGGTTGAGGCTGCCGTAGATGTCTTTGAGGTGATACCCGGCGCGGTCTCTACAAGCGAGGGCGCCCAATGGCTCGAATGGCAAATAGCCCCCAACCCTTCGGCCTCCTTCTTTTGGCTGCGCTACCGCAGTCCAAAAGTTCCGCTAGCCACTGCCGAAGTGTTCGATGCCTTCGGCCGCCGCCTGGAAACACACCCCCTCAATGCCGATAGCGGAGAGCTCTTATTCGGCCATGCGTGGCCCGCCGGCGCTTACACGCTGTGCATACGGGCAGCCGACGGTCGCCAAGCTGCTTTCCGAGTAGTGAAAATCCGCTAATGCCCTCTTCCCAGTGAGACTTCTGCGCTGCTCAGGGCGCTCCCTCCGCTGAGCAGCACAGAGGAACTATTCCAACGAGTAATTGGGAGACAGCTGCTCCACATCGCGGAGGTAAAACTCATTGATGACGCGCACTACTTCGTCCGCATCATCGGTGATGCGAAAGAGGTCTAAGTCTTCCGGGCTGATGTTGTGATGCCGCTGGAGCATGACCTCTACCATCCAGTCTTTTAGGCCCGTCCAGAACTCTGTGCCGACCAGCACAATGGGCACAGGCGTAATGGTTTTTGTTTGCACCAAAGTGAGCACTTCAAACAGCTCATCTAAGGTGCCGAAGCCGCCGGGCATGACCACAAAGCCCTGGGCGTACTTGACGAACATGACCTTACGCACAAAAAAATAACGGTGCTTGAGATTGAGCGCCGGAGCGATAAATGGGTTATGGCTTTGCTCGAAGGGTAAGTTGATGTTCAGCCCTACTGACACACCGCCTTTCATCCAGGCTCCCTTGTTGCCGGCTTCCATGATGCCCGGGCCTCCGCCGGTGATGACGCCATAGCCTTCTTCCACTAAACGCATGGCAATTTTGGTGGCCAGCTCGTAGTAGAAAGTGCCTGGCTTCGTGCGCGCAGAGCCAAAGATGGAGATGCATGGCCCCACCTGATTGAGTACCTCAAATCCCTGCACAAATTCGGACATCACTTTAAACATGGTCCAGGCGTTTTCACCGCGCAGATGTTTCCATTGTTTAGCTTTGTTGGTGTGGCCCGAGTTGGTAGTCGGCGCAGCTGTTTCAGCAGGCGGTTCTTTTACAGTCTTTTCCATAGACACGCAACAGAGATTAGTTTAGTGGAAAAAAAAGCCTGTCGCAAAGAGCGACAGGCCTGTCTCTATGCAAAAAGGGTAGGACAAAGGTAGGCAAATAATCTTTACGGAACTGACCTTTATGCCAAGGTTGGTGCCTTTGACGCGCGTAATAAATGGTCGGCTATGACCAATGCGGCCATCGCTTCTACGATGGGCACGGCGCGCGGTACGACGCAGGGGTCGTGTCGGCCTTTTCCTTTGAGCATGACCGGCTCGCCGGCGGTGTTCACGGAGGGCTGGTCGCGCAGCAGCGTGGCTACGGGCTTGAAGGCGACGCGAAAGTAGATGTCCATGCCGTTGGAGATGCCGCCTTGAATGCCGCCGGAGTGGTTGCTCAGCGTGCGTATTTGGCCGCTTTCGGTGCTGAAGAGGTCGTTGTGTGCGCTGCCCAGCATGCTGGCTGCGGCGAAGCCCGATCCGTATTCGAAGCCCTTAGCGGCGTTGATGCTGAGCATGGCCTTAGCCAAGTCAGCGTGTAGTTTGTCGAACACCGGCTCGCCCAAGCCCGGAGGGCAGCCGCGCACGATGCCCGTAACGACACCGCCCACGGTGTCGCCCGCTTTGCGCACTTGGCGGATGAGCTGGGCCATTTGCTCGGCCATGAGGGAGTCGGGGCAGCGCACGTCATGGCTATCCGTCAGGTTCAGGTCTAAATCGGTGTAAGGTGTCGTCAGGGCTAAATGACCCACCTGACTGACGTAGGCGCGCGTCTCGATGCCGTATTGGCGCAGCAGCATTTTAGCGATAGCTCCAGCAGCTACGCGGGCTGCTGTCTCGCGGGCACTGCTGCGGCCGCCGCCGCGGTGGTCCCGGTAAGTGCCGTACTTGGCCCAATACGTATAATCGGCATGGCCGGGGCGAAAGGCATCAGCCAAGTGCTCATAGTCGCGCGGACGTTGATCTTCATTGGCAATCAGTAGCGCAATAGGTGCTCCGGTGGTCCGACCTTCGAAGACGCCGCTGAGGAAGTGCACTCGGTCGGCTTCGCGGCGCTGCGTAACTAAGGCGCTTTGCCCTGGGCGGCGACGCGCCATTTCTCGCTGGATAAAATCTTCCTCTACGAGTAGGCCTGCTGGGCAGCCGTCGATGACACAGCCCACCGCTGGGCCGTGAGACTCACCAAAGGTCGTTACGCGAAAGCACGCGCCAAAGGTATTGCCTGCCACCGGTTAGCGCTGTCGGTTAAATTTTTGTTCGTAAATCTCCCAAGGAGTGGTCTTGTGGCTGTCTGTGCCAAAATAGTTCAGGATTTTGAACAGCTGGTCTGGCTCTCGATAGCCCGGAATGGCCTGGATAGTGCTCAAGTTTTCGTCCAAAAATACTAAGGTGGGAAAGCCCAGCCGCCCGTTGAGCAACTCGATGGCCAGTTCGTGGTAGCTGCGAGCGCCTTCGCGGCGCAGGCTGTAAGCCTTGTTTTGAAAAATGACCTCCTCCGAAGCCTCGGCGTTGAACTTGACCGGATAGTATTTATCGTTAAGGTATCGGGCGACAGCTGTATCGGAAAACGTGGTGGCATCCATGCGCTTGCACCAGCCGCACCAGTCGGTGTAGAAGTCGATGAAGATTTTACGCCTCTCGCTCTTCGCGCGCTCGAGGGCTTCTTCTAAAGTAAGCCACTGGACGGCAACTGCTGGCGTTTCTTGAGCGCGGGCGGGTCGATAAGGCGCCGGGTTTTCTCTCCATCGGGGTTCCGGTTCGTAGTTCTGCCGCGGGCTGGGGGCAATGCGCATAGGTGGCTCTGCATACGCGCGCTCGGGCCGATAGTGCGGCGAAGGGGGGGCGTAGTAGGGCGGTGGCGGTGGGGCGCTCATCTCGCTTGTTCGGCTTGGAGCAGGTGTTTCGCTTTTAGGCGCGTTGGCAGACGAGCGCGGGGCTAGCGGGGAAGTGCCGCTGCGAGGGGTTGCCTGGGCAGCCAAAGCGTTGGCCCAGAAAGCCAACAAGCCACATAAAAGCAGTCTGCGCATGAATGAAAACCGGTCAGATTTAAAACAGTCAGCTAATATAGCGGGCCTTAAACAGATAAGGGGCAACGGAGCCGCTGGAGGGCGGATATTTTAAATAAAGTTTAACCACTCCAAACCGGTGGCGGTAGCTTCAATAGCGAATGCCCCAAAACCACGCATTTTCAGCCTTCCGCTGCTCTGCAATGTATTTGCGCTGGAGTTCTCGGTACTCCTCCCAAGACACTCTCTTGCCCTTGGCTTTTATTTTCGGCAAGTTGAGCGCATCGCCCAAGGAGCGCAGGTTGATTTGGTCCGCTGCGATGACCATAGCGCCGTCGTTGTAGTTGGCCTCCAAGATGAGGCCCGGCAGCCCGCACAGGTCTTCTGGTCCGGCCGGGGTGGGTAGGTCTAAAGCAAACCAAACCTCTATGCGGTGCCCTTTGATAGGGTCTTCCCATGAGGCGTTCATGCACACATAGCCGGCTACTTCCTTCACGTCGTTGAGCACTTTCCACTGTGGGCACTGCAAGCTATCCTCGATGAAGTACGTGCGGCCTTGGGCTTTTACCACGTCGAACAGGCGCGCTTGTTCAAAATCGCGGTAAAACAGCAGCGGCTCTCTGCGCCCTGCATAGCCGACCATTTCAGCTTCCGCTTGTTCGTCCGACTCTTCGTACCTACTGCGCTGAGGGGAAAAGTACAGCCGCATATATGCCTTCCATTCCGCCCGATTGCCCCACATGTAGGCGACCTTTTCGCGCTCGCGGGCAGAGATGTAGTCGAGCGCGGCTAATTTTTTGACCCAGTTATGCGTCACCAGGTATCGGACTTCACCCTCCGCGACTTGGGCAGTGGCCGTATGGTGCAGGGCAAGCCAGAGCATCAGCACGGTTGAGAGGAGGTGTCGGCTCCAGTGCCTTGGGTTGTTGAGCGTCTTTTTTGCCGTTTGGGTGTCCATGCTCAAGTTTGCTGAGTGGAGTGATTCAATAGATGATAATGCCGCCATCGTTTTTTGTAACCTTGTCGGCTTGGCCGCGAAAGTTGTAGCTCATGCTCAGCATGAAGTATCGGGCCAGGGTAGGAGAAATACTGGTAGTAACGAAGTTTTGGGTGCCCCTTTGATTCACCGCAAGGCGTCGGTTGAGTAAGTCGAAGGCAGCCAGGCGCACTTCCATGCGGTTTTTAGGGCCGAATAAACGGCGCACTGAGACATTGATGATGGGCACTTCCTGGCGAAAGTCAAACGCAGGGTTGCGGAAGAGGCGGTAATTAAAGTTGCTTTCCAGAAAAGTCTTGGCCAAAAACTCCCACTTAATGGAGGCATTCGCCGAGTGATCTCGGATGCGTTGGTTGAGGTCGCTGCGGATGGAGTAAGTAACGTTATTAAAGCCCAAGCTACCGCTGGCGCTAAAGATGAACTTCGAGCCGAGCGTGAGGGAAAGGGAGGTGCTCAAGTGCCAGTAGCGATCGTCGGTGTCGTTGCGCACGTCGTTGACAAATGCCGGCGCTAACCGGCGGCTTGCGTCGCCGTTGAACGACAGCGAAAGCCGATTTTTCACGATCGGCACATTCCCCCACGAGTAAGAAGATACTCGATGGCCACCCGTAACGTTCTCTGGGCGGGTGATGGTCAGAATGCCAAGGCTATCGGAGCGTTCCACTCGTTGGTTAAAGGTGATTTGGCTTTCGTACCCGTCGGCAGAGAGTTGGAAGCCCATGCTGGCAAAAGAGGCATCATCCCAGTAATAAGCACTGAATTGGAGATGGTGCGCTCGCTCGGGGCCGAGTTCCGGGTTGCCGATGTGCTGAAAGGCCGGATTAGAGAAGACTGGGACGGGTTGCAAGTTGCTAAAAGACGGAGGCGTCACCACGTAGGTGTATTCCAGGTCGAAGTATAGGTCTTCCATCGGTTCCAGCTCGACGGCGGCATATGGGATGAAGTCGTTAAAAGAGCGCCGAATGGGCGGGGCGAGCGGAGGCAGATTTCGGTCTTGGGCAAAGCGTCCGTTGAGTGCAAGCTGCTGTTTGGCTAGGCCGACGGAGGCGTTGAAGCCCTCGACGACGTAGCGGAGGCTAGAGCCGAGGCGGTAAAACTGCTCGGTGAAGTTGTAGAAGACGCTTAAGCTATCCACGCGGAGATCTCCTTGGTCAGGGGCGCGCACCTGGCGGTTAGTGGCATTGTCGGAGTAGCGTGCGTTGGCAAAGGTTTGCCAGAACCAGTGTTGGCTTAGCGGTTCGGAATACAGGGCACTGCTTTTGAGGCGCCAGGAGTTGGCGTTGTTGAGGTTGCGCGTGCGAAACTGTTCGAGGCGTTCGGTGGGCATAAAAAGTTGGTTTTGAGAAAAGAAGCGCTCGCGTTGCTCCACCACTTGTTGGCTGTAGCCGGTGCTGAGGGCAAAGGCACGGCCGGGTTTGCGGAAGCGATGCCGAAACACAGCCGAGCTGCTGAGCGTCCATGCCTGCTGCTTGGCGCTATTTTCGGTGCTGATGCGGTTGATGAGGCTAAAAGGAGCATCGCTGTCGAAGAAGCGCTGTTGGCGCCCCTCCTGTTTTTCGGAGTGGCTTAGGCTTAGACTGCCTTTAACTATGAGCACGTTGAGCGAGTCAAAGTTGCGCTCCATGCGCCCGTCGAGGCGATGGTTGCCGCGGAATTCGTCCAGATGCATCGTATCGGTGTTGCTGAAGACACCGGTGCTTAGGAAGTTATCGCGTCGGGCAAATTCGTCCAAGTCGAGGTGGGTTTGGTTGTAGATATAGCTGGCGTTTGCTTTGGTTTTTTTGTTGTCGAAGTTGTAATTTATTCCGCCACCGCCGTTGCGCGTAAAGCCGCGGCCGTCAAAAAAGTTGAGCAATCCGCTTTCCGCTGTAGAGAAGTAGGTGCCATACAACATGCCGCCAAAGCCGAAGTCTTCGCCACTGAGGTCTTGAAACGTATTTTGGCCCTTGAACTCGCTGTAGTCCTCCCAGTTGACCCCCGTTTCGTTGATGTTGTTGCCGTAGCCAATGAGGGAGAACTGATGGTGTTCGTCGAAGCGGTTGTAGCTGCCGCGAGAGGCCCAGCGGTCGTCAGTGCCGCCGGCGAGGGTAGCCTTGCCAAAAGCGCCTTTCTTGTATTCCTCTTTCAGCTCGAGGTTCATGGCGCGCTCTTGCTTGCCGTCTTCCACACCCATGAGGCGGGCGGCCTCCGATTTTTCGTCGAACACCTGAACTTTAGCGATCGTTTCGGCGCCTAAATTCTTAGTCGCTAACTTCGGGTCGCTGCCGAAGAAGGTCTTGCCGTTCACGTAGATGCGGCGTACTTCTCGACCTTGGGCGCGAATGTTTCCGGCGTCGTCCACCTCAATGCCGGGCAAGCGGCGCAGCAAGTCTTCCACCGTAGAGCCGGGCGGCACTTTGAAGGTGGTAGCATCGTATTCGATGGTATCGCCCCGGATATACAGCGGCGCTTTGGCCGTGCGCACTACCACTTCCATCAGCGCGCGCTGGATGGGTTTGAGGACCAGCATGCCTAAATCTGTGCTTTCACTTTCCGCCGGCAGCAAACGTTGCTGGTAGGGTAGGTAGCCCACATAGGAGACCTTGAGCAAATAGACTGCGTTGCGAACGTTTCGGAAGACAAATGCTCCGCGCTCATCGCAGCGGGTAAACGCGAGCAGCGTCGAGTCGGTCGGATGGAGCAGCATCACGGTGGCCATCGCCGCCGGCTCTCCGACGCTGTCGGTTAATACCGTACCTTTTAGGGTTATTCGGCTTGGCGTTTGGGCAGTTAAGACCACCGCCCCAGAGGCAAAGAGTGTAAATAGTGCACTCAAAGTGCGTGCGCTCTTTACGCGCAATAACAAGAAGTACATTCGATTACCCTATTGTTTAGAGAAGTAAAGTACGATAGAAGGACTGGAAATGCAGCTGTAAATGGGTCTCTTCGCGATTTTATTGAGCAAATAAAGAAAAGAAATTTTGCTTCCATGAGGCGTTTCGAGCGCTATTGGAAAGGCATGCGCTCTGTTCGTTATGCTCTCTGTGCGCCTTTGGCAAATGCCAAGGCTCAACAAACCGCGCTAAGCGGCGTTACTCCTCTATCTTTGCGACGTTAAAAGCGACGTCCTGTGCCCCTTAAGACAACCTCCTTGCCTTCCTTGTCATCATAAGAGCCGCCTCTTTAAGGCCAAAACACCCTACCATACTGCTCACTCGACAGTACTCGTCCACCTCCAGCATATGCGTATCCTGCTCCTTTTCGCCCTCGCTCTCTCGGTAGGAACCCGCGCTTGGGCGCAGCCGACCACCGAGCCGAAGCTTATCCAATTCTCTGGGTTGGTAGTCACCAGCTTAGACGGCAACATGGTCCCCGTGCCCTATGCCACCGTATCGCTGCCCGAAAAGCGCCGCGGCACCTACTCCGACCACCGCGGCTTCTTCACCATCGTGGTGGAAAAGGGCGATCTCATCCGCTTCAGCTGCATCGGCTTGGAGACGGTAACTAAGCGCGTGCCCGACACGCTCACCCAAGACCGCTACTCCATTGTGCAGATCATGGCCCAGGATACGCTCACCCTGCCCGAAGTCGTCATCTTCCCTTGGCCCTCGCGCGAACATTTCAAGATTGAGTTTCTCAAAATGGACGTTACGCCCGAGCTGCAGCGCATTGCTGCAGAAAACGTGGCCAACGAGTACGTGGCCGAGGCGCGTCGAAACCCCGACATGGTGCCTTACGGAGGCCGCGAAAGCGCTAATTTCTACTTGCGCCGCCAGTCGCGCGAATACGTTTACTTCGGCCAAACGCCGCCCATGAACATCTTCAGCCCGCTGGCATGGGGAGAGTTCTTCAAGGCCTGGAAAAACGGCGATTTCAAGAAAAAACAATAGGGCTTTCACCCTCTGGCCTGTTTGCTCATGGCGTTTGCTGAGCGTGTGCTCACCTTTAGTCGCGAACTTCAGGTGCCTTCTATACCGCTTCCGGAGGGCTTTTCCTGGCTTTTCCCTTACGAACAGGCCGAAACGCAGCGGGTGATGGCGCTTTTCTATCGGAAATATTACACCGACGACCACCCGCGCTTCTTCGTGTTCGGCATCAACCCCGGCCGCTTTGGCGCCGGCATCACAGGCGTGCCCTTTACTGATCCAGTGCGCTTGGCGGAGGACTGCGGCATAGCCAACGCCTTTGCTCAAAAGCAAGAACTCTCGGCTCAATTTATTTGGCAAGTCATTCGCGTCTTTGGCGGGCCTGAGCGCTTCTTTAAGCATTTTTACATCACAGCGCTGTCGCCTTTGGGTTTTGTACGCCGCGGTGTCAACGTCAATTACTACGACGACCGGCAGTTGCTTCGAGCCGTAGAGCCATTTCTCGTGTGGAATCTTCGCACTCAAATCTCTTTTGGCGCGCGTCGAGAGGTGGCCCTGTGTGTGGGCGAAGGTCAGAACTTCCGCATCTTCCAGCGGCTCAATGCTGAACACGGCTTTTTCGACCGCATCGAAGCCCTGCCACATCCGCGCTGGGTTATGCAGTATCGCCGCAAAAGCGCTGACGCTTACGTAGAGCAGTATTTACAGGTACTCTGCGCTGTGTTGCAGCACGACTAAGGAGACGGCACTCGGGCTAAATGGCGTCTTTGGTGCGCACCGGGTGCAGAGAAGGGCGTAAATTGTGGCCCAAAATCCATTAGGGCGTTGCAAGTGCTCTGCTCTTATCCGGTTTCGAACATGCGCTTTCTGTTCAGTTTTTTAGTCACTGTCCTGACGCTGGCTTTCCTTATCACAGCCTTTATCTACCTGGTCAAGCGGGCGTTTAGCGATCTGAGTCTTTCGATGTCGGCTAAAAACAGCCCGATCTTTCGCGACCTCTTAGAGCAATTGCGCCAGCGGGTCAAGGCCCTGACTCCCGAATTAGTGCCTTGGGACAGCGAGATGTTTGCCCTTCTATCGCTACGCCAACAGCCGGCGCGCGGCAAAGGCGGTTCGCGTCCGACCTCAACGGGCTACCTTTTGAGCATTTTTCAGGAGCCAGTGGTGGCTTTTGCCGCCCACACCGCCGGAGCCTCTAAGGTGGTGGTGGCGCGTGTACACGATCGGGAGTTTGTTTTCCGAAAAAAAGATAAAGGAGAAGTAGAGGTGTGGCTCAATGGCGAGCCGTTCGGGGTCTTTGCAGATAAGGTACTGCTCTCAGCCGATAAGAGCGCTCGCTTGCTCGCCAAAGTGGAGGAGAGGCCCTCCGAACAGCACAGCGAGGTATTGCTGTCCAATGGCCGGTCGGTGAGCTTGACCAATCGGGAGCGCGCAGTAGGGCCAAATCCACGTGCAGCAGTGTTGGTCAAGGAGCTGACGCGCGAAGAAGAAAACACGGCGCTCGCCGTAGCTCTGATAAGGTTGTTGGTCTGATTGGCTGCTTTCTTAGTGGCGCCTTTTTAGAGCGCTAGCTTTTGCTTTTTTGAGACGAGCATCGGTACCTTGCCTGGGTCGGCCCCCGGGCGATAAACCAATGGAGGGCCGGGTGTGTTCTGCAGGCCAATAGGGCTGCTAACTGCACGGGCGCCCACCCCTTCTTAGTTTTATGGAAAAGGCAACAACTCTGCGCCTGGTCTTAGGCGATCAATTGAATGAACGGCATTCGTGGTTTTCCAAGGTGGACAACTCCGTGGTGTACACTCTCATGGAGACCCGCTCAGAGACGGACTACGTGCGACACCACGTGCAGAAAGTTGTGGGCTTTTTCGGAGCTATGCGGCTTTTTGCTGAGTACTTGCGCTCGAAAGGCCATCGGGTACATTATCTGACATTGGACGCACCCGACAACCGGCAAACGCTGGCCGACAACTGCCGGATGTTGGCCGAACATTACGCGGTTGCGCGCTTCGAATACCAAGAACCCGACGAGTATCGCGTAGACCAAGCCCTGCGGGCCTTATCGGCCGAATGGCCCGTAGAAACCCGCTGCGTTTCGTCGGAGCACTTTCTGTCGGAGCGAGACGAACTGAGGCGCCTGTTTTCGGGCAAGCGCACCTATCTGATGGAGCGCTTCTACCGGGCCATGCGCGAAAAATGGGGAGTGCTCATGGAAGCCGATGGTCGAACGCCGCTGACGGGCCGATGGAACTACGACGCCGAAAACCGAAAACGACTGCCGGCCGGCGTGCGCGCACCAGCAGCGCCCTCCTTCGAGCGCGATGTGTCGGACCTAACAGCTCTGCTTCAGCGGGTAGGCGGCGTGCGCACCATCGGTCATATTCGCCCCGCGCGCTTCGACTGGCCTCTCACGCGCGTTGAAAGCTTGCAGCTGTTGGAGCATTTTGTGCGCGAGCGGCTGCCCTTTTTTGGCGACTACCAGGATGCTATGGCGCAAGCCGATGACGTGCTGTTTCACTCTCGGCTATCGTTCTCGCTCAACCTGAAGATGATTAGCCCTCTGGAAGTCATCCAACGCGCGGTGGCAGCGTGGCAAGAACGCCCACAGCACATACCCTTCCCGGCTTTAGAAGGCTTTGTCCGCCAAATATTGGGCTGGCGCGAGTATGTGCGCGGAGTCTATTGGGCCGAAATGCCCCGCTATCGGACGCTCAACTTTTTCGAGCACACGGCGCCACTACCTCAGTGGTACTGGACGGGCCAGACCCAAATGAACTGCCTGCGCCATGCTGTAGGCCAGTCTTTAGAGCGGGCTTATGCGCACCACATCCAACGGCTCATGGTAACCGGCAACTTTGCCCTCCTCCTCGGCGTGCACCCCGATGAAGTGGATGCCTGGTATCTGGGTATCTATCAAGACGCGCTCGAATGGGTGGAACTGCCCAACACGCGCGGCATGAGCCAATTTGCCGACGGAGGCATTGTTGGCACCAAACCCTATGTGTCGAGCGCCAACTACCTCCAGCGAATGAGCGATTACTGCGCCAGTTGCCCCTACGACCCTAAACAGCGATACGGCCCGCGAGCTTGCCCGTTCAATGCCTTGTATTGGGACTTCTACGACCGACATGCCGAGCGCCTGCGCGGCAACCCGCGCATAGGAATGGCTTACCAACTCTGGGATCGCATGGAAGGACGCGAACGCCAGCGCATTCTCGAACATGCGCAACGAATCAAAGAGCATGTTTCCGACTACTGAAATACGCCCTATCCGATGGCGCTAATAATCTTTGTTTGTCTGCGCATTCGCACGCAGCGCTCCACTTGGCGTAATTTTGTCCGCAAAAGCAATTCACCCTTTACACTCATGGCCATTAATATCGGAGATAAGGCTCCCAATTTCACGCTGCGCGCCAGCGATAAAACCCAAGTATCGCTCAAGGACTACAGAGGCCAAAACGTCGTGCTCCTCTTCTTTCCCTTGGCCTTCACTGGAGTTTGCACCAAAGAACTCTGCCACATGCGCGACAGCCTTGGCGAATACGAAAAACTCAACGCTCAGGTACTCGCCATCTCTGTAGACAGCCTCTTTGCCTTAGACAAATGGAAGCAGGAGCAGCAGTTTAACTTCCCGCTGCTGTCCGATTTCAATAAGACTGTTTGTAAAAAGTACGGCGTCCTTTACAAAGACTTCGTCTTTGAAATGAAAGGCGTGGCCAAACGCTCGGCTTTCGTTATTGATCGAGACGGCACCGTTCGATACGCCGAAGTGTTGGAAAATGCCGGAGATTTGCCCAACTTCGACGCCATCCAGCAAACGCTTCAAAATCTCGCCTAAATATGCCGAAGCAGCCGTTGTGGGAAGAACAGGAGGACCTTCTCATTGAAGACGATATCGGCTCGGACCTGCCGGCTCATATCATCGTTTTTAACGACGATTTTAACACCTTCGATTGGGTCATTCAATGCTTCATGGAAGTGCTCAAGCACACCCACGAACAGGCCGAGCAGCTGTCTATCATCAT
>CALHAM010000082.1 GCA_937934275.1 uncultured Saprospiraceae bacterium | reverse complement strand
ATGAGGTTGCATTCGCTGTTGGCCGGGTAGTAGAACGCCGCTTGGCCGTTTTCGTCGGTGCGCTGGATGCCCAATTCACAGGCCGCGAGATTGATCTCAGCGCCGGGTATAGGGCGCCCGCTTGGGTCAATGACGGTTATGGAAAACCGCTCAATGCTGCCCATACTCACCGGGATGTTGTCGCCGTCGGCCGTTGTGCTGTAGGTCATCGGAGCTGGAGGCGAAGACGACGATCTTGCCGACCGGGATGCACTGCCCTCACTCATGAGAACAACCTTCAAATTTTTGTCACCTGCCGAGCGAATGGGCACGCTGGCGGGCGAGTAGCCGTCTTTGCGCACGGTGGCCTGGCAATTAGCCCGCCCCGTAGGCGCCTGGAAGGAGTAGCGACCATTGGCGTCCGCTTGTCGGATGCCGGCAGTGTTGCTGCAAGCGGAAAAGTCGATGCTGGCATAAGGGATGGGGCGCTGCTGAGCATCTACCACCTCAATGGTGAACTCATCCACTTGTTTGCGCACTTGCCAGATGTCTTCGTGGCCACGCCCACCGGGGCGGTTGCTGGTCAGGTAACCATAGCCGCTGGAGGCGTCGAAGATGAAACCGTAATCGTCGCGCGAAGAGTTGACCCCTGTGCCCAGATGGAGCACTTGCGGTGTGCCAAAATCGGTGAGCTCGATGCGAAAAACGTCGAAGCCTCCTATGCCAGGGTGCCAATCCGAAGCAAAGTAGAGGACATCCCCTTCCACAAAAGGCGTAATTTCGTTGCCCGGCGTATTGATGGGCGCGCCTAAATTCTTGGGCATCGACCACGAGGTCCCGTTCCAAGTGGACACATACAAATCCCAGCCCCCCATGCCGCCTGGGCGGTCAGAAGCGAAGTAAAGCGTGTTGCCATCGGCGCTCAGGCAAGGGAAACCCGTGGCATAGTCGGAGCCGTTATACGGAAAAGCGCGCTCATTGACCCACCGGCCCTCTACCACATCGGCAATGTACAGGCTCAAACTCATGCCCTTGTCCGGAATCTGGCGCGTGCCGTCCATAAAGCTGTTGCGGCAGTAGGCCACGCGGCGCTTGTTAGCCGAAAAACTAACAGGGCCATCGTTGAAGTTGTTTTCCAAATCGTCGCGCAGGAAGGTCGGCGTTTGCAGGTAGCCGTCGGGGCCTCGGCGTGTAACGAACAGCTGGTTGTGAGCGCTGCCCGTCCAGTCGCTGTTCGACTTCGTGCTGGTGCGGCGCTTCAAGTCGTTGCGCGAGGAGCTGTACACGATTTGGTCGCCGTAAAAAGCGGGCGCAAAATCTGCGCTAGTCGTATTGAGCGGCTCATTTAGGGCCTTGAACATACCCTCGCGCCGGCTGGCCTGAAGGGCAAAATCGCACATCTGGGCGTAGTGCTGACCCACTGCGCTGTTCAGGGCTGCATAGGCCACAAACCACTTCTTCGCGCCCAAATAGTCGCCCGTATGCATGAGCGCACGTCCGTAGCGGAACATCACTTCTGAGGGCGACGGGTCGCTTTGCAAAGCGCGCTCGTACCAGCTCAGCGCATCCTGCGGCCGGTTCAGGTAGAAATAGCAGTCGCCGCTACGGGCCAGCGCCTGAGTGTTGTTCGGTTGCTCTTTGAGCACCTGCTCGTAGGTGCGCAAGGCCAAGTTAAAGGCGTTGAGCTCAAACTGTTTATTCGCACGAGCGAGGGTCTCCTCAATATTGGTTTGGCCAATAGCCGTTTCAGCGACAAAAAGGGCCAGCAGCAGCGTCAAAGCTCGAGGCAGCATTGGGTTCATGGTAAAACAGTTTTGGGTGAAGGTGAAAACGGCGCGACACTGACTCGCGCGCTGAAGCGATGGAATGGTCTGCATGTTTTTCAACCAAAAAGCCTATTATTCAATGGAATGCAAACGGCCAAACAACGCCCGTTTGCGCTGTCTGGTATAGCAGAGGGACCATCTTTTGATCGCGGGATGCAGCAAAAGTACAACATCAAAAGCAGACATCCAGTTTTTGGCTGAAAAACAGCGCAATAAAGGCTCCCCTCGTCCAAACGTCCAACCTCTGCAAGCAGGCGGCACTTCCTCTCCTACAACCGCCGTTTGCCGTCTTCAAGGGCCTTGCGCTCCGTCCGTGCAGAAGCCCCAGCTGCCGGGTACCGGTGCTTCGATAGAAAGCCTTTTGCCGCTGGCTGGGTGTTGCACCTGCAAACGCAGCGCATGCAGACAGATGGCGTTGGGTTCCCAAGGCGGGCCACCGTATGGCTCGTCGCCTACAATCGGACAACCCATGCGGGCCAGTTGCGCGCGCAACTGGTGAAAACGGCCAGTGATAGGCGTGAGCACAACCCAACAACGCCCGTCTTGACTCCGCTCCAACACCCGATAATGGCAATCCGCTGGCCGGCTGCCCGCAAAAGGCGCCTCGCGCACCACCGCCCGGCGTCCATCGGCACTTCGGCCGATGTGGTGCCGCAAAGTGCCGGCCTCAGCGGGTAATTGACCCATCACTTGGGCTACATACACTTTTACTACCGTATGCGCCTCAAATTGCGCCATCAGATGCTGCAGGGTCGTTTTATTTTTAGCCAAAAGCAACACCCCACTGCTCACCCGATCGAGCCGATGCACCACTCGAAGGTAGGGTCGCTGGCGCCTGGTCGTCTGGCGCAAGTACTCCCGCGCCCACGTCTCCGCCGAAGGATGAGAAGCGCCTCCGCTTTCGGCGGAAAGCCCCGCCGGTTTGTCGAGGGCCAGCAGGTAGCGGTCTTCGTACAAGATAGGTATATCTTGGGCGACGTTGCTCACGTTTCTGCTATAGTTACGCTTTTCATCTCGGTGAAAAAACGCAAAGCTTCCCAGCCGCCCTCACGCCCGACCCCTGACTGCTTAACCCCCCCAAAGGGAGTGCGCAAGTCGCGCAGAAGCCAGCAATTGACCCACACGATGCCGGCTTGTAGGCGTGTGCTTAAGTATTGCACCCGTCGGAGGTTGTTCGTCCAGAGGGTAGCGCTTAGGCCATAGGGTACGCCGTTAGCCAACGCCAGCGCTTCCTCGTCGCTATCGAAGGGAGCTATGGTAACCACAGGGCCAAAAATTTCTTCCTGATTGGTACGGCACTCGAGCGGCAAACCCTCCACGATGGTAGGCGCGACGTAGTAACCGTCGGCTAAAGGCCCGGGCAAGTACACCCGCTGCCCTCCGCAGAGGATACGCCCGCCCTCCTGCTCAGCCAGTGCAATGTAGGAGAGGATTTTCTCCAAATGCCCTTTTGACACTACTGCTCCCATGCGCGTTTGCGGGTCGGCAGGGTCGCCCACGCGCATGGCCCGAACGCGCTCCACAAAGTCGTGCCGAAAGCGCTCATACAAAGAGCGCTCTACGTAGATGCGCGAGCCACACAGGCAAATCTGCCCTTGGTTGTTGAACGACGAGGCTACGGTCGTTTCCAACATGCGCTCGTAATCGCAGTCTGCAAAAATGAGGTTGGGGTTTTTACCGCCCAACTCAAGCGATAGCTTCTTAAACATGGGCGCAGCAATACGGGCAATTTCCGCACCGGCGCGCGTGCTGCCCGTGAAAGAGATGGCCCTAATCTTCGGATGGCGCACAATGGCCTCACCGGCCTTCGGCCCCAAACCGTGCACAATGTTGAGCACGCCCGGCGGCAAACCCGCCTCACGGCAGATTTCGCCCAACAAATAAGCCGTATAGGGCGTCACTTCAGAAGGCTTGCCCACAACGCAATTGCCGGCGGCCAGTGCCGGGGCAATCTTCCAAGTAAACAAGTAAAGCGGCAAATTCCACGGTGAAATGCCGCCCACTACCCCCAAAGGCTGGCGAAGGGTGTAGCTGAGCGCTCCGGGCATGTGATAGCTCTCCGAAGCAAAATGCAGGAGCGCCGTGGCAAAAAACTTGAAATTGAGCGCTGCCCGCGGGATGTCTATCGCGCGCGCAGCCGCAATGGTTTTGCCCGAATCTAAGCATTCCGCCTGAGCCAAGCGCTCTAAGTTGGCCGAAATGCCGTCGCTGATGTTGCGCAAGATGTCGTACCGTCGCTCTAAGGGCATGGCGGACCACTCCGGAAAGGCAGCTTCAGCGGCCTGCACGGCCATCTCCACATCCTCAGGCCCTGAGTCCGGCACAAGGCTGTATATCTGGCCGGTACTCGGGGCGACGTTTTCTAAATACTGCCCCGAAACAGGCGGCACATACCGACCGCCGATGTAGTTGAGCATTTGTTTCATAATCCTTGTGCGTTCCCACGGCGAAGATAGAATGCCTCAGTGGAAGAAGCTCCGTAGCGCGAGGTTTGAAACCGCTCGCTACGG
>CALHAM010000081.1 GCA_937934275.1 uncultured Saprospiraceae bacterium | reverse complement strand
CGCTTCAGTTCATCGCTGCAGCTCTCTTGTTCATGGTAACCGCATTGGAGGCGATGCGCGTCTACGATGGTCTTGTACTTAAAGAGGTAAAGGGTTTCCTCTTCGGGCAAAGGCTCGCCACAGGCAACCCACCCGACGGTGAGCGCCATCAGAGCAAGAGCAATTAGAAAGAATCGGGTAAGCATAAGACTTCATAAGGTTGAGTTAGTTTTTGGAGTTGGCGAAGAGGGTCAGTAGGCGAGCAGGCGGCCTATGGCTTCGGCAACTTTTTCAATCGAAGGGATCATCTCGCGCTCTAAGGTTTCGTTGAGCGGAACAGCGGGCACATTCGCTGCACCCAAGGTGCGCACTGGGGCATCCAAATGCTCGAAGCAATTTTCAGAAATGCGAGCGGCAAGACTTTGTGCAAAAGTATTATTTACAGGTTCTTCTGTGAGTACTAAAATTCTGCCATGCCGACGCGCTAGGGTGTATATGGCTTCTTCGTCTAAAGGGAAGAGAGTGCGCAAGTCGAGTATTTCGATGCGCCCTGGATACTGCTGGGCTGCGTTAAGGGCCCAATGGACGCCCATGCCGTAGCAGACGATGCCCAGGGTTTCGCTGCGGCGTACGGCTTCGGAATTGGCCAGTAGCGCGATGCGCGCTTGGCCAAAGGGCACGATGTAGTCTTCGTCGGGTTCCGGAGTTCGAGCGGCTTCTGTGCCGCGCACTTTACTCCAATACAGGCCCTTGTGTTCAAAGATAACCACGGGATTGGGGTCGTAGTAAGCGGCTTTGAGCAGACCCTTTAGGTCGGCGCCGTTGCTGGGATAGGCCACTTTGATGCCGCGGATGTTGACCACGACACTCTCCACGCTACTGCTGTGGTAGGGGCCACCGCTGCCGTAGGCGCCGATAGGCACGCGAATGATGCAGCTGACGGGCCATTTGCCGTTCGTCAGGTAACACGAGCGGCTTACTTCGGTAAACAGCTGATTTAGCCCCGGCCAGATATAGTCGGCAAATTGCACTTCTACGATAGGGCGCAACCCTACAGCGCTCATGCCTGCCGTGCTGCCAATGATGAAAGCTTCTTGGATAGGGGTGTTGAACACACGGTGGTCGCCGAACTTTTCAGCCAAGGTGGCGGCTTCGCGGAAGACACCGCCTAAGCGACGGCCGACGTCTTGGCCGTAAAGCAAGCATTCGGGATGGGCGCGCATGAGCTCTTCAATGGCATACAGAGCACAATCTACCATGACCTTGGGTTCGCGACCTTTAGGCTCGCGGGTGCCTCGCTCCTCTACTACGGGGGTAGGCGCAAAGTCGTGCGTGTAGAGGTCTTCGGGCTTAGGGTCGGGGGCGTTTTTGCTGCGCTCAAAGTCTGCAGCCACGGTTTCAATAGCGCTTTTTTCGAGGTGCTGCAATTGCTCTTCAGAGAAGCCGTGCTTGAGCAGCGCCTGACGCAAGATAGGGTAGGGGTCGCGCTGTTGGTGTTCCTCTAAGTCATCGCGATACCACTCTTTGCGGACGCCGGAGGTGTGGTGGTTGAGCAGCGGCACGCGCGCGTGCAAGAGGAAGGGGCGGCGCTCGGTGCGGATTTTGTGGAGGATATCGCGCACGGTCGTCCAACATTGGACGAAGTCATTGCCTTCTATGCTGATCGCTTCCAGCCCAGGGAAGCCTTTGGCGTACTCGGCTGCTGTGGCTACGCGTGTTTCGGCGGCGTTGGCCGAGATGTCCCAGCCGTTGTCTTGCACGAGATAAAGGATGGGCAGTTTTTTCAGGACGGCCATCTGAAAGGCCTCGCTCACTTCGCCCTCAGTAACGGAAGCATCGCCCATAGAACAGACCACGACGGGGAGGGCGGCATCGGCCGGTGGAGCCAGTTCGGGCACTTGTTCGCGATACCAAAAGCCGAGCGCTGCACCCGTAGCGGGTATGGCTTGCATGCCAGTAGCGCTGCTTTGGTGGGGAATTTTGGGTTTGTCTGGGTGGCGTAAGCTTGGGTGGCTGTAGTAAGAGCGGCCACCCGAGAAGGGGTCGTCGCGCTTAGCCATGAGTTGAAGCATGCAGTCGTAGGGCGTCATGCCAATGCCCAGTAGAAGGCTGTCGTCGCGATAATAGGGGTACACGTAGTCTTGGGGCAAGAGTTGCATGCCCACAGCCAATTGGATGGCTTCATGACCGCGCGAGGTGGCGTGTACGTATTTGGAAACAAGTTTGAAATTAGCCTCGTAAATGTCGGTCATTGCCTTGGCCATGGCCATTAGCTGGAAGGCGCGCTTCAACACTTCGGTAGGAACATCGCTCCGGGGGGGACTTTCAGTAATAGATTGGCGGGGCGTCGGCGGGCGTTTGGTAGTGCGTTTTGTGCTCAAGGCAATACAGTTGTATGGGTTAAAAATGCGCAGAAAATGGGAAAGGATAAGCCTTAAGGAGGCGTAGTTGCGGTCATTTAGCTATATTTGCCAAAAAAGACGCCGATTTTATGCGGTATAGTTGCGCTCTTTTGTTGCTGCTGCGGTTAGCCGTTGAGGCAGCCGGGCAAAGTTACACCAAGTGGGTGGTAGGCGATACGACAGACGTCTCGCCAAACGGCTATGTAGGTGGCTTATTGCTGGCGGGCGGTGGTACTGACAACGACGATGCCATGCGTTGGATGCTGCAACGCGCCGGTGGGGGCGATGTAGTAGTGCTACGCGCTTCGGGCACTAACGGGTACAACAACTACTTCTTCGTCCAGTTGGGGGTGGCGGTAAACTCTGTCGAAACCATCCGCCTCAACAACGCTCAGGCCGCCTACGACCCTTATGTCGTTCGGCAAATCCGGAATGCTGAGTTGGTCTTCATTGCTGGCGGCGATCAGTATGTGTATTACCAATATTGGAAAGGGACACCTGTGGAGGCGGCGCTGAACTATTTGCTTTCAGAGAAGAAGGTTACCGTTGGCGGCACAAGTGCTGGAATGGCCATTTTGGGGCAAGCCTACTATGCTCCTTCGGGCAGTTCGCTCACCTCAGCGCAGGGGTTGGCCAATCCTTTCCATCCAAACTTCAACGTGCTGGGCTGGGCTGATTTCTTGAAAACGCCTTTCATGACTCACTGCATCACCGATACCCACTACGACCAGCGCGAGCGCTCTGGGCGGCATTTCGCTTTCTTGGCCCGCCTCACTCACGCTTATAGCGAGCGTTTTTTCGGTATTGCTTGTAACGAATACGTCGCCGTGGGCATAGACACTGCCGGGCAGGCCGTTGTCTTTGGCGATTATCCTAATTACAGCGATTACGCCTATTTTTTGAAGAGCAATTGTCAACAACCGCACGAACCGGAGCTCATCCAGCCTAACGAACCCTTAACCTGGAACCGCCAGCAGGCTGCTGTGATTGTCTACGCCGTGCCGGGCACAAAAGCAGGGGCCAACACTTTTAACCTGAAAACTTGGGAAAGCGGCACGGGCGGTCAGTGGCAACACTGGTATGCCGTGCAAGGGGTGTTGGTGCAAAAAGCAGCGCCGAACGGCGCCTGCAGTCCCGTCTCATCGGAGCGCAGCGTTTGGTCAACGCCTTTGCACGTGCGCGTTTACCCTAATCCGGCCTCTGAGCGGCTGCTCGTCGAGGTGGAAGGGGCCCTCGAAGCGCCCATGTCGCTTTGGCTCTACGATGCCCTGGGGCGTCTCGTTTGGCAGTATTACGGCGAGGCCACTGAGCACGTCGTGGCCGTTGGCCACTGGCCAGCAGGGCACTATGTGCTGGCCGCGCAAAGCCCACAGGGCGTATCTAAAGTAAGTGTGCTGTTGCGGTAAGTCACCTCCAGTCTTTTGAACTGAGAGAAAAACACAGAGACTTTCCTGCCGTTTTAAGCGCGAAAGTGCAGCCGATCGGCTACCAACCATCTGATCGCTGAAGAAGTCTTTGATTGGCTGCCTTTTGCCTTGTTATTGTCCAAAAATCGTTACTCCTCTCTGCTATGAGGAAGATCTACCTATCCATTTGGCTTCTTTGGCATCTGGCCTGTGGCGTACTGACGGCACAAGTCTTTAACATGAATGGTGCTCCCATCTTCTCGTGTAGCGGCACCTTTTTCGATGCCGGCGGTAGCGCGGGGGATTACCCCAACAACCAGAACCTGCATACGACCCTTTGTCCTGATGGTGTGGGCAACACCCAAATAGCGCTGCATTTCGATAGCCTGGTATTGGGGGTAGGGGATACGCTGTGTTTGTTGGAGGGGAGCACCGTTCTAGCTCCGCTCATTGCCTGCTACGGTGGTCCGGTTTCGGTGGGTTCTTTTACTGTAAAAGCCGCGCCAGCAAACACGAGCGGCTGTTTAACGGTAACCTTTAGCTCCGACGCTCAGGGCACAGCAGCGGGTTGGTCAGCATCCCTACAATGTGTACCTTGTGTCTTGCCTGCGCCGACCAACGTTCAAGTGGTGCGCATGCGCAACGGCAATATGCACTGGCGTTGGGACGATGTGCTCGGCAGCACAGGCTTCGAAGTCAGCGTGAACGGTAGTGCGTGGTTTCCGGCCAGCGAACCTTTAGGGCACGTTGTGGGTGGCCTCTTGCCGGGCGATGTCGTCGTGTTGGAAATACGGCCCGTCAGCCCAAATCCGAATTGCAGCATTCAGACAATTTCCGTTAATAAGACTTATGTAGAGTGCACCTTAGCACTCACGCTAGCCTCCGTGAGCGATGCGCGTTGTACTGCAACGGCCACGGGTTCGGCTCTTGTGGTGGCCAATGGCGCTATCGGGCCGGCGCAATTTTTTGTCGTGGGTCATCCTACGCCTTTTCTCGACGGAAATTTTACTCATTTTTTCGCAGCTGGCGACTATGCCGTTGCGGTATATGACTCCGTAGGGTGCCGCGACACGGTAGTTTTTCGCATTGAAGAGCCGCCGCCGCTTGTGGTGCAGACCGCTATGACTGCTGCGCGCTGTTTTGCCGACAATAGCGGTGTGGCCTCAGCCTCGGCTTCGGGTGGCACGGGTGCTTATGCTTTCCGGTGGCAGCGCTGCCAGGGCGGGCCTATTTTGAACGGTACGGTAGTTCCCGACCTCTTTGCCGGTTGCTACGCTGTAACCGTACAGGATGCCAACGGTTGCACAGCCGTAGCGCAAGATACCATCGCCGAACCACCACCCTTTGCCTTTTCGGCATCGCAAGACTCGGTGCGTTGCCACGGCGAAGCGAATGGCCGCGCAACCCTTTCGGCCAGCGGTGCCACGCCACCGTATACCTTCCTGTGGTCAAACGGCGATGTGGGTACAACAGCCGACAGCCTAAAGGCGGGTTTCCACAGTGTGACGGTTACCGATGCTATCGGCTGTAAGGCTGTTACCCTTGTGCAAGTGCTCCAGCCGCCGCTCCTGCGCTTCGACAGCTTGCAGGCTGTAGGCGTTACCTGTTTCGGCGACTCAAACGGTGTAGCCTCCGCCATAGCCTCAGGAGGTAATCCGCCGCTGACTTATCTTTGGAGCAACCAGCAGACGGGAGCAAGCCTCACGGGTTTGAGCGCGGGCACTTACACCGTTGTCGTAACCGACCGAAAAGGCTGCACTGCTGCTGGGACCATTACCGTAAGTACACCACCGCCTTTAGCCGTACAGAAGGATGTTCAAGCGGAGCGCTGTGTCGGTCAATGCGATGGCACCGCTGTCTTGACTCTCTCGGGCGGCACAGCTCCACTATTTCTTACTTGGACGACCCCCGGCCTTCCGCCGGGGCAAACATCGGTGGCTAATTTGTGTCCGGGCACCTACCGATTTGTCGTTTCGGACGTGCGCAACTGTTCAACAATAGACTCCTTCATCGTCGCCGCCGCAGTGCCTCTACTGCTGACGTTCAACCTGCAGCCTCCGCGATGTGCAGGTGGCTTCGATGGCGCCATAGAGGTCTTAGCTCAGGGCGGCGCACCGCCTCACCAATATGAGTGGGGCAATGGGCGCACCGACAACCCGCTCACTGGGCTTGCTTGCGGCACTTACAGCGTAACCGTCAGCGATGCAAGGGGCTGTACGCAGCGCAGTACGGCCACTCTGAGCTGCCCAGTGCCTTTGATTATCGATAGCATTCGGACAACGCCAACATCGTGTTTTGGCGGAGCTAATGGCTCTGCGCGCGTCTTTGCACGCGGCGGCACGGGTGCACTCGCGTTTCTTTGGAGCGACTTCAACCAACAAATAGCGGCCCTGGCCCTAAACTTGACCGCTGGTGAGTACGCAGTTACCGTCTCAGATGCTAACGGTTGTACGCTAACAGCAACCGCTGTAGTCGCCCAGCCGCCACCTATCCAGGCCGCTTTGTTTTCTAAACCCGTAACCTGTTTTGGCGGCAGCGATGGCGAGGCATGGGCAGTTGTCAGCGGTGGGGTTCCGCCCTATACCTACCTGTGGAACACCCAAAAGACAGACTCGCTACTGACGCAGCTGGCTGCAGGCCTTTACGCCCTGACCATCACCGATGCTAACGGCTGCACGGTTTCGCCTCAGCCAGTGATGATTGCCCAGAGCATGGCGCCGCTCCAGGTGGCGGTCAGCGCCACCCAGCGCGCCTGTTACAACGGTGGTGGCGGCGCTGCCACCGCAGAGGCTACTGACGGCAATGGCCCTCCCTACACCTATGCTTGGAGCCATCAGGCCTTTGGTCCGCAGGTTGCTGACCTATCCGTTGGCACCTACACCGTGACCGCTGCAGATGCCTTGGGCTGCACAGCCGTGCAAACTGTGCAAATTGATCGCTGGGACAGCATCGTCGTTTCTATTGCCCTCATCACACCAACTTGCCCTAACGATCGCAATGGCCAAGCCTCCATCAATCGCCTCGAAGGCGGTGCGGGTAACGGCATCCGTGAAAACTATCGCTTACAGTGGAACATCCCCGGAGCTGGCGACACCATTTACCTGAATGGTCTTAGCAGCGGACAAACCCTCGTACTAACGGTTACAGACAATGCAGGCTGTACTGCCGTTTTCGAGCGCCGAATGGACAGCCTACCTCCTATTCTCCCTATTCTTCGGGTGGACAGCATCAGCTGCGCCGGCCTAAACAACGGCGCAGTGCGTGTGGTCGGCGTTCAGAGCGTTCGGCCTATTGCTGGCTATCGTTGGAGTAACAGCCTCATCAGTCAGAGCATCATTCAATTGCCCCCCGGCACTTACACTGTAACCGTCACGGATGTCCAAGGCTGCACCGGCACGGCCTACGCTACGCTGGTCGAGCCTACACCGCTAAGCGCGACTTTGCAAACAGAGGCTATTCGATGCGTGGGTGATCGCAACGGATGGGTGCGCGCCTTGCCCTCTGGTGGAACACCGCCCTATTCTTTCGCCTGGAATACAGGCGCTGCGCTCAGCTTCCTTGAAAACCTAAGTGAAGGCACTTACACCGTTACCATCACCGACCGCAACGGCTGCTCTTCGGTATTTTCGGCGGACCTGCTGCCGCCCGACCCGCTGACCCTTGAGGTGCAAACTACCGCGCCCCTGTGTTTTGGCTTTGCCAATGGCCGTGCAACACTCTTCGCGCAAGGCGGCTTGCTTCCGTTGCGTTTCCGCCTCAATGGCGGCGCTTTTAGCGGCTCTCCGGTGTTCGTTGGGCTAAAAGCGGGTGCCTACACGGCTGCTGTGCTCGACGGAAGAGGGTGCTTGACGGAAACGTCCTTCGTCATCGACCAGCCACCGCCAATAGAGCTCTCGATAACGGCAGACACCGCCCTCGTTTTTGGCGATAGTTTGCTGCTTCAGGCCGATGCTTTCAACGCCGTCGGCGGAGCGACTTTTGTGTGGCAGAGCGCGCTGGCCGACTCTGTGCGTTGCACCGATCCGCCCGAATGCTCGGCCGTATGGGCAACACCTCCTTATTCCAACGTTTACACGGCTATCGCTACCGACGCCAACGGCTGTACGGGGAGCGCCAAGGTGCGCGTGCACATCGAAAAACCGCGAGGGGTGCATGTACCCACGGCCTTTTCGCCCAACGGAGATGGGGCCAACGATCGCCTTGTAGTGCACGGCAAGAGCCGCCAGATAGCTCGCATCCGCCTCTTTCGAGTATACGATCGTTGGGGCGAGTTGGTCTTTGAAGTGCGCGACTTTGCGCCCAACGACGAGGCCTTCGGATGGGATGGTCTCTTCCAAGGTCAACCCGCCCAAACGGGTGTTTACACCTGGTATGTCGAATTGGAATACCGCGATGGCTACGAGGAGCGTTTGCAGGGAAATACCACCTTAGTGCGCTGACTTGGCAACGGCCATGCCTCCCCCATAAACTAACTATCTTGGCTGAGCGCTGCGAGGCTCATCTATCTTCAGACCGCTTGTGCTCTGGGCCGTAGCTAAAGGGGCTGCTATTGCCGTCATTTGAGCCGAAAAGTAACCTGCTAAATTCAGCCGATACTTGGCCAGCCGTGCTATAAGCCGTTGCTTTGCAGTCGTCTTTTTTACCGTCAAAGCATTTGCCAATAAAAAATAACCATGATCACCGAAACTGCTGCTGCGACCGACACTCAAAGTCGAGTGCCTATTACCGTCACCTATGGCGATGGTATTGGGCCAGAAATTATGAAAGCTGTGCTGTTCATCTTGGAAAAGGGCGGCGCTCGCATAGAGGTGGAAACCATCGAAGTAGGCGAGAAAGTGTATCTATCGGGCAACACCTCAGGTATTCCGAATGAGGCTTGGGAGTCCATTTATCGCACGCGCGTATTGCTAAAGGCGCCCATCACTACGCCGCAGGGAGCGGGTTATAAAAGCCTGAACGTTACTATGCGCAAGACCTTAGGGCTATTTGCCAATGTGCGCCCTTGCGTCAATTATGCGCCTTTTGTGCCCAGCAAGCACCCGCACATGGACATGGTTATCATTCGGGAAAACGAAGAAGACCTCTACGCGGGCATTGAGCACCGTCAGACGGATGAGGTTATTCAGTGCCTCAAACTCCTCTCGCGCCCGGGTACAGAGAAAATCATTCGCTACGCCTTCGAGTATGCGCGCACGCACGGGCGCCGCAAGGTTACGTGTATGACTAAGGATAACATCATGAAGATGACGGACGGCATGTTTCACCAGATTTTCTGCGAGGTGGGGCAGGCGTATCCGGACATCGAGCAGGAACACTACATTATCGATATTGGCTCGGCGCGCATCGCCGACACGCCCGATCGCTTTGATGTTATTGTTACACTCAACCTCTACGGCGACATCATTTCCGACATTGCGGCTCAGGTAAGCGGCTCGGTAGGGTTGGCCGGTTCGGCCAACGTCGGCAGCCACTTCGCTATGTTTGAGGCCATTCATGGCTCGGCTCCCGATATTGCGGGCAAGAATATCGCCAATCCCTCAGGATTGCTTATAGGGGCCATGCAAATGCTGGCCCATATCGGCCAGGGCGATGTGGCGGAGGTTATCCATAACGCTTGGTTGCGTACCATTGAGGACGGCTTCCACACGGCCGATATCTACAACGAGGCTTACAGCAAAATTTGCGTTGGTACCGATGGCTTTGCTCAGGCGGTGGTGGAGCGCTTAGGCGAGCGTCCGCGCTATTTGCATCCGGTTACCTACGCCAAAGGGAGTCGGCGGGTGCAGGTGCATTTTACGCCTACTGCACCCGCCGATAAGCAGTTGGTCGGTGTGGATGTCTTTTTGCACTGGTCCGACCGCAATGCTGAAGCCCTTGGCGAACGCCTCAAAACCTACACTCAGGGCCAATTGTCGCTGCAGATGATCACCAACCGCGGCATTAAGGTGTGGCCTCAGGGACATCCCGCTACGTTCTGTACCGACCACTGGCGCTGCCGTTTTCAGACGCCCAGCTATCAGCCTACCAACTACAGCGACGTGTTGCAACTGCTCCAGACACTACACAACCATGGCTTCGACATCATCAAAACGGAAAACCTGTACACCTTCGACGGGCAACCGGGTTTTTCCTTAGGGCAAGGGCAGTAATCAGCTTAGTTGGCCAAGCACCAGCGAGACAACATCGGCATTGCCTCGGTCGCTCAGCGCCGCGAGATCAGCACTCGGCCAATCCCACGGTAATGGCGAGCCCGCCGTCGGCGGTCTCCTTGTATTTGTGGCTCATGTCTTGAGCGGTTTCTTTCATGGTCTTAATGACGGCATCTAAGCTGACTTTGGCTTTAGCTGGGTCGCTGCTCAGGGCGATCTGAGCAGCCATTATAGCTTTGATGGCGCCCATAGTGTTTCGTTCGATACAAGGCACTTGCACCAGGCCGCCGATAGGGTCGCAGGTCATGCCCAAATGGTGTTCCATGGCGATTTCGGCGGCCATTAGCGCTTGTTCGGGCGAGCCGCCCAGGCGCTCCGTAAGCGCCCCGGCAGCCATAGCTGAAGAAACCCCAATCTCAGCTTGGCACCCTCCCATGGCGGCTGATATGGTGGCGCCTTTCTTGAAAAGGCTGCCCAATTCGCCGGCTGTGAGCAGGAATCGGACAATACTGTCGTCGGAGTCAAACTCAGGGCAAAAACACACGCCGTACATGAGCACAGCGGGAATGACGCCTGCTGCACCGTTGGTGGGCGCTGTAACGACGCGCCCAAAAGCGGCGTTTTCCTCGTTGACTGCCAAAGCAAAGCTGCTGACCCAATTTAGGATGTCGCGGAATGCCCAATGGCCCCGGCGGATGCAGGCAATCCAGCCGTCCACATCGGTATAGGAGCAGTTTTGGCCCAACATCAGCGCGTTCAACGCGTGCGCGCGCCGCACGACACCCAGTCCACCGGGGAGCACCCCCGAGGTGTGGCAACCTTTATAGATGCAGCGGCGCATGACTTGCCAAATGCGCAACAAGCCTGCGCGAATGGCCTCTGGCGAACGCCAAAACAGTTCGTTCTCAAAAACGATGTCGGAAATAAGCTTGCCTTGCGTTCGACACCAATGCGCTAAGTCGGCTCCGCGCTCGCACGGAAAGGGCAGGTTGGCTCCGTTGAAGGACTGTTCCTCTCCTTCTTTGACCACAAAACCACCGCCCACAGAGTAGTAGGTCTGGCTGCAGCCGCTGCCGTCGCGAAAAAAAGCGCGGAACGTCAGGCCATTAGCGTGGTAGGGCAGGGTTTCAGCGCAATGAAATAAGAGGTCTTGGTCGGGGTCAAAGGGCAGCATATGCTGGCCACCGAGGTAGAGTTGTTTTTCTCGGCTAATGCGCTCAAAGGTGCTGATGACGGCGTCTTCCTGAATGGTTTCCGGGTCGTCGCCGTTCAGACCCAGCGCAACGGCGAGGTCTGTTCCGTGCCCCTTGCCCGTTTTAGCTAAAGAGCCGTAAAGGTCTACTTGCACTCCTGCCACGTGGTCCCACCGGCCCTCTCGGCTGATCTCGCGCACAAAGCGCTGGGCGGCTCGCCAAGGCCCCATCGTGTGCGAACTGGAAGGACCAATACCTATCTTGAAGATGTCAAAGACGCTTATCCTTTCCATGGTAGGGCAAAGATACAGGCGGATATAGGGGGGCTTTGGCTTGCATGAGCAAAAGTTCTACTCTTGCCAATAGATGCGTTTTACTCGTCCGGCAATGCTCGTCAGCACTTCGTAGGGAATGGTTTGCAGGCATTCTGCTAATTCCTGCAAAGTGGGCTGTTGGCCAAAAATAATGACCTGATCTCCTTCGCGTGCCTCGGGTATGTCCGTTACATCCACCATGGCCATGTCCATACAGATGTTGCCTACGGTGGGTGCCCGCTGGCCGCGAATGTTGACGCTGAAGCGTCCGTTTCCGGCCAGGCGCAACAAGCCGTCGGCGTATCCGATGCTAATGGTAGCGATGCGACTGGGGCGCGCTACTCGTCCTTTTCGGCCGTAGCCCACTGTATCGCCAGCAGGTATGCGTTTGATTTGGCTGATGGTGGCCTTCAGCGTATGCACGGGGCGCAATGCCACACCCATAGGGCTGGTGCCAACGCCATAGAGGCCGATACCCAGGCGCACCATGTCGAAGTGGTATTCGGGAAAACGGGCAATGCCGCCCGAATTGACCAAGTGGCGCAAGGGGCGGTAGCCCAACGCTTGGGCAATTTGCTCGTAGAGGCGAACGAACGCGGCTGCTTGGGTGTGGGTGAAGGCATCGTGCTGCGGCTCATCGCTGGCCACCAGGTGCGAGAAAACCGAGCGCACTCGCAAGTTAGGGTATTGGCGAAGGCGCTCGAGGGCTTGTGGCAGCTCGTCTGCCGTGAGGCCGAGGCGGTGCATGCCCGTATCCAATTTCAAATGGATGGGCAGTGGGCGGTGTTTGCCTACGGCACTGGCGAGTTCGTCGAGCAGCGTCAGGCTGTACACTTCTGGTTCCAGTTGGTAGTGCAGCAGAACATCAAAGCTGGCTGGCTCCGGGTTGAGCACCAAAATGGGCAAGCGTATGTGCGCCTGTCGCAGCTCAAGGCCTTCATCGGCGTAGGCGACGCCCAAATAGTGCACTCCATGTGCGGCCAGAGTGCGGGCCATTTCTACGGCCCCGCTGCCGTAACCTGCGGCTTTGACCATGACCATTATTTGGGTGCCGGGTTGAAGGCAGCGCCGGAATACCTGTAAGTTGTGCGCTAGGGCATTGAGGTCAATTTCCAGCATGGTTCGGTGCGCCTTCTGCTCTAAGCGCCGCACTACGCGCTCCAGACCAAACGAGCGAGCACCTTTGACCACAATAAGTTCATCCTGAAAGGAGTGAGGCGCTAAGTGTTGCAACAGCTCAGAAGTATCCGAATAGAAAGCTGTCTCCACCTCGCCGGGCAGCATAGACGCTAAGCGGCGCACCTCCTTGCCGACACCCAGTAAACGCCCGACGCGATAGGCTTGCAGCATTTGAGCCGCATCGGCGTAGTACTGTTTTTGGGCGGGGCCTGCCTGTAAGAAATCCGACAAGATGAGCGTCATTGGGCCGTCGGGGTAGTGCTGGCGGGCCACTTGGAGAGCGATGCGCAACGAGGCGGGGTCATTGCTGTAAGCGTCGTCGAGAAGAGCACAGCGGTTAGTTCCCGTCTTCCAGCAAAGCCGCATGTCTACTGGCTCAAGGCGCCTGACGCGACAGCCAAAGGCGCGTACCGGTACGCCCAAGGCCAGCAAGGCTGCAATGCAGTGGCAGGCATTTTCCAGCGATGCTCTGTCGTCGAAAGGTAAAGTAAAGCGATATCGCTCAGTGCCCCCTGTAGGCCGCGGCCATTCCATGCAGAAAGACAAGCCGCTGCCGCCGGCTGCTTGAGGCTTAATGTCGGTAAAGACCACATCGGCCGCTCGGCCCTCTTTCGTCCACGAAAACAGACGTCGGCCGGGCTTTTGCGCCGCCCATTTTTCGGCTGCTTCAGCAATGGCAGGCTGGTCGGCGCAAAAGAGAAGCGTGTGGGCGGAGTCGAACAGGTGCATTTTTTCCCGCAACTTGACCTCGTCGGAAGGGAAACCTTCGCTGTGCGCCGGACCCAGGTTAGTGAAAATGCCGAAGTCGGGCCGAATAATGCGGGCTAAACGCGCCATTTCGCCTATTTGCGAAATGCCGGCTTCAAAGATGCCCAAAGTGTGTTTAGGCCCTATCGCCCACACGGAGAGCGGCACACCTACCTGCGAATTGTAGCTTTTGGGGCTGCGCACCACGCAATGGCGTTGTCCGATGAGCTGCGATAGCCATTCTTTTACGATGGTCTTGCCGTTGCTGCCTGTAATGCCCACAACAGGCAGGTGGAATTGCTGGCGGTGATGCGCCGCTAAAGTTTGCAAGGCATTCAGCGTATCGGGCACGAGCAACACCGATGCTTCAGGCAGGGCCTCCAAAGTTACTTCGCGACTCACGACAAACTGCCGAACACCAGCCTGGTAAGCCCTCTCTAAAAAGCAGTGCCCATCGTGCCGTTCGCCCACAAGGGCAAAAAAAAGGCCACCCGTTGGCTCAACAATGCTGCGGCTGTCTAACAGCAGCTGCAACACAACACCCGCCGACGCCTTCCACTGCAGACGCCGCGCACCCAATAGGCGCTCTACTTCAGCTAACGGATATGCCATGAGCCTCTGTGCTGAAATGCGAAAAGCGCCCACGCGTAAGTGTCGGCTGCGGCGAGGGCGCTTTTAGAAGAGGTATCGAGCGGATTCGAACCGCTGTAGCAGGTTTTGCAGACCTGTGCCTAACCACTCGGCCACGATACCAATCGTCGTTCTAAGTAGGGCAGCAAAGGTAACGGTTGCCCTTCAATACGCGCTGCTACCGAAGCAAAAAAAATTCATGCCCGCCTGCCCATATACAAACTTCGCTTGCGTTCCGATGCCCCTCTTAAGTTTCGCCTTGCCGCGCTAAGCCAGAGCTAATTCCTCTGTTTTTGGGCCTCCTTAGCCCAGGTATCCTTTAGCGTTACTGTGCGGTTGAAGACGGGTTTAGCGGGGGTGCTGTCGGGGTCGGTGCAGAAGTACCCCAGCCGTGTAAATTGAAAGTGGTCGCCCGGCTGTGTTTCCAGCAGCGCAGGCTCAACAAGTGCGTTAGGGAGGATTTGCAGGGAGTTCGGATTGAGGGCTTTCTTGAAGTCTTCCTCACTGGACGGGTCTTCTACTTGAAAAAGTCGGTCGTACAGGCGCACTTCTGCAGTTTGGGCATGGGCGGCCGAAAGCCAATGGATAGTTCCCCTAACTTTTAAGCCACTGGTGTCGGCTCCTGAGCGGCTTTCGGGGATATAGCGGCACAAGACGGCCGTTATTTGGCCGTAGTCGTCTTTTTGTACGCCAGTACATTCCACAATGTAAGCCGACTTGAGGCGCACCATGCCGCCTGGGTAAAGGCGGAAATACTTAGGCGGCGGATTTTCCAAGAAGTCTTCCCGTTCGATGTACAGTTCGCGGCTAAAAGGCACTGTGCGGTAGCCCGCTTGAGGGTCTTCAGGGTTGTTTTCGGTTTCGAGCCATTCCACCTGGTCTTCCGGGTAGTTGGTGATGACGAGCCGAAGGGGGTGCAAAACAGCGAAGCGACGAGGAGCGCGCCGGTTGAGGTCTTCTCGGATGCAAAACTCGAGAAGGCTGACATCAATGATGTTCTCGCGTTTAGCAACGCCGACGCGCTGAGCGAATTCGCGAATGCTTTCAGGAGTGTATCCGCGTCGGCGCAGACCACTGATGGTAGGCATGCGCGGGTCGTCCCAGCCGCTGACGTACCCTTGTTGCACCAGCTGAAGCAGTTTGCGCTTGCTCATGACCGTATAGGTCAGGTTGAGGCGAGCAAATTCATACTGTTTGGAGGGGAAAATGCCTAATTGCTCGATGAACCAATCGTACAAGGGGCGATGTGGCGCAAACTCGAGGGTGCAGATGGAATGAGTAACGCGCTCGATACTGTCCGATTGGCCGTGCGCCCAGTCATACATGGGGTAGATGCACCACTTATCGCCCGTGCGGTGGTGACGGGCGTGTTTGATGCGATACATGTAGGGGTCGCGCAAGTGCATGTTGGGCGAGGCCAAGTCAATCTTAGCCCGCAGGACGCAGTGACCATCGGGGAACTCGCCGTTTTTCATGCGCTCCAACAGGGCGAGGTTCTCTTCGGGCGGCGTGTTGCGGTAGGGGGTGGGTGTGCCGGGCACGGTAGGGCTGCCTTTTTGAGCGGCAATTTCCTCCGGCGTAGAAAAGTCTACATAGGCTAAGCCCTTGCTAACGAGCACTCTTGCCCACTCGTAGAGTTGATCAAAATAGTCGGAGGCGTACAGCACTTGGTCTGGCTCAAAGCCCAGCCAGCGCACATCGGCTAAAATGCTGTCTACGTATTCCTGCTCTTCGCTGGTGGGGTTGGTGTCGTCGTAGCGCAGGTTGCATTTGCCGCCGTATTTCTGCGCCAATCCAAAGTTGAGGCAGATGCTTTTGGCATGCCCGATGTGTAGGTAGCCATTGGGTTCGGGTGGGAAGCGGGTTTGGATGCTTGAATGCCTGCCGCTTCGGAGGTCCTCCTCAATGATTTCTTCGATGAAGTTGAGCGGCGCCTTTGACTCGTCGCGTGTAGGTTCCGTGCTGCTTGCCATGTTGTATAGCCGATAAGGGCGGCAAAGGTACAGCTGAGCAAACGGCAAAAACACAGAGATGCTGCCCAAAAAGTCCCGCAAAGGGAGGCCTCTCGCCTACTCAATCCAAAATAATTTTGATGCTTTGCTGCTTTTTGCGCTCGGCCACCAGGTCAATAACGTATTCCTTTGTGCCATCGCTAATGACGACGCGCGCCGTGTTGGGTTCCGCTTTTCCAAAGTCCTCAGCAAAGACCGTGATCAGGTGCTCGCGTCCGGGAGGCAATTCGATCTCGAACTCTTTGGGTTTATTCGTTAGATAGAGGTTGCTGATGATCTTTTTGTCGTTGAGATAAACGGAGATAACATCGCCGTCTTCTATCTGGTTGTCCCAGATTTTTAGTTTTAGAGTTCGCGCCTTGACCTTGATGTTTTCCTTCACTTCTATGTCGCGGCCGCCGATGGCTTTTAGGGAGGATAGGGTATCTGTTGTGGGCGGGGTAGGGGTGGGCTTGGGGGTGGGTTTGACTTTGACGGTTTCGCGCTCGGGTTTTTGAGGAGGCTCGTCGTCGCAGGGGAGTTTAGCGGTTCCGCCAAAGGTGATGCTGAAGCCTGGGCCGCGGGAAGTGATGTTGCTGATGAGGATGACGTATTTTTCACCGGCTGCGGTGCGCAGCGGCGCTAGCCAGTTGTTGTCGCCAGCGTCGGAGCAGCCGGCGTCTTCGCTGGTGTCGGTTTCGCCTTCGCGCAGACCGGTAGCCCCCATGCAGGGGCTGTTGAGCGCCTGCGAGTCGCCAGCAGCCATGCAGCGCACGATTTGTTTGCCGCGGCAGTCGCCGTTTGAGGGCAGTCGATAAACGACAAAATCGATATCGTCTTCCTCGCGGTGGGGCACTATGGCAAAGGTGAGCGAGCCGCCCTTGGCAATTTCAAAGGCGATCCAGGTAGAGTTTTTTTCCGCTTGCCCCATGCTTTCGCCGTTGAGGAAGCAGGGTACGAAAGCCGCCTCGCTGACGTCGTTGCCTTCACCGCCGGTACGGTCGATGTGGTAAACCTGTTTTTTGCAAATTTGCATGGCCGTTACACAGTCAGCGTGTTGCTGAGCGGAGGCGGTGTATACGACGAACAGCAGCAGGAGCAGAGGAAGGGAGCGGTCTTGCATGAGGATGGTTTTTGTTTTTGAACATACAAACGCCTTCAGCGGCCCTAAGTGTTTAGGGATCGGAAAAAAATCGAGCGTTTTCGGCGTTTTTCACTCGCGCAAAAACTCCAGCTCATTGAAGCGATTGAGGCGGGCAATTGTGGAGGGTTGGTGCGGCTCCCTCACCTCTTGCCGATACTTGACCACATAGTCTACGCCTGTGAGGATATGGCTGCTGATAGCGCCAAAGGTGGGTGGATAGGGTTCGTTGGCCTTGCAAGCAGCTGCGCTGACGATGGGGCGCTGCACCAAACGGATAAGCTCCTGGCAGAACTCGTCGGTGGCTATGCGAATGGCCGCTGAGCCGTCGGCAGCCATGACGGCCTTGGTCAAGCCTACCGGGTCGGGGTATATCACCGTGAGTGGGCGTTGGTGATAGGCCAGTAGGGTTTCTACGCGCGGGTTCATGCGGCGGACGTACTGCTTGAGCGTTTCGAGGCTGTCTACCAATACGATATACCCTTGGCCGGGCGGCTGTTCGCGCAAAGCCGAGAGCCGCGCGATGGCCTCTGGATTCAGTGCATCGCAGCCAACTCCCCATATGGTGTCCGTGGGGTAGCAGATAAGCCCTCCATCGAGGACCACTTTGGCAATCTGGTAAATGTCGTCTCTTGACAAAAACATGTCCAACTCTTTAGCGCTCTTTATCGTTTCTTTGAGCGTAAATAATGCGGCCAAAGGTCTGTTTTTTATCGGATGTACACACACAAAACAAATATGCTTAAGTACTATCTTGCCCCTTGGATACTACTGACGATGGCCGGCCTTTTTTGGGGAAGGCCCCTTCAGGCGCGCCACATCATCGGCGGCGAAATTACCTATGAGTACATCGGTACGAACGCCGCCGGCCACAACATCTATCGCTTCACGATGAAAGTCTATCGCGATTGTTTTGGCGGTGGCGCTCCCTACGATAATCCGGCAGAAATGGCCATCTATCGCGGCACGCAGAGCAACAATGTGCTGCAAGAAGCCTTTCGCATCTTTTCGCCTGTCATTCGGCGTTTAACTCCCGTACCTCCGCCCTGCGTAACGCAACTGCCCGCCGTGTGTGTAGAGGAGGGCATTTACACGTTCGAGCGCGCCCTTCCGGTAATTAATGAGAGCTATTTCATCGTCTATCAGCGCTGTTGTCGCAACCAGACCATTCGAAACATCGTCAACCCGGGCGATATCGGGGCCACTTACTACGTCGAGTTGACGCCCGCCGCTCAACAGCTGCGCAACAGCAGCCCCGTGTTCAGCAACTTCCCGCCCATCATCATTTGCGCTAACGTACCGCTGACGTTTGACCACTCGGCCACCGACCCCGATGGCGATTTCATCACTTATAGCCTTTGCGCACCTTTGCAAGGCGGCGGTCCTATCCTCAATCCGCCGGGGCTTTACAGCTGCAACGGAGCCGTGCCTACGCCCCCTTGTGGGCCGCCCTTTAATCAGGTGCCCTACATCCTTCCCAATTACAGCGCCGCCAACCCTTTGGATGGCTCGCCTGCTATGGCTATACACCCGCAAACCGGCGTTCTAACGGTTACGCCCACCGTCATCGGCCAATTTGTTGTTGGCATTTGCATTCAGGAATACCGCGGAGCCACACTCCTGTCGGAAGTTCGGCGCGAGTTTCAGTTTAACGTCGCCGAATGTTCGCCTACGGTGTTGGCCAATACTCGGAGCGATAGCATTGCCGGTCCTAAGCGCTTTGTCCTCACCTCATGTGGCAAAAACACCATCACTTTTCAAAATCTGAGCATCCAGCGCAACCAGATTACCGAATGGGAGTGGCGGTTCAACTTGAAAACCTCCACTTTTACGGACAATCAGAACTGGGATGCCACTGTAACTTTCCCCGACACAGGGCTTTACTCGGGTACGCTCATCCTTAACCCGGGTAAGCCTTGCTCCGATACGGGTTTCATTTCCGTTCGAATTTTCCCGAGCATCAGAGCAGATTTTGAATTCGACTACGACACTTGTGTTGCTGGGCCGGTGGTCTTTACTGACTTATCGGAAGGCATAGCAGGCATCAACCGCTGGAACTGGAACTTCGGCGTACCCGCTGGCGTCTCTACTCAGCAAAACCCGACTTTTCTCTACCCCATACCTGGCGACCACCCGGTATTGCTGCGCGTAACCGACCGCAACAATTGTTCGGATACCATCACTAAGGTGGTTAGGTGGTTCCCCGTGCCTCCCCTCATCATCATTGCTCCTGACCGCTTCGTGGGCTGCGCGCCTGCAGAAATCTTCTTCCAAAACCTCTCCACTCCCATAGACGAAACCTACGACATTCAGTGGAATTTCGGTGACGGCCAGACGGCTCGCAACATCATTAGCCCCACCCACCGCTATGAAGAGCCTGGCGTGTATACGATTACCATCGCTATCACCTCGCCTATCGGGTGTTTTACGGCAGATACCTTTGTCAATTTCATTCGCACCGAACCCTCGCCGATAGCGGACTTTACTTTCTCACCCGAAACACTCACCTCTTTTGACCGCACGGTGCAGTTTATCGACCAATCGGTGGATGCCAATCGCTGGAATTGGCGCTTTGACCGCTTCGGCACCAGCACACAACAAAACCCGATGTTTATCTTCCCCGATACCGGTCTGATGGCCATTCGGCTCGTCGTCACGCACCCCCGAGGCTGCCAAGACTCGATAACGAAGTACATAGACGTCGTGCCTCAAGTGCTGTGGCATATGCCTAACGCCTTTACACCTAATGGAGATGGCAATAACGACGGCTTTCTGGGCAAGGGCTATTTAGAGGGGGTCGTGGATTTTAACTTGACTATTTGGAATCGGTGGGGCGAAATGGTTTTTCAAACCAATAACCCCGCCGAGGCCTGGAACGGCCGAAAGATGAACGTCGGCGCTATGTCGCCTGAGGGCGTCTATGTTTACGTGGTTACTTTTACCGAGCCTCGAGGGCAGCGACGCGAGTTCAAGGGCTATGCTACATTGCTGCGTTAGTGCTTAGGGCCTTTCAGGTCAAACCTTGCCTTCTCCGCGTGGATTACCGAAGCAGGGTAACATTGCCCTTTTTCTCGGTGAGGGTGCCGCCGGGGCAGCGTACGCGTAAGTAATAGCCATAAGTTTCTACAGGTTGAGGTTTGCCCTCAAAGGTGCCGTCCCAAAAGCCCTCGGGGTCGGAGGTTTCAAAAATCTTTTGCCCCCAGCGGTTGTAGATGGCCCAGTAGACCTCCTCCACGAAGCGGCTTTGCAGACGCAGCACGTCGTTTTCACCGTCGCCGTTGGGCGAAAAGCCGGTGGGTAAGAAGACGAATGGCTCGTCGCAAAAGGGGAATAGCACGGTAATGGTCACCTCACCTCTTAGCACACAACCACTGTTGAGCCGCAGTTGAGCCGCGTAGGTGGTCGTGCTGCTGGGCCTTGCTATTGGGTTGGGAATGTTCGGGTTATCTAAGCCTGCTGTCGGCGTCCAGCTTAGGGTTCCGCTGCTGATGTTGCTGTAGAGCGCTTGCAGTTGGGATTGGCCGCCCAGGTAGATGACCTGTGGGTCGGCACTCACCGAAAAATCTTGTAAGTCAAAGACGCTGACCGTGACAAGGCCTTCGTAGGTGCAGAAGGCGTTGGTAATGGTTACCAGGTAGTCGGTAGTCGTCGTTGGAAAGGCCCAAGGTGAGGCTGCTGTAGGGTCAGACAGGGTGTTGTCTGGTGTCCATTGATAAGTGTAAGTGGGGTTGCCGCCTCGGTTGAGCCGCACCGAGTCTCCTGGGCAGATGGTGAGCTCTCGCTGCAGGCTGTCTACGATGGGAATAGGCGCCTGGAAGGCGAAGAGCGCTGTGTCGCGGCATCCGCCTTCGGAGAGGGCGATCAGGCGCAATTGATAATTGCCCGGGCGTTTGACCACAAAGGTCGGGTTTTGGGCCGACGATTGGAGGGAGAAGCCGCCCGCACCCGTCAGCCGCCACGACCAACTGCGCACGCCGTAAAGCGTGTCTGTACTTTGGTCGAAGGCCTGAATGACCAGGCCGTCGTTGTTGCACTGCGGAAATTCCACTTTTAGAGCCGCCTCAATGCTGAAGGTGCCTACGCGAATGGTTTGGAAGGCCGTATCGGCACAGGGCAGCCCTGGTGCTGCAATGAGCGCAATGGTGTAGGTACCCGTATCGGGGAATTGATACGTGGGCGAATAGACCGTCGAGCGCTTCGTCAAGTCGTTAGGCCAATCGAAGTACCAAACCACGCTGGAGAAGTTGCTTTGATTGACGAATTGCACCTGTTCGTTTTTGCACGCACCGCCTACCTCAGCAAAGGCAGCAGTAGGGTAGCCACACTCGGCCACGTTGTACTGAAAGTCACGTCGGGTAGTTGAAATCAAGACGCCATTGCGGTATTCGTCCACACATACGCCCACAACAAAGTTGCCGATGGTGTTGGGGATGCCGGTCATAAAGCCCGTTACTGGGTGTATGGTCAGTGGGTCGCCACCCAGTATGTTGGCCAAGCTGTACGGTGGGAGCCACACGACTTCCGGGTACGGCCCCTTGAGCGGCGGCGACGGCTGTGGGTTAAGTGAGTCAGGGCCATTGAGCGGTGTACACAGCCGGTACACCAACGAGTCGCCGTCAGGGTCAGTGGCTGAGTGGTCAAAGTCAATCGGCTCATTGACACAGATGGCCACCGGCGGCCACTTATTGAACACAGCACTGTTGTTGCATTCTAGCATCGTCCTCTCTGAAAGAGTAGTGATGATGGAAATGCCGGTGTTGAGTGGGCTGGGCAGGTTGCGGATGAGTTTGTTGCGGCAGCAGCGCTGATACACCAGGGTGTAGCCGCCTGGCCGAAAGGGAAGGGTGGTAATGGCTCGATAGGTGCTTCGGTGCACGCATACGTTAGGCGGCACGACGAGGCAGGGATTATCCAAAGCTACCGGCAGGGTATCGTGCGCCTGTGGATTCCACGATACAAACAGGTTTCGAACGAGATTCCACTCTGCATCGTAGATGCCGATGGACGCCGGATTGTCGAACCAAGGAATGCCGTTAAAGCAGTCGCGATAAACGGTCAGGTTGATTTCGTAGCGGTCGTTGCCCAAACAGCGATAGGTGATCTCTCCGCCTACAATATGTGTGGCCCACATCGGTGTTTGGAATGCTAAAACCCATAAAGGCAGGAGTAAACACTTTTTCATGCGCCAAATATAAGGGGTTGCAGGCCTTCGGCTACGGGCAGCCGCTTTGCTACGCGCTTTGCAGGGGTATCCTCAGCAGGAGAACTCGGCCAGATAGCGCCAAAGCGCTGCAGTGTGGATGGCCTGGGCCACGCCTTCACAGCGCAGCGCATGCAGCAGTTCATCGCGCGTTAGTAAGCAAACGCGGAGGTCTTCGGTGTCCTCCAAATGCGGATCTCGCAGCGGCTCCACACCTGTGGCTAAAAAGATGTGGCACCAATTGGTGTGTGTCCCTGGGTTGGCGCAAGCGCGGAAGTAGAGGCGCCACTCGCCGCCGCCGAACCCCGTTTCTTCGAGCAGCTCGCGTTGGGCATTTTCCAGCAGCGATACGCCTTTGTCGGCTACGCCGGCAGGCAGTTCGTAGTGCACCTGGCGCAGGCCGTGGCGGTATTGGCGGATGAGCACAAAGCGCTCTTGGCGCGTGATGGCCAACACCGAGACCCAGTCGGGGTACTCAAAGACAAAGTAATTCGGAATGCAGGCGCCATTAGGCAGCCGTACCCTGTCTTCGCGCAGGCACATGTAGGGGCGGCACTCGTATACATAGCGGCTGCTTTCGACGAGCCAGGGCTGAGGGTCGGTATTCATACCCAAAGGAGTGGGCAAAGAGAGAGGGAAGTGGCTTGGTAATAGCATCTTTGGGCAACCCTTCAGCGGCGATAGAGAACGGCTCGACGCACCAGATCTTCGTCGGCTAAGGAGGGCAGTGTTACGCGCAGGTCGGGGTAGTGGTCCATAGTTCGCTTTAGGGTGCTCAGGGCGTGCGGGTTGCGCGCCCAGGCACGGCGGGCAATGCCGTTGTTGACATCCCAAAAAAGCATGGCGTGGAGGCGTCGGTCGGCCTGTGGTGTTCCGTCGAGCACCAAGCCGAAGCCGCCGTTGATGACGTCGCCCCAGCCAACACCACCGCCGTTGTGAAGGCTGACCCAAGTGGCGCCGCGGAAGGCATCGCCAATAACGTTGTGCACGGCCATATCGGCCGTGTAGCGCGAGCCGTCGTAGATGTTGGCCGTTTCGCGGAAAGGCGAGTCGGTGCCGCTGACGTCGTGGTGGTCGCGCCCCAGCACTATGGGACCAGCCAGTTCGCCTCGGGCAATGGCATCGTTAAAGGCTTTAGAGATGCGGATGCGTCCTTCGGCATCGGCGTATAGGATGCGCGATAAGGACCCGACGACGGGCAGGTTGCGGTGGGCGTTTTTCACCCATAAGAGGTTGTCGCTGATTTGTAGGCGGATTTCTTCAGGAGCCTCCGCCAGCATTTCCTCCAACACGCGGGTAGCTATGGCGTCTGTTTTTTGCAGATCAGCCGGATCGCCCGAACAGCACACCCAGCGGAAGGGGCCAAACCCGTAGTCGAAACACAGCGGCCCCATGATGTCCTCTACGTAGGACGGGTAGCGGAAGGGGCTTTCCTCAGCGCGCTGCGCAGGCGCTTGGCGCAGCACTTCAGCACCCGCTGCCGCTGCTTCTTTCAAGAAGGCATTTCCGTAGTCCCAAAAATACATACCGCGCTTGCTCATGGCATTGATGGCCGCAGCATGGCGGCACAGCGATTCTCGAACGGCTTGCATGAAGCGATCGCGATCGGCAGCCAGCAAGGCCTTAGCCTCCTCAAAGGTGTAGCCCACCGGACAGTAGCCTAAGTCGTGAATGTTGTGGCACGAGGTCTGGTCAGAGCCTAAATCAACCTGTACACCGTCGCGCACTAAGCGCTCCCAGAGGTCTACGACATTGCCATGATAGATGAGAGCGATGGCTTCGCGATTGTGCCGACAGGCTGCTATCCGTTTGAGTAGCGCACCCAAATCAGCGTAGACGTTCTCGCGTTGGATGTAACCGTCGGCGATGCGCTGCTGTATCGCGTCTTTGTCCACTTCAGCAATAACGCCCACACAGCCGGCAATGACAGCTGCCCGCGCTTGTGCCCCCGACATACCGCCCAGGCCACTCGTCACAAACACGCGCCCGCGCAAATCCGCCTCGCCCAAACCCAGCCGCCGCCCCGCCCCCAGCAGCGTAATGGTGGTGCCGTGTACAATGCCCTGCGGCCCAATGTACATGAACGAGCCGGCCGTCATCTGGCCGTATTGCGTTACGCCCAACGCATTGTAGCGGTTCCAGTCCTCTTTTTTAGAAAAATTCGGAACCATCATGCCGTTGGTGATCACCACGCGCGGCGCTTCCGGATGGCTGGGAAAGAGGCCCAACGGATGACCCGAGTACAGTACCAACGTCTGCGCTTCCGTCATTTCCGATAGGTAGCGCATTGTCAGCAGATATTGCGCCCAGTTTTGAAAAACGGCGCCATTGCCGCCGTAAGTAATGAGCTCATGAGGGTATTTGGCCACCTTCGGATCGAGGTTATTCTGAATCATGAGCATAATGGCTGCTGCCTGAGGGCACCGAGCCGGATACTCTGAAATGGGCCGGGCGTACATCGGATAATCAGGCCGAAAGCGATACATGTAGATCCGGCCGTATTTATCCAGTTCTTCTGCAAATTCAAAAGCCAGTGTCTCATGCCATTCTAGTGGAAAATAGCGCAGCGCATTCTGCACGGCCAGTACGCGCTCCTCAGGAGAGAGAACACCCTCAATAATGCGGCGCGGGGCATGCGGAACGCTGAGGTCAATGGGCTTAGCCGGCGGTAAAACGCTAGGGATGCCAGCGCGAATGGCGTCTTGAAAAGTCGAAACAGGTGCTGCAGACATGGGAACCTCAATTTTTTGAGCAAAGTTAGGCAGCGGCCCGCCTGTGGATAAAAATTTCAGTTCTTTCGCCCCTTGCGTGTATGTACAAGCCGGTAAAGCGCTTACTTTTGCGCCCACAAATTACATATCTGACTAAATGCCAGAGCTTACCGAAGTAATCGAACATACGCTCCTAAAGCCAGACAGTACACCCGACGACATTCGTCGGCTGTGCGAAGAGGCTACCAAACATGGGTTTTTCGGCGTCTGCGTACCGCCCTACTACGTACGCGACGCCAAACGTTTTTTAGATAGTGATGAGGCCCGCGTTCGGGTCTGCACCGTCATTAGCTTCCCCATGGGCTATTCGGCCACCATGGCTAAGAGCGAAGAGATCAAGCGCGCTTTTGACGACGGTGCTGATGAAATTGATGCCGTGCTCAATATCGCCGCCGTCAAGAGCCAACACTGGAACTACGTCGAGCGCGACGTGGACGCTATCGCCACCGCAACTCGTCTGCGCAGCGGCACCTCCAAGCTCATCTTAGAATGCGCCCTGCTGACCGACGAGGAAATCCGCCAAGTGGTTGAAATCGCTTGTAAAGCAGGCATCCATTTCCTCAAAACGGGCACGGGTTTTCTTGGCTATTCGGCCACTGAGGTTATGGTGCACCAACTCAAGCAGTTAGCCAACGGACAACTGAAGATCAAGGCTGCCGGCGGCATTCGCACTCGTGCGCAAGCCGAGGCCCTCTTGCGCGCCGGTGCTGAGCGCTTGGGCACGTCGGCCAGTGTGGAAATAGTTACTGGTTGACAAACATACCCGCTTCTTTCTAAGTGCAACAACATGCGTCCTCTGCTGTGCTATGGCCTGTTGGGCTTCCTGCTGAACACTGTCACCGCTGTGGGTTTTGCTCAGCGGGTCGAAATCCATGCGGACCCGGCCATTGAGCAACTCATGCGCACCTGGATAGCACAAAATCGTTCCAATCCGCGCCTCGAAGGCTGGCGGGTCCAAATTGCTTCCTCTACCGATCGCCAGCGCATCGAGAGCACCCGCGCTCAGTTCCTCACCCTTTATGCAGGCGTGCCTGCCGACTGGGTACACGAGCGCCCCTACTACAAACTCCGCGTTGGCGCCTTTCGCACCCGACAAGAGGCAATGGCTTTTCTCCTACAACTGCGGCCGTCATACCCCGACGCCTACCCGACGCGAGACCCCAACATTCATCCGAGGGATTTTATTCGATAGACGCGCGCAACTGCCGAAAATACGCCGGTGCCTCCAACAGTCGGCTGCCATACCAAGAAAACATTTCTCCATCTACCAAAAGAATTTGCGCCTGAGGACACACTTCGCGAAACTCCGTAAAATGTTTAGGGTCAAACGGATAAGGCTCTGACGACAGCAGCAACACCTCAGGAGCGCACGCAGGCAAATCGGAAAGCAGAACTTCCGGATAGCGCCGCGCCTCGGCGAAAACATTTTCAAAACCGGCAGCTGCCAGCATGGCGTGAATAAACGTATCGCCTCCGGCCACCATCCAAGGCTTTCGCCAGATAAAATAGGCAGCGCGGCGCGCTCGCCAGTTAGGCTTAGGCCCAAAGTCAGCAAAAGCCTTCTCTATGCGGTTTACCAATATCTGGGCCTCTCGCGACCGATGCGTCAGGTTGCCCACCTGAATAATCATTTTCAGGGCGCTGGGCAGGTCGCTCACGTCGCTGACCCACACCGGATAGCGATCGGCCAGTGCTTCTACCTGCTCGCGCACGTTCTCCTCGCGGTTGGCTAAAATGAGGTCAGGCTTCAGCGCCTGTATGCGCTCCAGATAGACGGTTTTAGTGCCTCCTACGCGCGTCTTTTGCCGAAACCAAGCCTCGGGCCGCACACAAAACTTAGTGATGCCCACCACCTCCCGCTCGAGGCCTAAGGCCCACAGCAGCTCCGTCTGCGAAGGCACCAACGACACAATGCGCCGGGGAGGGCATTCGGGAGCAGGAGCAGGAGTAGGCAGAAGCGGCATTGCGACAAAAAACAACGGTTGAAGTCTAAACAAAACACAGCCTTCGGATGACTCAAAGCAACCCGACAATGGCCAAAGGCCACTCCCTCAAACGGCTGTTACAGCTCTAACAAAAAGCCGATGGTGAAGTT
>CALHAM010000080.1 GCA_937934275.1 uncultured Saprospiraceae bacterium | reverse complement strand
TTGCAACTGGGTCAATTGGCTCAGCGGGCTGAGGTCGCTCACCCGGGTGCCGCCGCAGTAGAGCGTTTGCAACTGGGTCAATTGGCTCAGCGGGCTGAGGTCGCTCACCTGGGTGAAGGAGCATCGGAGATCTTGCAACTGGGTCAATTGGCTGAGCGGGCTGAGGTCGCTCACCTGGGTGTGGGAGCATTCGAGCGATTGCAACTGGGTCAATTGGCTGAGCGGGCTGAGGTCGCTCACCGAGGTGAAGGAGCAGTTGAGCGTTTGCAACTGGGTCAATTGGCTGAGCGGGCTGAGGTCGCTCACCGAGGTGCCGGAGCAGTCGAGCGTTTTCAACTGGGTCAATTGTCTGAGCGGGCTGAGGTCAGACAGTGACCATTCATTAAAGAGTTCACCACCAATGAATAACTTTTTCAAACCTTTCAGTAGGGCAAGGCGTGCGGGCAGCGCTTCGAGGCGGTTTTCTTCGCCTTTGTTCTGGCTTGTTTTGCTTACCCATTTTTTTTGCTCCTCGTCGTATTCCCACCACCTGTTGCTCAGGATGAGGGTTTCGAGCCAGGTGCAGTCGCCGATCTCGTCGGGCAGGTGGGTGAGACCGCATTTGCCGAGGTCGAGCACAGGGTTGCGGGTTTGCTTGTTTTTTTCGATGAGTTGGAGGGCGAGTTCGGACATGGGGTAGGGGTGGGTTGTCTTTTTTGAAGATAGCGGGTTGCGGGAGGGCTTTTTGGAGCGTTCGCCCAACGGGAAGCGGCCTTTTTTCTTCTCGGAAGGAGGCTCCCGTGCGCGCGAGTGCAGGCGCAGCGGCAAAAATGAGGGGCTGCTCCTGTACTTTTTATAGTTGCGTTTGGATTTTTTACAGGCAATAATCCTTTTTTTTCAAAAAAGCAATGATCAATTATTTTTTAAATGAGGACAAGTGTCATGTTGGCTTTGGCGCGTACTCCCGCACCTTTGGGTGTGTTATTTTTCTCATGGTTCAAACTAAAAATATCTGTGTGTATGAAGGTAGAACAATTGTATACCGGTTGTCTGGCGGAAGCCGCCTACTACATCGAAAGCGAGGGAGAAGCGGTCATCATTGACCCGCTGCGCGAGGTAGCGCCGTACATCGAGCGCGCCGAAAGAGACGGGGCCAAGATCAAGTACGTGCTGGAGACGCACTTTCACGCCGACTTCGTGTCGGGGCATTTGGATTTGGCCAAGAAGACGGGGGCGAAAATCGTCTATGGCCCGACGGCGAAGCCCAACTTTGAGGCATACATCGCTCAAGACGGCGAAGAGCTGCCGGTAGGGAAGGTAAAAATCCGCGTTTTGCACACCCCGGGGCATACGATGGAGTCGTCGTGCTTTTTGTTGCTCGACAAGGACGGCAAGGAAGTAGCTGTTTTCACGGGCGACACACTGTTCATCGGCGATGTAGGTCGTCCGGATTTAGCGGTGAAGTCGGACTTGACGCGGGAGGATTTGGCGGGCTATCTGTACGACTCGCTGCGCTCGAAGATTATGACGCTGCCCGACGATGTGCGCGTTTATCCGGGGCATGGGGCGGGTTCGGCATGCGGCAAGAAGATGGCTAAGGAGACGGTTTCGACAATTGGTCAGCAAAAGCAGTTGAACTACGCCTTGCGGGCCGACATGACGCGCGAGGAGTTCATCCGCGAAGTAACGACGGGCTTGGTGGAGCCTCCGCAGTATTTCCCGAAGAATGCCGTGCTCAACCGCATGGGCTACGAGAGCATTGACGAGGTATTGCAACGCGGGGTTCGTCCGCTGTCGGTAGAGGAATTTGTGGCGGTGGCGGAGGTGGAAAACGCTCTTATTTTGGACACGCGCTCGGAACAAGAGTTTGTCAAGGGGTACATTCCCGGCGCTGTTTTCATTGGGTTAGACGGCCAATTTGCCTCTTGGGTGGGTACGCTCATTCCCGATCTACAACAGCCCATATTGCTGGTGTGCCCGGCTGGTCGTGAGGAGGAAGCGGTAACGCGCTTAGCGCGGGTGGGCTACGACAACGCGCTTGGCTATCTGAAAGGCGGCTTTGCCGCGTGGCAGGCTGCTGGGAAAGATATAGACAGCCTCGAAAGCATCAGCGCAGAGACGTTCGTCAGCCGCATGAAGGCCCCCAACGCGGTAGTGCTCGATGTGCGCCGCAGGAGCGAGTACGAAACCGAACACGTCATCGGTGCTCAGAACTTCCCGCTCGATTTTATCAACAAAAACATGGCGGAGCTGCGCCAAGACGTCCAGTACTTGGTGCATTGCGCAGGGGGCTACCGCTCCGTCATCGCCATCAGCATTCTCAAAAACCGCGGGTTCGACAACATGGTCAACGTAGAGGGCGGCTTCAAGGCCATTAAGGCGACCGGCAAAGTGGCCTTGTCGGAGTATCGCGAACAGATCACCGAGCTGTAAGGGATAGTTTCAATGCCGAGAGGTGTAAGGCATCGAAGGCCATCGGAGGTATTGCTCCGGTGGCCTTTTGCATAGGCGAAGAGCAGCCCGATGTGCCCTTATTTTGTACCTCAGCGCCGTTTAAACGGATGCGTTGTAGGCGGGTCTTAAGGATATTCCGCTTTTGCGGCCATTGCCGGAAGGGGAGTTTTGGAGAAAAACTTGACGCCATGAAGAAGAATACTTTGATTTTCGGACTGTTGGTTGGAGCCATCTCTTGGGCTTGGGGGCAGGTGGTGGTCAACACCGCTCAGGGTGCTGTTCAGGGGTTGGTTCAGGATGGCGTTTATGCTTTTTTGGGCATTCCGTACGCGCGTCCTCCGGTGGGGGCGTTTCGCTGGGCGCCGCCGGAGGCGCCGTTGGGGTGGTCGGGGGTTCGGCTGGCGCAGGTTTTTCCGCCGGCGTGCCCGCAAAAGGAATTTGCTCCGGGCGATACGGTCGGCAAGGCGATAGGTCAGGAGGACTGTCTGTACCTCAACGTCTGGACGCCCGACTTGAGCGGTCGGCTGCCGGTGATGGTCTTTGTTCACGGGGGCGGCAATCAGCAAGGCGCTACGGGACAGGTTAGCGGCGGTGCGCGTCTCTATGAGGGCAAGAACTTAGCCAAGCGGGGCGACGTAGTGGTGGTTACTCTTCAGTATCGGCTTGGGGCGTTAGGTTTTATGGTGCATCCGGGTTTGGAGGCGGAGAGCGCTTGGGGCAAGGCGGGCAACTACGGTGCCCTCGATCAGGTGGCTGCGCTACAATGGGTGCAGCAAAACATCGAGGCTTTTGGCGGCGACCCTGCGAGGGTAACGGTTTTTGGCGAAAGCGCCGGCGCGGTCAATGTGGGCAATCTGCTGGTCATGCCGGCGGCTCGAGGGCTTTTTCACCGCGCCATTTTGCAGAGCGGCTCGCCACGCCTCAAAGACTATGCTACTGCGCGCGCTGAGGGTGTCGCCTTCGCCCAAAAACTCGGCGCCGCCGGCACTGCTGCACAGCAAGTGGCCTACCTGCGGGCGTTGCCGGCCGACTCGCTGGTCAGCGGCGACTCCAGCCCCATTGCAGGCAACGGCCTTACGCGGGCGCCGTGGCAGCCGGTGTTGGATGGCTATTGGTTTCCGCAAAGCCCTTTCGAGGCCATACAAAGCGGCCAGCACCACCGCGTGCCGCTCCTTGTTGGCTCCAACAGCGAGGAAATGAGCCTCTACGCGCCTGCAGTAGTAACCCCCCAAATGTTGCAGGCGTTCGTGCAAGCTACTATACCACCCTTCTACCGCCCTCAGGTGCTGGCCGCCTACCCGCCCGGCACCACCAACGAGCAGGCGCGCGCCGCCTACGTGGCTTTGGTCAGCGACCTGCAGTTTACGGCCCCGGCGCGGCGCGTAGCCGATTGCATCAGCAAAAACCAAACAGAACCCGTCTGGCGCTACTTCTTCACCTTTCGCCACACCGTGCCCCTCTTGCAGCCCTTCGGGGCCTATCACGGCATGGAGCTGTTCTACGTGTTTAACACCTGGGAAAATGCTGCGCTCGGCAGCGGACCGCTCTTCCGGCCCGCCGACGACAGCATGCAGCAAAACGCGCTGCGCTATTGGACTAACTTTGCGCGCAGCGGCAACCCCAACGGCCCGGGGCTGGTCGGCTGGCCGCGCTACGAAAGCCCTGCCGATTGCTATCTCGAGTTGAAGGCTACGCCTGAGGGTTCGTCCTGCGGCGTGCGTACGCTGGAGAGCGACCTGTGGGATCAAATCATCGGGTTTGTTCCGTGCAAGAGCAGCCGTTCGGCCGATGCCTCGAATAGGGGGCAGGGCTTGTGGGTCCTTTCGCCTAACCCGACCGCTGGCCGCCTCTACCTGAATGGCCCCGAAGACCCTGAGGTGCGTTTGCAGGTGTTCGATACTTTAGGGCGCCTGCAATGGACAAGCGCGGCAGGCGAAGTGTCGTTCGACCTGACCAACCTGCCAGCAGGGCTTTATTTGGCGCGTATCAGTAGCCGCAGGAGTAGTCAGCTGCAGTGGGTTGCGCGGCAATAGGCGCGCACTACTGCTCGCCGTTGTCGTCGGCTTTGCCGCCGTCCACCTCTGTTGAGTCAGGTGGCGGTGCTACAGCGCGGAGGCCGATGCGCAGCGCCCACTCGGCCGTATCCCGCTCGGTTGGCCAATAGCGTTGGTATTCGACCACTACGGGCGGGAGGCCTATCCGGCCTTTTTCCTCTAAGTACAGTGCAAGGGCTTTTTGCGCGGTGTTTAGGTCAGGCTGGCCTCGGCTTTCCACCCAACAGTACTGGCCGCCGTCGAGCGCAAAGACTTGCAGCTGAGGAGGCGTTCGCTGCCCTGTCGCCACAGGCACTGCTACAGCGAGGTCGGTTTGGCCGGCAAGACTGTCTATCGTCCAGAACAGGGCAACCATAGGCCCATTGGGCACAAGCCGGCGCTGGCGCACCAAGAGGGTCAGTTTTTCCAGCTGTTCTCGCACAAACGCCTCTCCCTGTTCTAAGGGCACGTTCAGGCGGAGGCCGGCGTAGCGCTGCTCGTCGCGCTCCTCTTCGCGCACTTCGTAGCCAGCATATAGGCGAGGCATCATGACTTCGCAATGGCGCTTGAGGTTCTCCAGCCCGCGCGCGAAATCTTTACCCACATAGGTGTTGACGTCCGTAAACATAGCTAATCCGTTCCACGGATAGCTGATCTGCATGCGAAAGCCCCAGGTAACACGGGTGAGGTGGCTGTCGGCGGCAACGACAAACCAGGTAGGCGAAGTGCTGCGATAGGGTCGGGTTGTGCTTACTTCAAAGTCGAGCCGTTGGGGCGCTACTGCCTTCAGTACCATTGTTCCGCTGCCCGTTTCGCCCTCGCCCGACCAGTGGTAGGCCGCTCCAGGCAGGCCGTCTTCGCCCTCTAAGCGGATATCGGCCTGCAGCCCAGCCCAGGGCGACCACACGCGAAAATTGCGAAAATAGCGCACTTGGTCGTACACCAGCTCCGGTGGAGCGGCTATGGCGATCTGTCGCTCAATGAGGTATTCCTGTTTGGCAAAAAGCCCGAATAAAGCCAGCAGTGCGCCGGCAATCAACACCCCATAGAGCAAGAAGCGAAAAAGGCGCACCAAGACGCTTCGTTTTATCATAAGAATATTGCGGTTGAAAGGCCCGGCAAAAGTATTGGAAAACCGCTCGATCAAAGCACAAAGCGCACAAAGCCGGCTGTGGGCAACCGATATTTGCCGTGGCAAAATCCATTGGCGCTCTCCTTACGCCGCGTTCGCTCATGCTCAAGACACTTGACCGATACCTCATCCGCAAATACGTCTCCACGTTCTTTTTCTCGCTGCTCATCTTCACGGTGATCTCCATGGCCATTGACTTCAGCGAGAAGGTGAAGTCGTTCATTGAAAAGCCGTGCACCTTGAAGGAGATTTTGGTTGACTATTACGTGGGCTTCATTTTCTACATGGGTGGCTTGCTGCTGCCGCTGTATGTGTTGATTGCCGTGATTTTCTTCACGTCGCGCATGGCGTTCAATGCGGAGATTCTCTCCATTCTGAATGCTGGGGTGAGCTTTCAGCGGTTGCTGCGCCCTTACTTACTGACGGCTGGGGGCATCATGTTGTTGCACTTGGCCCTCAACCACTTTATCGTACCGCAAAGCAGCAAGTCGCGTTTACAATTCGAGCGCACCTACGTATGGACGGACCCCAAAGGCCGCAACAGCAATGTGTATTTGCTGGTGGCGCCCGATACGCGCATTTTTGTGCGCGACTATAACCCCAACACCCAAACGATCATTGGCCTGCGCGTAGACCAGTTTCGCAACAACCGCCTTACCAGCCTGCTCAGCGCCCAACAGGCCGTTTGGCAAGAGGAAAGCCAGCGCTGGCGCCTGAGCACGTACTACATCCGCACCTTCGACGGCCTGCGCGAAACCCTCCAGCACGGGCAACTGCCCTTGGATACGCTGCTCAACTTAACTCCCATGGACTTCGTGTGGTTTCACAACCTCAACGAGGAAATGACGACGCCCGAGTTGCTCGCCGCCATTGAACGCGACCGCCGCCGAGGCCTTCTGACGTCTCGGCAGTTCGAAATCGAACTGCACCGCCGCACTGCCGATGCTTTTACTACACTCATCCTCACCCTTATTGGAGTGGCCGTGGCAGCTCGCAAAGTGCGCGGCGGCATGGGGCTACACTTAGCCATCGGCATCGGCGTGGGTGCCCTTTACATCCTCATGTCTAAGTTTGCTATATCGTTTGCGGCCAGTGGAAATGTGCCGCCGCTGGTCGGGATGTGGATTCCCAATGTGCTGTTCACCGCTGTGGCGCTCTATCTGGTGTACAAGGCGCAGAAGTGAGGCCACTTTTTGCCAAGGGAAGGCGTATGTGCAAAAGCCCATGTGCTTGCCCGGAGGGCTACGCTTCCAGCCGCTCCGACACGTGCTCCTTGTATTTGCGCCCGATGGGCAGCGTTCGACCGCCCACTTCCACTTCAGCGGCCGAGAAGGAGTCGATCTTGTCAATGGCAACTAAAAAAGAGCGGTGAATGCGCAGAAAGTACTCTCGAGGCAGCAACTCTTCCAGTTCGTTCAAGTGGTAATGCGTCGCATACGAGCTGTCGGCCGTATGGATGATGACGGCATCTTTTAGGCTTTCGATGAACAAAATTTCGTCCAGATAAATTTTGACCGACCGCTTCTGGACGGCGAAAAAGTAGAAAGGGCGCTGCGAGATGGACCTCCGGTACTGGGCGGCTACCCCCTGAATGCGGTGCGTATACAGGACCTTATTCACCGCCTTAGTAAAGCGGTTGAACTCAATGGGCTTGAGCAAGTAGTCTACCACTTGCAAGTCGAACCCCTCCACGGCAAACTCGTGGTAAGCCGAAGTGATGATGATTTTGGGCTGCTGTGGCAAGCTTTTAATGAACTCTAAACCCGTTAGTTTGGGCAGGTTGATGTCTAAGAAGATGACGTCTACGGGTTTTTCCCGCACGACCTCAAGCGCTTTAACGGCGTCCGGGCAAACGTCCACCAGTTGCAGAAAAGGCGTCATCTGAATGTATTCGGTCAGAATTTCAGCCGCCAGTGGTTCGTCTTCAACGATGATGCAGCGCAGAGGAGTCATGACAGAGCGAGCATGTGGAGGTAAAAGGATGAACGATTAAAAGCGAGTGGAGTAAGCGAGGAAGCGGCCGACCGCTTGAAAGCGGGTTTTGCCGTTGGTGCAAAATTCGGGCCTATATGCCTAGGTCGCGCTTCACTTTAGCGAAAGCAGCGACGCATTTTTCCAAGTGTTCGGGTTCGTGGGCAGCGGAGAGCTGGACGCGAATACGGGCCTTTCCTTTAGGGACGACGGGGTAGAAGAATCCGATGACGTAGATGCCTTCGTCGAGTAGGCGACGGGCGAAGGTTTGGGCGAGCGGAGCGTCGTAAAGCATGATGGGCACGATGGGGTGTTCGCCTGGGAGGATGTCGAAGCCGGCATCGGTCATGGCTTTGCGGAACCATCGGGTGTTGGCCTCCAGTTTATCGCGCAGGGCAGTGGTGTTGCTCAGGAGTTCGAGCACCTTGAGGCTGCCGCCCACAATAGCGGGCGCCAAAGTGTTGGAAAACAAGTAGGGTCGCGAGCGCTGGCGCAAGATGTCCACAATTTCACGGCGGGCGGCCGTAAAGCCTCCGCTAGCGCCGCCTAAGGCTTTGCCGAGCGTGCCGGTAATGATGTCTACTCGGCCCATGACGTTGCGATACTCGTGGGTGCCGCGGCCCGTTTGGCCCAAAAAGCCGGTGGCGTGGCATTCGTCGATGCCCACCATGGCGTCGTAGCGTTCGGCCAAGTCGCAGATTTTGTCCAATTGGGCGATGGTTCCATCCATAGAGAAGGCGCCATCGGTGAAGATGAGTTTGCGGCGCGCGCCGGCAGCATGGGCTTCTTGGAGGCAGTCTTCCAGGGCGTTCATGTCGTTGTGTCGGTATCGGAAGCGCTTGGCTTTGCACAGTCGGATACCGTCGATGATGGAGGCGTGGTTGAGTTCGTCGCTGATGACGGCGTCCTCTTCGGTGAGCAAAGGTTCGAACAGGCCGCCGTTGGCGTCGAAGGCGGCGGCATACAGGATGGCGTCTTCCATCCCTAAGAAGTGGGCGATGCGCTGTTCGAGTTCGCGGTGGATGTCTTGCGTTCCGCAAATGAAGCGGACGGAAGAAAGGCCGTATCCGTGCGTGCGAATGGCCTCGATGGCGGCCTGGATGACTTCGGGGTGGCTGCTAAGCCCTAAATAGTTGTTGGCGCAGAAGTTGAGCAATTCCTTTTGTGCCGTGGTGTCGATGACGGGGCCTTGGGGCGTAGTGATGATGCGCTCCTCTTTGTAGAGGCCGGCTTCGCGCAGCTCGGCTAATTCGCGTTCGATAGCAGGTTTGACGTTGGTAAACATGAATGCGATGGGTTTGAAGAAGGGTATGGTCTGGGCTGTAAACGCTTTGCGTGCGCATGGGCTTCGGGGGCCTCAACCTGTAACCTCTTGCACAACGAAGAAACCGTCGGATCCTATCGGTTGGTAAAGAGGCATTAGGATGAGGCCGTCTTCAGGAGCCAGTACGGGGCCGCTGGCATCGTCGGCGAGGTGTTCGCCGCGGCGGATGGGCTGGAAATTGACGTATCCGGGCCGCATACCGAAGGTGTCGCCCGGGCGGATGTGGTGTACGTGTCGGAGGCGCGTTACTTTGGGAAGCGGTTCTGAAAAAGCGCGCAGCATGCGTTCGTGGCGGCTGTCTACGTCTTCGGGGCGAAGGCATCCTGCTGCGCGAAGCGCATGGATGATCGCCGCCACAGAGCGGTCTACCGAGAGTGGGTCGTCGTGCTGACCCGCTTCGAAAGCGACGCCGACGGAGTAATGGGGGTATCCACCTACTTCGAAGTGATTGCCCGCCGTGAAATGGAGCAGTGTTCCTTGCAGGCCGTCCAGCAGCCCCAACACCACAGGCGCGTACAGGGCCTTAGCTAGGCGCAGGCTGGCGCGGTCGTCGGTCGGGATGCAAAAGATACCTCCGCCGGCCGAAGTCGTATGCAGGTCTAACAAAATGAGTGCCTGCGGCTTGTAGTTGAGGATTTCTTCTTGGATGGCTTGCAACAAGCCATGCAGTTCGCGCCATTCAGCGTGCCGTTCTGTGGGGGTCATCTGCTGCAGGCAGCGCAGGTGCAGCGGTGTCCACATTCGGTTGAGGTCTTGCTCTAAAAAGCGTTTCTGCGCTCGATACGCCTGCAGATTGCCGACAAGCCCTACCAACCGGCCGTTGAAGATAAAGTCAGGGTTGGCTTGCGGCTCTTGAGCCAACAGTCGGAAAACCTCCTCTAAGGCAAGTACGCCGGCAGGCTCATTGCCGTGTAGGGCAGCGGTTACGACCACCAAGGCACCGGGCCGGCTCCCGGTGTAGCGTCCTATTAGACGTTTCATAGCTGCAACGCCACAAAGGTAAGGCGCCCTCGAGGGATATGCATCGCTCGAGGGCGCCGAAGCCTTGCACTGTCCTTCAGTAGACAGCGCTTAGTTTTTCACTTCCTCAAATTCTACGTCTTGAGCGCCGCTTCCGGAGGTTGCACCGGCGCCGTCGTTTTGGCTGTTGCCCGCTTGCGCATTCTGATAGATGGCTTGGCTGGCAGCGCTCCAGGCGGCCTCCAACGCTTGGCTTGCGGTGTCTATTCGGTTGAAGTCTTGCACTTTGTGGGCTTCGCGCAAGTCTGCTACGGCTTTTTCGATGTTTTCGCGCAGGTGTTGCGGAATTTTTTCGCCGTACTCACGCAATTGCTTTTCGGTCTGGAAGATGAGGGTATCGGCCGCGTTGAGCTTTTCGGCCCGTTCGCGAGCAATGCGGTCGGCCTCTGCGTTGGCCTCGGCCTCGGCTTTCATGCGGGCAATTTCCTCTTTGCTTAGGCCAGTGCTGGCTTCGATGCGGATGTTTTGCTTTTTGCCGGTGCCTTTGTCCATGGCCGTTACCGACAGGATGCCGTTGGCGTCAATGTCGAAGGTAACTTCGATTTGGGGCACTCCTCGGGGTGCTGGCGGAATGCCGTCCAGGATGAAGCGGCCCACCGAGCGGTTGTCTTTGGCCATAGGGCGCTCGCCTTGCAGGACGTGTATCTCTACTTGCGACTGATTGTCGGCCGCTGTGGAGTAGATTTTCGAGCGCTTGATGGGGATGGTCTTGTTGGCTTCGATAATGACGTCGTACACGCCGCCCAGGGTTTCGATGCCTAAGGAAAGCGGGGTTACGTCGAGCAGCAGTACGTCGGAGACGGTTCCGCTCAAGACGCCGCCTTGAATAGCAGCGCCGATGGCCACCACTTCGTCGGGGTTGACGCTCTTGTTGGGCTTGCGGCCAAAGAACTGCTCTACCGCCTCCTGAATGCGCGGAATGCGCGTAGAACCACCCACAAGGATGACCTCGTCAATGTCTTGAGGCTTCAGGCCCGCATCGGCAAGCGCTTTGCGGCAAGGCTCTAAGGTGCGCTCTACGAGGTGGTCGATCATTTTCTCGAATTGCGCGCGCGACAGTTTTTTCACTAAGTGTTTGGGCTGGTTGTCTACGGCCGTGATGTAGGGCAGGTTGATCTCGGTTTCAATGCTCGAGGACAGCTCGATTTTCGCTTTTTCCGCCGCCTCGCGCAAGCGCTGCAAGGCCATGGGGTCTTTGCGCAAGTCCACGCGCTCTTCGCGTTGAAACTCGTCGGCCAGCCAGTTGATGATGATCTGGTCGAAGTCGTCGCCACCCAAGTGGGTGTCGCCGTTGGTGGCTTTTACCTCGAAGACACCGCCGCCCAATTCCAGGATGGAAATATCGAACGTACCGCCGCCCAGATCGTACACCGCCACGGTGATTTCCTTGTCGCGCTTGTCCAAGCCGTAGGCCAAGGCAGCAGCTGTCGGCTCGTTGATGATGCGCTTGACTTCCAGGCCGGCAATGGCGCCGGCTTCTTTGGTCGCTTGGCGTTGCGAGTCGTTGAAGTATGCGGGCACCGTGATGACGGCTTCCGTTACGGGTTCGCCCAAGTAGTCCTCCGCGATCTTTTTCATTTTTTGGAGGATCATGGCCGAAATTTCTTGCGGCGTATAAACGCGGTCATCTATAGCCACCCGGCAGGTGTCGTTGTCGCCCTTCACCACTTTATAAGGCACGCGCGCGATCTCATCGCCGCGCTCGCTGTAGCGCATACCCATGAAACGCTTGATGGAAAAGATGGTGCGTTTCGGGTTTGTAATCGCCTGACGCTTGGCCGGCGCGCCCACTTTGCGTTCGCCGTTGTCTAAGAAGGCGACTACTGATGGGGTCGTACGAGCGCCTTCGTCGTTTGCAATCACTACCGGCTCGTTGCCCATCATGACGGCTACGCAAGAGTTTGTCGTTCCTAAGTCAATGCCAATTATTTTTCCCATGATAAAAAACTGATTTAAGCAGTCTGTTCTAACCTTGTTATTTGTTGCAAAAGAGATTTGACTTTTGTGCGCATCAATGAACATGCCACGGTCCAAAACCTGCCTTTTTGGCATTTTAGCCGTTTGTAGCAGTCTTTTTTGGCAGCCAATGGCGCGCGCATGGTTTGCTCAAGGCGCGAGGGGCGGGATAACCAGCAGAAAGGCTGTACCTTTGTGCACCTTTTGAGGAAGAACGCCATGGCTACGCCGCGTACCGTTGCTTTTCATACGTTGGGCTGTAAGTTGAACTTTTCAGAAACTTCGGCGCTGGCGCGTCTTTTCGAGCAGCAGGGCTATTTGCCCGTGCGCTTCGAGGAGGAAGCCGACATTTATATCATAAACACGTGCTCGGTAACGGAGCAGGCCGATCGGGAGTGCAAGAAGGTGGTTCGGCAGGCATTGCGCCGTCAGCCCGATGCCTTTGTGGTGGTTACGGGTTGTTATGCGCAACTAAAGCCGCACGAGATTGCCGACATCCCGGGGGTAGATTTAGTGCTGGGGGCTGGGGAGAAGTTTCGCATTTTAGACTACGTGGACGACCTGACGAAGGCGCCGGGCAAGGGCATGGTGCGCGTAGGCGATGTGCGCGAGGTAAATGCGTTTCACGCGGCATTTTCTTTTGGCGACCGGACGCGCTCCTTCCTGAAAGTACAAGATGGGTGCGATTACAAGTGCTCGTTTTGCACCATTCCGCAGGCGCGCGGGGCCAGCCGGTCCGACACGATAGAAAATGTGGTGGCGAATGCGCGGGGCCTTGCCGAGCAGGGCGCGCGCGAGCTGGTGCTTACGGGGGTCAATTTGGGCGATTTTGGTCGCGGCACGGCGGTCATTGAGGGGCAGCGCCCCAAAAAAGAAGCGCTGTTTATTGACCTCATCCGCGCTTTAGATGAGGCTGTAGATGTGCCGCGCATTCGCATTAGCAGTATTGAGCCGAACCTGCTCACGGATGAGATCATCGCTTTTGTTGCGCAAAGCCGGCGTTTTATGCCTCATTTTCACGTGCCGTTGCAGTCGGGTAACGACAAACAGCTGCGCGACATGCGCCGACGCTATCGGCGCAGCTGGTATGCGGCGCGCGTAGAGGCGATTAAGCGCTTGATGCCGCACGCCTGTATCGGCTGCGATGTTATTGTGGGTTTTCCGGGCGAGACGGAGACGGATTTTTGGGAGACTTATCAGTTCCTGCAGCAACTGGATGTTTCCTACTTGCACGTGTTTACCTACTCCGAACGGGCCAACACCCTTGCGGCCACTATGCCGGGCGCTGTGCCCATGGAAGAGCGCCGCCGCCGCAACCAAGCGCTGCGCGGGCTGTCGGAGATGAAGCGCCGGTATTTTTATCAGCAGCACCTGAATACGGCGCGCCCGGTCTTGTTGGAGCGCCACAAAGACCCCGCGCTTTTGGGCGGCTTTACAGACAATTACATTCGCATAGAGATAGCGGCAGAGGCCGGCCAGTTCAACGCGCTTCAGGATGTTTGGCTGCAGGCGCTGTCTGCCGACGGCGAAGTCGTTCGGGCTGTAACGCTTCAGCCGGCATAGAACTTGAGGCAGTTATCGCACAGGCATCGGCCGCCAAATTGGCGCAAGAGCGTTTCCTTGGTGGCAGGGTGTAAGTTGGGAAAGCGCTCCCAGCAGTCGGCGGGCGCATAGCTGATAAAGGCCCTTCTGCACCGAGGACACTCGGTGATGAAGCTGATTTCTTCTTGCACGTAGACGGAGGCTACCTGGCCGCCTAAAGGGGGCTGCAGCTTTCGGACGCACACTCTAAGGGCCATCATGTTGTCAAACTGATTTTTCATGCGCGCCACCAGGGCTGCTACTACTGCTTCTATGAGGTTGCGCGGCTGGCTCATTTCGATCTGGCACAAGCGATAAATGGTTTCGTAGTTGATGGTTTTCTCGATGTCGTCTTTTTCAGCAGCTTGTGTGATGTCGGTTTGAACATACACATCCACCAAGTATTCGGCGCCGACGCGCCGCTCTTCTTCATGGACGCCGTGGTAAGCGTGAAAGCGCATGCCTTCGATGGCGATAAAGGCCATAGGAAACGGGGTGGTTGCAGTGAACGAAAAACTGTGATTATCGGCTGAGCAATTCTTCGAGTAGGTCGCGCTGGTGGGCTACTTCGGGGCATCGCTGTTGGAGTAGTAGCGTTAGGCTGTCGAGTTCGGTGGCTTGCAACGGGCCGTATTGTCCAATGGTGGCCACCATGCACTCACGCGCTTGTTTATAGGCGGCTTCAATGCGCCTGAACTGGGTCAACAGCTGTTCGTGGCCGAGGGTATCCACGGCCTGGTTGAGCCTTGCCAAAGGCGTTGTGCACTCGCAGTAGGCATCGGCTATGGCGGAGAAACGACTGGAGGGCGCCGGGTTTGAGCACCCCGACAACAGAAGCACCGCTAAGGCCATGCTTACGGTTAAAAAGGTTTGCTCTTGCATGCAGGCAAAGGTAGGCAAACAAAAATCCCTTACCAGCGACCGGGAACTAACTGGTAAGGGAAGAACGCGTAACGCTGTCGAGGGGTACTCTTATGCTTTTGCCTTGTTAAGCATGCCTTGCAAGAAGCCGCCAATGCCACCGCCGGCTCCGCCTAAAATACCGCCACCGAGCAACGACCCAATGAGGCCATCCGCAGTCTCTTGCCCTAAGGCACCGCCTAGAAGATTCCCTCCTAAGCTGGGACCACCCGCTTCGCCCAATACGCTGGCTAAAATGCCCAAAACACCGCCGCCTATCGCACCAGAAGTAGCCCCCATTTTGGGATCTTGCTTGAGCACAATACCAGCAACAGCGCTGATGAGCGGCAAGGCCCACGTGGCCGAACCCGCAGGTAGAAATTTATTGACAATAAAACCGGCTATTAGGGTTATAGCGGAAGAAATCAGTGTGGTGTTCATGTGCAAGTCGTTTTGTTTTGTAGTGAATTGTAGAAGAATTCTCCCGGTCTAAGGCAAAAATACCAACCCTTTAGCATATTTTAATGCGATTTTAGCCTATTTTTTTTAAAAAAGCAAGCCGACATCTGAGTGAAACCTCTTTTTTTAGTGCGGGCAGTACCTTTGAGACCTTTTAGAGCCTCTGAAAAGCAGGGGCGCGCTACTGCCTTTGTCCATTTCCTCAATCTCCCTCTATGGAAAAGCCAGTTTCTTTAACCTTTGACCCCCACAATCCGCCGGATTACGTCGAGCGCACGCACCACATTTTGGCCGTTGAGCATGAGCGCTATTTGAAGAAGCGGCGCGAAAGGAATGGGCTAGAGCCGCCCACTGCCGACAATCTCGTGGGATTGGCCATTTCGGGGGGCGGAGTTCGCTCGGCAACGCTCGGACTGGGCTTGTTTCAGGCGTTTATTCGAGCCGGCCTTCTGAAATACATCGATTACCTAAGCACCGTATCGGGCGGCGGGTACATTGGGGCCTGTCTGTCGTCGTTGCTAAGCCGCGAGCCAAGTAACTTGGAAAAGTACAACTCCATGCCCGACCGAAATGAGCGCTACCAGGCCGAAGCAGTAGGCTTGGATGAGGACAACTGCCCGCTATCGCCGAAGATAGACTACGAGTATGCGCCTTTGGAGCACACCCGACTGACCCCGAAGCACCAACTGCTGCATCTGCGTCGCTACGGCGAGTACCTCACGCCGCGCCGCGGCCTCTTTGGCTGGGACGTCAGCCGGGCTATAGGAGCAGTCGTCTCGGGCATGTTCATTCACCTGATGCTGTTTTTATTGTTGCTTTCGGTCATCGTGCTGTTGCATCACGTATTTTTTGCTGCGATGTCCAATGGGATGTTTATTGAGCAGTTGGAGCAACCGCTGGCGTTTTACCTCCAACACCATCCGGCTGAGAAACAGGCCGTCGCAGTAACTTTTCGTTCAGGGCAGGAATGGGACGCGCTGCCTTTCAGTGAAAAACTTGCCATCTGGTTTTCAACGCATTTGTGGCCACAAATTTATCTGATCGTATTTGCCGTAAGGCGCTATTGGCTGTTGGTGCTGCTTTTCTTCTTGGCAGGCTGCGTATCGGCATGGATAGCGGTGTTGGTGGCTCGTCGAATTCCCGAGCGGGTCGTACAGATGGAAGGCGAAGAGGCGAAATACAAGGACCCCGAAAAAGACCGCTACTACGATAGGCCAGGGGGGCAAAACTTATTTACCCATGTCGCCCGTGTTTTTGAACGGCGCTTTACGGGGTTGGCTTATCTGGTCGGCCCTGGCTTGGCCTACTTAACAGTTATTGTATTGGCCCAATTGGACTATTTTGAAGAGCGGGGCTATTTTGTCATGATGGCCCTGCCTGCGGCTTTTGCCGCTGGCTTAGCGCTCACTTGTCTTGGGCTGATTTCCCTGTTTTTTATTAATAACAGCCGGGAGAAAGTGGCCGGCCGGCTGTATCGCTCCTTCTACATGGGCATGCAGGGAGCGTCTTTTTTAGGTTTGGGGGTGGCGCTGGTTTTTCCGTTAGTTATCTTGCTGCTGTTTGGAGCACATGGGCTATTGGGGCGCTTGCTGTTTTCGTTTGTGCCTGTGGCGTTGGCCTACTACTTTACGGCCCAGAGCCTTGCCAGTAGAAGTGGCGTGAGCGGTCTATGGAGCAGTATCTTAAGGGCGCTAAAAAAGCCGCTGCTTAATTTGTCCATTTTCTTGTTCGTTGGGCTAACCTTGGCTTGGGTTTCGACCTCGCTTCTCGCTTTGGAGGATTGGTGGGTTGGCGATGAGGTTTCGAAGCGTTTCGGTGTGATGCTTCTCATGTTGGTAGTGTCGGTTGCTTTGTTGGTGTTGTTGGGCTTTGCGGCCAACGCCAACGATATTTCACTGCACTATTTTTATCGCGATCGCCTGACGGAGGCTTTTTTGCGCACGGAAGGAAGGGTACAACGCGGCCCAGTATCGCCCTCAAAAGATAAACCTCAGAGCGTGCATCCTAAAGGGCTGTTTGATGTAACGTTGCGCAACCACGAAAACTTGAAATTGGCCAACTTGGGCGAGGGCAACGGCAAGGGGCCTTATCACCTCATTGTGGCGGCCCTCAATTTGCAGGGCACAGAAGACCTGGCGCAGAAGACTCAGAAGAGCGATCACTTCATTTTTTCGAAATATTTTATCGGCTCGCGCACGACGGGCTACTACCGCACCGATAGGTACCGAGGTGGAGGTATGAAACTCAATACGGCCATGACGATTTCGGCCGCAGCCGTTACGAGCGGTATGGGATACCTGGGTTTTGCCGCCTCCAATTTTTACCTCACGCTGTTCAACCTGCGCACGGGCTACTGGATCGACAACCCGTGGTATTTGCACAAAGAGGCCATGGAAGAGCGTCTAAGCGCAGAGGGTTTGCCCATTAAGCGCTCCTTGCAGCAGCACATCTCTCGGCTGACGCGGCGCTATCCGTTCTGGCTGTTCTATCTGTTTCGCGAAATGACCGGGGCTTTGGGCGCCAAAACGCGCCGCGTGTACGTGTCGGACGGCGGGCATACGGGCGATAATTTAGGCCTTATCCCGCTGATTCAGCGCCGTTGCCGCACCATTGTGGTAGCCGACTTTGAGGAGGATGCGCAGTTTTCCTTCGGCGCTTTCAGCCAGGCGTTGCGCTTGGCCAAATCTATCTACAACACCGACATTGAAATTGATCTGACGCCGCTTATGCCTGAGGGAAATGAGGCGGGGGCTTGTTGTACGGCTTGTTTAGCTATAGGAAAAATTCGCTACCCAGCCACCCAACATAACGCCGCGCTGGAGGGTAGGATCCTGTACTTGAAGTCGTCGCTGGTAAAATTGGCCGACGGCGAAATCATGCCCGTCTACGTGCGCAACTATGCACGCACCCATCCGGCCTTTCCTCATGAAAATACGGCCGACCAATATTTCGACGAGCGCCAATTCGAAGCCTACCGAATACTCGGCGATTACATTGGACAGCAGGCGGTGCCCCATCTGCGCGCGCTTATCGGCGCTCCTATGCAGGCATGAAAGCGCTTGCGCTTGCCCCACTTTACTGGGAGTGTACCTTTGTCGGCTAAGCCTTAAACGAGATGTATGCGCCTCCTTGCCTCCCTCCTTCTACTGTTGACGCTGTGTCCAAGCCCGTCGTGGACACAGACGCTGGACGAGCTGGAGTACTCCGTAGCGCAAGTGGAAGAACTACTCGAATGCGCTCGAGCCGCTCGCTCAGATGCAGAGCGCTACCAGCTGGCTGAGTTGGCTCTAGCTATAGGGCGCGACCTGCGCTACGACGGGGGCATCGCGCGCGCCTACTTGCTTATGGCTCAGGTGCGCGCGCGCAACGGTAAGCCCGAGGAGGCCCTTCAGTTTTTTCTGGAAGCCGAGGAAAAGCTCACGCCAACAGAGCGGACCCCTCCGCCCGTGTCGGATAGGGCTGTGTTGTGCGAAGTGTACACCGGCATAGGCGACCTCTTCTTCCGAGAAAAGGACTATGCCAACGCTCGCCGATACTACCGCCAAGCCTTAGGCCTATCGCCAACCAACGAACGGTTGACGGAAAAAATCGGAGATGCCTTCTTACAAGGCATGCAATACGACAGCGCGGAAGTCGCCTACAAAAGCCTGATTAACCACTATAAAAGCACCGGTAGATACCCTGAACTTATTCAAGTCTATCAAAAATTGGCCAATGCCTACAACAGCGAAGGCAACTTGAGCAAAGGGCTGTTCTACTATTTGGCCATCGAAGACATCCTGGAGCGGCACGGCAACCCGAGTATACGCGCCATCATGTATAACAACTTGGGTAAACAATACGCCCTGCTCAACGACTACAGTCGTGCGTTAATGTACTTCCGAAAAGCGGAACTCCAGTGCCAATGGATTGATTGCGAACACCTGAGCGTCGTGTTTGCCAACATCGGGGTTGCGCTGCACAACACGGGCCAAACGCTCGCAGGCATCGAGTACCTACAAAAAGCAGCGCGCATACTGGAGGCGCAAGACAATCGAGGTGCGTTGGCATCGCTCAAGCACCTCATTGCTAGCATTTACCTGAGCAACCGAGACGCCCAACACGCCCTGGAGTACAACACTGAGGCCATACAGTTGGCTGAAGCCACTCAACAGCTCGATCTACTGGCCAAAGCTTACCGAACGGCCGCCGACATCTACTACCAAATGTATGAGTACGAGAAGGCCTATCAGGCCTACCGAGAGTACCTCCGGCTCAACGACGAACTGCGCCGCTCTGAACAAGAGCGCCAACAGCGCTTAGAACAACAGCGCTCACTGCTCAACGCGGCCGAAAACCAGATTAAGTACCTCCTCATCCGCCAAAATATCCGCGAACTTGAACTCCAAAATGCCCGCTACGAACAAGATCGCCTGCGCCTGCAGAACGAAAACCTCGAGCTGGAGCGCCAACGCCAAGAAAAGGAAGTAGAACTCCTGCTGGCCCAACGCGAGACCGACCGCATCCGCTTGCGCGAGCAAACCCTCCTGGCCCTCAAAGCGCGCAACGAACTGCAATTGGCGGCCCAACGACTGGAAACCGAAAAAAGAGAGCGCACCATTGCCCTGCTCAAACAGCAAGAGCAAATTGCTCTCGCCCAACGACAAGCCGACAGCGCTCGCGTGGAGCAGATGCGCCTCGATCAAGCTTTCCAGCAGCGCGAGCAAGCCTCCTTCCGCCGATTCGTCTACACCGTAGGCGGCTTGGGCCTCCTACTCCTGGCCCTACTGACCATAGGCTGGTTCTTGGCGCGCCAAGCTAGCCGACGCCTGAGCGCTCAAAACCGCGAAATCGAACGCCAAAAGGCTCAAATTGAAGAAGAGCGCCACAAAAGCGACCAACTGCTGCTCAACATCTTACCTGCCGAAGTGGCTCACGAACTGCGCACCCAAGGCTACGCCACCCCGCGCCTGTATCTCAGCGCCACCGTCGTATTTACCGACTTCCTCAACTTCACCAGCTTGTCGGAAAAGCTCACCCCCGAACAGCTCATCGACGAACTGGACGAGTGCTTCTTAGGTTTCGACGAAATCTGCGAGCGCTACGGCCTGGAAAAAATCAAAACCATCGGCGATGCCTACATGTGCGCCGGCGGCCTACCCGTGCCCAACGACACTCACCCCTTAGACGCCGTCAGCGCTGCCCTGGAAATGATGACCTGGCTCGAACAGCGCAACCGGGCCAACCCCCAGGCCATTTTCCGAGAAATGCGCGTCGGCATTCACACCGGCCCCGTCATTGCGGGCGTCATCGGCAAGAACAAATTCGCCTACGACATCTGGGGCGATGCCGTCAACCTCGCTTCTCGCCTCGAAATGCTGGGCGAACCCGGGCGCATCAACATCTCCGGAACCACCTACGAGGCCATTCGGCACCGCTTCCGCTGCACCTACAGAGGCAAAAAGAACGTCCACAACAAGGGCTTGGTCGACATGTATTTTGTCGAAAGCTCCTTGTAGGTCTTACAAGGCTAATTTGGCCCCCTATTTGCTGCCTTTCACATCGAAGCAGCGACCTTGACTACCTTTGCGCAGCCTCCAAGTCGAAGAGTTGCTCTTGATTCGCCTGCTGCTTTTACCAATTAGGCTTTGAACCGTACCGCCTTGGGTACCCAACCGATTGTCGAATTGTGCCGTATTTACACCTAACCTCTGCCGATAACTGCCTCGCTCATGAAAACGTCGTCTTGCTCGCCTTCCGCTCCAACTCTGAAGCCCTGTCGGCTGCCTTAGCGCCAAGCGAATTTCTCTTCTTGCAAAAGGCTGTCGAAAAAGGCGTCAGCATGTGCTGTTTCCCACGAGCCGAGGGGTTAGTGTTGGTTTGCTTGCTCGAAGAAGCAGCCGAAGAAGCCGCGCATTTAGAAAAAACTCGCCAAGCCGCCAGTCAGCTGCTGCGCGACCTTCGACACTACCGAGCAGAGTCTGTAACGGTGGTGAGTCATTGCCCAACCTCTACTGCGCTGGCCTTTTTAGAAGGGCTGCTGCTGAGCACTTACCAATTTACCCACCACTATTCTAATCCGCAAAAAAAAGCAGCTCCTGACCTTCGCGTACAGTGGGCCTGCGATGCTGCTCCTATCGGTGTTGTTGACGAGTTAAATGCCTTAGTAGAGGCCGTCTTCTTGACGCGCGACCTAGTGAACGAGCCGCACTCGCACTTGGATACGCTCCGATTGACGGCAGCTATTTGCGCTGCCGCCGAGCGCTACGGCTTTTCTGTGCAAGTGATGGGTGCCGATGAGATTCGCGATTTAGGCATGGGCGCGCTGCTTGCCGTGAGCCAAGCCAGCGAGATGCCGCCTCAATTTTGCATTTTGGAATGGAAACCCGACGCGCTGCGCAACGAGCGCCCCATCGTGTTGGTGGGCAAAGGCGTGGTGTACGACACAGGGGGGCTGAGTTTGAAAACGCCCGAGTCCATGGAAATGATGAAATGCGACATGGCTGGCGCAGCAGCTGTTTTAGGCGTTTTCGTTGCCGCCGCTCAAACGCAGCTGCCTCTCCACCTCGTCGGCTTGCTGCCCATCACCGACAATAAAGTAGGAAGCCGCTCACTCATGCCCGGCGACGTCATCCGCATGTACTCCGGCACTACGGTGGAAGTTACCAACACCGACGCCGAAGGCCGCCTCATCTTGGCTGATGCTCTCCACTACGCTAAGCGCTACCAACCTGAATTGGTGCTCGACCTGGCCACCCTCACTGGCGCCGCCGTGCGCGCCCTGGGCAGCCATGCCATCTGCTACATGGGGACTGCCGACACCAGCACCAAACGCGCCTTGGAAGCCAGCGGCATGCGCACTTACGAGCGCTTAGTCGAACTTCCCCTGTGGGAGGAATATGCCGAAGACCTCAAAAGCAGTATCGCCGACCTCAAAAACATGGGCCACGGCCCAGCAGGCATGATCTCGGCCGGAAAATTCTTAGAACATTTCACAGATTACCCTTGGCTGCATTTAGACATCGCTGGCCCAGCGTACCTTCGCACCCCAAGCGGCTACCGCCCAAAAGACGGTACAGGAGTGGGGGTGCGCCTACTGTTTGATTTCCTCAAGCATTATCGGCAATAAAACCACGCACCTGCTCTTTTGAGCTGCATCTGCGCGCTGCTCTGCAGATGCCCGTATTTCACCGGCTTTTTCACACGAAAATGAACAACGGCATAACCATCGGAATTACTTGCGGCGACATTAATGGCATCGGTCTGGAAACCGTTCTCAAAGCCCTTTTGCTTAAAAAAGCGGGTCAACAGTTCTGCTTAATCATTTACGGCAGCACTAAGGTGGTGGCCTACCACAAAAACATCATTACCACCGAAAACATTCAATTTTTCTCCGTCAATACGCCCGAAGAGGCCCAGCCCGGCCGGATCAACATCATCAACTGCTGGACCGACAACGTCAACATCACGCTGGGCAAGCCCACAGAAGTGAGCGGCAAATGCGCCTATTTGGCTTTGGAACGCGCCGTCAGTGACCTTAAGGCAGGTAGCTTAGATGCGCTGGTTACGGCGCCCATTCACAAGAAAGCCATGCAAATGGCGGGTTTCCCCTTTGTGGGCCACACAGAGTACCTCACCCAAGCCTTGGGCGGCGAAGAGTCGGTTATGTTGTTGGTTTCCGACGAGCTGCGCGTGGGCTTGGTGAGCGGCCACTTACCCCTGCGCGAAGTGCCCAACGCCATCACCCTCCAGAAGGTGTTCAAAAAGACCTTGATCCTGTCCGAGACGCTTCGGGTGGATTTTGGCATCAACAAGCCCACAGTAGCCGTTTTGGGCCTCAATCCGCACGCTGGCGATGAGGGTGCCATCGGCAGCGAGGAGCAAACCATCCTGCAGCCCGCTATTGAGCAAGCCAGAGAGCACGGCGTATTGGCCTATGGACCCTTCCCAGCCGACAGCTTCTTCGGTTCGGGCCTGTTTCGGAAATTCGACGCCGTCTTAGCCATGTACCACGACCAAGGGCTAGGGCCTTTCAAAACCTTGAGCTTCGGTGAAGGCATCAACTACACGGCTGGGCTATCCGCCGTGCGCACCTCTCCCGACCACGGCACTGCCTACGACATCGCAGGTAAAGGCGAGGCCGACGAGACGTCCTTCATTCGGGCGCTCTACTTGGCTGCCGACATTGCGCGCAACCGCAACGACTACCTCGAAATGCGCGCTAATTCTTTAGAAATATCGAAGCGCAAAGCCTTAGTCAACGAAACTGGAGAAGACGAAGAGGTCTTGGATGTTCCGGAGGAATAGGCCCAATACTGCCTATTCGCTGAGGCGCACGGCGTTCTCTAAGGGCAACTGCCGCTCGAAGGCCGTGGCGTTTTGAAGGGTTATGCGGGCAATTTGGGTCATGGCCTCGTGAGTGAAGAAGGCTTGGTGCGAGGTGATGAGGACGTTAGGAAACGTCATGAGGCGGGCAATGAGGTCGTCCTGAATGATTTCGTGCGAAAAGTCGTGGAAAAAAAGCCCTTCCTCCTGCTCGTACACGTCTAAGCCCAAATAGCCTAAGTGCCCGCTTTTGAGGGCCTGAATAACTGCCTGAGTGTTGATGAGGGCGCCGCGCCCCGTGTTGATGAGCATGGCTCCTGGGCGCATAAGCCGAAGGCTGTCGGCGTTGATGAGGTGATGCGTAGCCTCAGTTAGCGGGCAGTGCAGCGATACGATGTGCGAGCGTTGGAGCAGCTCCTCTAACGAGACATATTGCACTCCGGCAGCGGCCAATTCGGCATCTGGAAAAGGGTCGAAGCCCAACACTCGGCAGCCAAAGCCCATTGTGATTTGAGCGAAGACTTTACCGATTTTACCTGTGCCCACCACGCCTACCGTCTTGCCGAACAAGTCGAAGCCCATGAGGTTTTCTAAGGCAAAATTGCCCTCGCGCACGCGATTGTAAGCTCTGTGGGTTTTGCGGTTGAGCGTCAGGATAAGCGCCACGGTGTGCTCGGCCACCGCATGTGGAGAATAGGCGGGCACGCGCACGACCGTCAGCCCACAGCGCTCTGCGGCGGCTATATCCACGTGGTTATAACCCGCACATCGCAGGGCAATGAGCCGAACACCCGCTATGGCCAACTGTTGTGCTACCGCTGCATTGACGCGGTCATTGACAAAAAGGCAGACGGCCTCGTAACCCTTAGCCAGCGGTGCGCTTTCCTCGTCGAGCTGTACCTCTAAATATTGTATGTGGTGTTGCGCTTGTTTGTTTTCGCGCTCAAAGTATTCGCGGTCGTAGGAGCGTGTCGAAAAAAAAGCAATTTTCATGTTTAAAGCTCGCGTTATTTAGATGAAAAAATATTGGAAGTTAGGTCGTTTTACAGCATTATTGGCTGTTTGGGTCTCAGTGCATAGCCTTGTTTCATGCGGTGGTGAGTCTTCTACCAACTCAAATAAAGCAATCGACGGCAAAACCCTCTACCGCCAACACTGCGTAATATGTCATGGTGCCGATGGAACTTTGGCCCTCAATGGCGCTGCCGACCTATCTCGGTCAACGCTCTCACTGGAAGAGCGCATTCATCAGATAGCCTCAGGTAAAAATACTATGCCGCCCTATAGAGGTACGTTAAAAGAAGCGGAAATCTCCGCCGTAGCTCAATACATCGAAACGCTTCGAAGATGACGACAAATGCTAAAGTCTTGATTACAGGCGCTACCGGTTTTATTGGCGCTTACGTGCTGCGCTTGTTGCTTCGGCGCGGTTATGCCGTGCGCGCTTTGCGCCGTTCTACCAGCCCGCTCGATTTGGTGCGTGAGGTGGCGGACCAGGTGGAGTGGGTAGAGGGTGATGTTACCGACCTGTTTGCCTTGGAAGAGGCTTTTCAGGGCGTTACGCACGTGTGCCATTGTGCTGCTCTAGTGTCGTTTCGCAGCGCTGATGAGCGCCGCATGATGCGTGTCAACGTGGAGGGCACGGCCAACATGGTCAATTTTGCACTCGATGCCGGAGTGCAGCATTTTGTACACGTCAGCAGCATTGCTGCGCTTGGACGTGCTCCTAACCGGCCTCAGCTGGACGAAACCTGCCCTTGGGTAGACAGCTCAACCAACACGCGCTATGCCATCAGCAAGTATCTGTCGGAGCAAGAGGTATGGCGCGCCCATGTGGAAGGGCTACCTGTGGCCATCGTCAACCCCTCCATGGTGCTGGGCAGCGGCTTTTGGCATGTGGGCACGGGGCGCATCTTTCAGCAAATATACCGAGGCATGAAGCTGTACCCCATCGGCCAAAACGGCTTTGTAGACGTGCGCGATGTGGCGGAGTTTATCGTCTTGCTCTTGGAGCGCGGCATCAAGGGCGAGCGCTACATCTTGAGTGCACAAGATGTGCTGTTTCGCGATCTGTTTTTTCAAATCGCTGATGCTTTGGGCGTGCGTCGGCCCTTCATTCGAGTGACGCCGTTCTTGGCTGAGGTGGGCTGGCGCGTCGAGTGGCTAAAGTCGCAGTTGCTGGGCACAGACCCCTTGCTGACGCGCGACAGCGCTCGCGCTTCTATGGGGCGCTTTTCCTACTGCAATGCTAAATCACTTTCGGTAGGCGGGTTTGCCTATCGGCCGTTGCAGCAGACTATTCGGGAAACAGCAGCCCAGTTTTTAGAAGCGGCTCGAGACGGGTTTTCGCCTCGACTATTGCCCATAGAGTGAAGACACAAACAGCAAAACAGCGCCACTGCAGCACTCTCCCAAACGCCACGAGCTGTGGCAAAGCCTCGCCTAGTGACCTCAATCCAGCAGACTGGAGTCTTCCTCATCGCGTCTCTTCTACCGAAATTCCTCGCTGGCGCAGCCACTCAAAACAATGCGAACCGGGGAGGAAGCGAATTTGTTGGCCGAAGCGCCCAGGGCCTTTGAGGTGCAGCAGAGCAGCGCGTTTGCCCGCTATGCGGCGCGACTCGATGCGCTCCACATCGGCCCACAAGTAGCGCACGGTAGTCCAATAGTTGGTGACATACACATAGGCATCGTCGGCATCGATGCGCTTGAGCGGCCAGAGCGACCACTTGACGTACAGGAGCCACAACAGCCAAAGCCCCAGCGAGAGGCTTCTCGGCCACCAGATAGAATAGCGCAAGTAGAGCTCATCGGCAGGCGTCAGCCACATCAGCAGCCAAAAACCGCTGAGGAATACCGTGCCAAACACAGGTAGGAACACGCGCCAGAACAAAGTCCAGTTGGACGAAAGCAACACTGGGCCAGAGCGCCCGTTGGCAGGCGGCGGTACAGCATCCGAAGCAGCAGAGCGATTTTCTTCCATAAAAGGAGTCGGCAAAACATCGTTGGCTTGCCTCCTGAGGCGCCAACACCCTAAAGAAATTCCGACCCGCAAAGGTCGGCAGTACTTTTGAGAAAAGAGCAAAGCGGCTCAAGACCAAATTCCTTGCTCTGCGGCGTTGCTCGGCCCTATCGCTTTTACCCACGGCTCTTCCTCACTCTTCCTCCTTGTTTTTCTTTTTTTCTTGGCGTATTCGGCTGCCCGATTTAAGTTTTCGTGCAATAGCACTGTAAGGGCCAGTAACGACCCATTCGCCTTCTTGCAAACCGGAGATAATTTCGATGTAGTCGTTGTCTTGAATGCCGGTTTTCACTTCGCGCATAGCGACAGTGTCGCCAACAGCCACAAAGACGACTTCGCGTGTTAGGGCTGCGCCCGCGCGGCTGCTTGTTTTATTTTCGGTTGAGTTATCCTCTTTTGAGGAAGAGGCGGCCGCTGTGGTGCTGTTTTCATCGCTGCGCGCGGTTACGGCGATGATGGGCACGCTCAGAGCGTCTTCTACCGTATGGGTATAAATGTCTACGGAGGCAGACATGCCGGGCCGGAAAGGATACCGACGGCCGTCGCGCACTAAGTCGGTGTAAGAGTTAGGGTCAATGCGCACCTTCACAATGAAGTTGGTGACTTGGTCGGTGTTGAGCGAGACGGTAGCAGCCCCAGTAGCACTGATCACGTTGCTCGCACTACTGGCAATTTCCGACACTCGGCCCTTAAACGTGCGGCCTAAGTAGGCATCCACTTCAATGTCGGCCTCGTCGCCAACGGAGACTTTGAGGATGTCGTTTTCGCTCACTTCCACCTGCACTTCCATGGAGTGGAGGTTGGCAATGCGCATCATCTCTGTGCCGGCCATTTGGAGGGTACCGACAACGCGTTCGCCTTTTTCGATGTTAAGTTTGCTGATGATGCCGCTCACCGGCGCCACCACGATGGTCTTTTGCAGGCTTGTGCGCAGCTCTTTAAGCGTAGCTTGAGCACTGGAGATGCCGAATTCGGCCACGCGAATGTTTTCGCGGGCGCTGGCGAGGTTTTTCTCAGCCGCTTTTAAGGCGGCCTCTGCCGCGGCATAGGCGCTCTCCAAGGTGCGCAGGTTGCTGAGCGAGTTCTCAAAGTCTTGTTGCGAAATGACGCGCTCGTTGTAGAGTTGTTCGTTGCGTCGGTGAGCGCTTTTGGCGGCGTCTAATTGCGCGGCTACGCGGTTTTTTTCCGCTCTCAGCTGCTCAATTTGCGCGCTGGTGCTTTCGGAAGCGGCAGTAGAGATTTGGCGCTGTGCCTGAGCGCTGTTGAGCGCTGCTTGGCCGCGTTCTACGGCACTTTGATACTCGTCGGGTCGAATTTTGGCCAATATCTGGCCTGCTACTACAGAGTCCCCTTCGCGCACAAAGAGCTCCACAATTTCGCCCGATACGTCGGAGCTGATTTTCACCTCTGTTTCAGGGAAAATCTTGCCGCTGGCGCTTACTACTTCCCGAATGGTGCGCCGCTGTACTTTTTCTAAGGTAACAGGCTCGCCCTTAGGGGCTTGGCGCGCTTTGACGATGACGGCAATCAGGATCAGGAGGAGTAGTCCTAATCCTGCGTACAGAAGTCTCTTATTTTTTTTGTTTTTTATCGATTCGGCCATAACAATACTTGGATAAGTCGTTTGGGTAGTGTTGCGTTTTCGAGTGGGCGCTGTTGGCTTCTTTGCCGACAGGCTCAAAGTTTGATTTCTCTGCCTAAATAGAAGTCCAAAATTTTTAATCGGAAGATGAAGTCGTAGCGAGCGATGAGGAGGTCATTTTCGGCGTTGTCGCGGTTGTTGCGGGCGGTGGTGAACTCAAGCAGGTTGGCCGCACCGAGTTGGTAGCGTCGTTCCGTGTTCGTGAAGGCGGCCTGCATAGACTCGTAGGTTTTTTGGGCGGCCTCCAACTGTAAGCGGCTGGCCCGAGCGTTGGCTAGGGCCGTTTGGAGGTCGTTTTTCAGTTGCTGTTGCACCTGGTTTTCTTGCAACTGAGCGCTGACGACGCCTAAGTGCGCGCGCTCGACGCTAAGGCGGTTGCGGCCGTTTTGGTAGATGGGCACGCTGATTTGGAGGCCAAAGCCTTGGCCGAAGTTGCGCTCTATCTGTTCAAAATAAGACAAGCGTGGGAACTCGATGATGTTGACGTATTGCTGTACGGGTACGTCTATCTCGTTAATGCGCACAGTAACGGGGGGGCCGAGTACGGTACCCAAAATTTGGGGATTGTTGAAGTCGCGAAACCGGGAGGAGTAGTTGGTGTTGAGGCTGGCAAACAGCGTTATGTTGGGGTAATAAGCAGCTTTAGCCAAGGCCACCCCTACCTGAGCGCTTTTGACGCGGAAGTGGGCAGCTCTAACGCTGGGTTGGGTCTCTTGAGCTACAGCATAGACCGAGGTTAGCGATAGGGTTTCGGGGGCGGGGTCTATAGGAGGCTCGATGCGCGGGCGCTCGATGCGCAAGTCGTACTCGGGTTCGAGTTGGAGCAGTTGTTTGAGGGCGAGCATGGCCAAGTCGAGGGTGTTTTGCGCCTGCACGGCCAGCTGTTCTTCGCGCACCAGTTGGGCTTGGGCGTTGAAGCGGTCGGCGACCGGGGCACTTCCGACCTCGACGAGTTTGGCCGTGGTTTCCAGCTGGAGGCGGGCTTGTTCGACCCGACGGCGAGCGATCTCGCGCTGCTCTTCCGCCAACAAGACGTTGAGGTAGGCCTGAGCCACTTGAAGGGCCAAGTTGTTGGTCGTTTGGGCAGCATCTGCTAGGGCAGCTTGGGTGTCCCAGTAGGCTTGTCGAATACTGTGATGGATTTGTCCGCCAGCAAACAGCGGCACACTAGCCGTCAGGCCAATGCTGTTGAAGGTGATGCCGGAGGTAACGAACTGGTTGGTTGCCGGGTCAATGGTGCGCCCAAACTGCTCGCCTAAAGTGGAATTGGCGTTGACCGAGGGCAATCGGCTGGCTTTTGCCTGGCGCTCCGACATCATAGCCACGCGGGCGCTTGTCTGCGCCTGACGAACGAGCAGGTTGGCCTCTTGGGCATGCCGAATGCATCGCTCTAAATTCCAAATTTCCTGTGAGGTTAATGGGACGGCGCACTGCAAAAACAGCACTAAGGCAGCTAAAGGGCAATGGGCAGTCGTCTGGACAAAAACTCTTTTCATGGAAGGAGACGCTTTACAAAGGGGACGACAAGATTAACGGCCTCTGCGACGGACACTGCTTTTTTTATATTAAAAGAAAAAAACTTCGGATGAAGGCGTTAGCCTCAACGGCCTAAAGGCTCTAGCCGCCCGTGTGGGAATAGCCTTGCTCTTGCCCTGGCCTACGGAGCCGAACCCTGCAAGGAGGGCGCGTTCTCTCTAATTCTCCTTTTCGCGTACCTCTGCGCGCTCAAAGTTGAGTTTGAAGCCGATGCGCTGGTTTTCGTCAGGCCGGTCATCGTCGTAGTCTTCCCAAAAGGTAATTTCGGAAATAAACGTCTCTAAGTGCCGGATGACGTAAGGCTCCTTGATTTCCTCGGGTCGGTAGATGGCTAGGGTTTTGGGCGGCTGAGGCTGGCCGTAGCGTTCGATGTAGGGGTAGTTGATCATGACCATGATCTTACCGTTGAAGAGCTGCTGATAGACCAGCGAGCCATTGTGTTTGATCAGATCGCGGTGCAGCCCTTCGCCCAGAGGTTCGCCTAAGCCGCTTTGGCTGTGGCCGAGCGAGAGGACTAAAGCCCCCAAATTGCGGATTTCGGAGCGCTCCTCTACCAAGCAGGGCAGCTGGGCCAATTCGGCGGCCTTGCGCAGGTGTTCTAATAGAGCGGGTTTAAGTTCTGCTTCCCAATACTGGCGATAGCGCTCAGTGTTTTGAAGCACCTCCTTGTAGCGCTCTACCTTGCGCAGAAAGTTGAGATAATCTTGTTCGGTAAAGGTCATGAGCAAGATGTTTTGGTGAGGAGGACTTTACTTTTCTAAGTGCGGAAGATACGAATATCGCAGGGGGAGGGTGCCATTTTTGGCTCTTAAAAGCCGCGAGGGCGCCTGGGATGTCCCCGCGCCCTCGCAGCCATTTGAGCACAGCGGCTTGCCGCTGCTGCAAGGCAGGTTATAACAGGGGGCTATCCATTTAAAAGAAGCGGCTGCGGTAGTCGTCGATGTCGGCGTACTTACGCCAAAGGGTGAGCCATCTGATACGGAGGGCCGACAAAGCCGAAGACGTTGCCTGACGGCGGAACAAGGCCAAATCGGGCGGAGTAGCCATTTGGGGGATATCTTCGAGCAGACGAGCCACATAAACGCCGCTATTGCCCGCAATAGGCTTGGTAGTGGCGCCTCCTTTAGCCAAATGGAATACAGCACCTACTAAGCGCGGCTCAGAGCCAGCGGTGGGTAGGGCAGTTTGGATGATGGTAATGTTCTGAGCGGTATCCACAACGACGCCCCATTCGGCAGCTAGAGCGTTCAGGTCAGTTTTAGCCCTAATCTTGTTTTTGATTATTTCGGCCTTTTTCCGATTGCGCACTTCTATCTCGGCACGCGGATTTTTCTTGAGGGTAGCTACAGTCGCGGGACCCGCCGGTGTGATGTCTTTGAGCGCTACCAGCACGTACTTGCTGTCGAAATAGCCGCCGTTAGGGTCTCGGAAAGAGAAGATCTCTTGGGCTACGGCGTCTACTTTGGTTTTCGCCTCGAAGGCCCAGCGCACGATTTCGCGCGCTTCTTCGCCTTGGGCAAAAGCACTAAGGGTGAAGTCAGTAGCTTTCAATGGCTGACTAGGCAGGACCATGTAGCCCTCTTTTTTGGCTAACTCGATTAAATCTTGGCGTGTTTTGGCCTGCTGGAGGATCTGCAGCGCTTTGTCTTTGACGCGCTGCTGAGTTTCCTTGCTCGGCTCGAGGGGCTGTTTCAGGGTGGCTAGCCGAACACCGGCTTGGTTGTTCAAGAACTTTTTGCCCGTAACCTCGATGAGGTGCCACCCAAACTGGGTAGACACCTTGTAGTATTTGCCGATTTCGGAGTCGTAAAAACAAGCTGCATTGAACTCCGGTACCATGACGCCCTCGGGAAACCAGCCCAAATCGCCGCCTTTAGAGGCTGAGCCGGGGTCTTGGCTGTTGGCCACCGCCAGCGAGTCGAAACGAGCCTTCTTCGAGGTCAGTAGCTCCATGAGGCTGTCGATCTTCTTTTCGTTTTCAGGCGTTGCATCGCGCAGGAGGATGTGTCGCGCTTGTACGGAGTCGGGCACGAGCTTGCGGCCCAAAACTTTGGCTACCACCCAATTGCCTTGGTCGTAGAAAGGACCCACCAGCGTGCCTACCGGCGCCGTACTCAGCGAGTCTGCAGCAGCGGCGGGCAACTCGTCCTTTTTGCGGAAGCGGCTATCCACCGTGCCGCGGTTCATCACGGTGTAGAGCGAATCGTCCTCGGCAGTGCGCAACCCCTCCCACAGTTTCCAGGCGGCCTCATAGGCAGCGGCGCTATCGCTTTGTGTGGGGTACACGTTCAGCTCGACGTATTCTACCACGCGTGTCTCGTCGAATTGATAGTACAAGCGCGGATTTTCCTTCAAATAAGCCTCAAAGTCGGCATCGGAGAGCGTTATCTCGCTATCGGCCACTTTGTCGTAGGGAATGCGCACATATAAAAAGTTGGCGCGCTGGTTGCTTTCCCGATAAGCCATTTCGGCTTGCCAGTTGGGTGCGTATACGGCCTTTGTGATCAAAGCACTGAACTTTTCCTGCAAGCGTTCGGTGATGATTTCTTTTTCCTGAGTAGCCCAAAAAGCGCGATTCATCGGGTCTGTAAAATTACCCGATTCGATGGCGTTTTTGATGTTATTCAGCTGTTCGCGGTTGGGCTGGCCGTCTGGTGTAGAGAAGCGCTGGAGGATCACTGGGCTGAGGTTTTGCCCGAATTGTAGGTCTAAGAGCTCCTCTTTGCCGACGCCCAGGCCCGTGGTTTCGGCTTCTTTTTCTAGTAAAGTGCGCTGCACGAAGTAGTCCCACACTTGCTGGCGGATTTGATAGCCCATGCCGGGTTGTGGGTTGGAGTAAATGAGTTTTTCGTAAGTGTCGAATTCCGAGCGCTTAATTTCGACGCCTTTCACCTTACCGATGGTATTGATGTCGCCAGAGCTGTAGCGCTGAGCATTGCTGATAATGTCCATTAGGATAAACCCGCCCAAAGCCAAGACCATGAGCACAATGAGTATCCACCCGTTTTTGCGAATCGTTCCGATTAAGGCCATTTTGTCACAAAAAGTTGATCGTCAAATTTTTAAAACCGAAAACACAAGGCGCTTCTAAAAAAGCAGACGCAAAGGTAGGGGCGAGAGGCAGAAAAAGGAAAAATTTTGAAAGTTGAGAGTGTGCTAATATTGGCTAGGGCCATTGGTAGAGGGGCATTATCCAGAGAAAGGTTACACGTCGAAGGCCAAAGGCGCTGCACTTTTGCGCCATGCGCTTGTCGGTGATCATCGTCAGCTACAATGTCAGCGCTTTTTTGGAGCAGTGTCTGCTTTCCGTGCGACGCGCCTTAGCGGGCGTAGAGGGCGAAGTGTGGGTAGTGGATAACGCCTCAAGCGACGACTCGGTGGACATGGTCAGGCGGCGTTTCCCTGAAGTTAACCTCATTGCCAATAAGGAGAATGTGGGCTTTGCCGCAGCCAACAACCAGGCCATTCGCCGCAGCCGAGGCGATTATGTGCTGTTGCTCAACCCTGATACGCTGGTCGAGGAGGATACTTTTCGGCATTGTCTCGCCTTTATGGAGGCTCACCCCGATGCAGGGGCGGTAGGGGTGCGCATGCTCGACGGCAGCGGCCAGTACTTGCCCGAGAGCAAGCGCGGTTTTCCGACGCCTTGGGTTTCGTTTAGCAAAATGATAGGGTTGGGCGCGCTGTTTCCGCGCAGCCAACGTTTTAACGGCTATTATATGGGCCATTTGGACCCCCACCAAACGCACCCCGTAGAAGTGCTGGCCGGCTGCTTCATGTTCATTCGACGCACCGCCTTGGAGCGGGCGGGCTTGCTCGACGAGGCCTTCTTCATGTACGGAGAGGATATTGACCTGTCGTATCGCCTTTGGCAGGCGGGTTTTCACAACTACTACTACCCTCAAACGCGCATCTTACACTACAAAGGGGAAAGTACGCAAAAAGATTTTCGCTACGTGCGGCGCTTCTACGAGGCCATGATCATCTTTGCCCGGAAGCATTTTCGGCGCCGCGGCGCTGGTCTGTTGGTCCTCGTTTTGCAGGTCGCCATTGCCCTGCGCGCGTTGATTGCTCTGTTGGTTCGGGCTGTTCATCGCACGTGGTTGCCGCTTCTGGATGCCGCTCTGATGTATGGCGGGCTGGTAGCGCTCAAGGATTTTTGGGCGCATTACTACTACAAAAATCCCGATTATTTCCAGCCGGCTATATTATGGTTCAACTTCCCTCTCTACGTAAGCGTGTGGTTGATGGCGCTGTGGTTGGGCGGCAGCTACGACCGCCGCTACGATTTGGTTCGTCTACTGCGCAATGTGGGTGTGGGCACCGTCCTGTTGGCTGCGGTTTATGGTTTTCTCGACCAGGCTTTTCGCCCCTCGCGCGCCGTGTTGCTGTTGGGTGCCATCTGGACGGCCACAGGGCTACTGCTGTTGCGCGTGCTGCTCTATTTTATGGAGTACCGCAGCTGGAACATCGGGCGAGGGCTTCGCCGAAATATCCTCATCGTAGGCAGCCCCGCCGAAAGCGAGCGCGCTCAGCAATTGCTCCAGCGCGCCGAAATAGCCTGGCAGCTGACCACCACACTGCCCCCCGACCAACTGCATCGCTTAAATCTCCTAGTACCCCTCTTCCGGGTCGATGAGATCATTTTTTGCACTCGAGATATGGCCCTGAGCGATGTGTTCGACGCTATGCAGCGCCTCGGCCCCCGTCTTCGATACAAAATCTTGGCCGAAGGCAGCAACCAAATTATCGGCAGTAGCAGTAGGGACCGCCCCGGTGAACTGTACTCTGCTGCACCTACCTTCCGACTGGCCCGCCCCGAACACCGCCGCGCCAAGCGCGCCTTCGATTTGGCCGCTTGCGTCCTGTTGTTGCTACTCAGCCCATGGTTGCTCTTGGTGGGGTCTCCTGCAAACCGAGAGCGCATCCTTCAAAACGGACTGTCTGTGCTCTTGGGTCGCAAAACCTGGGTGGGTTACGTGCCCGCCAATCCACTGGATCAGCTCCCTCCATTGCCGCCGGCCGTATTTTCACCAGCATCACTGGTAGAAACGCCCGACGAAGTCTCGGCTCAAAACAGGGTAATGCCGGAAAGCCAGCTGACTAAGGATGAAATCCATCGCCTCAACTTTTTGTATGCCAAAAACTGGAACCTCTGGCACGACGCTGCTCTTTTGTGGCGAGCCTTGTGTCGACGTTGAGGCAGACACGCCCTGAACACCCATTTTTAAAAACTTTTGTTTCAAAATAAAGCCCATTTATCCTACTTTTGTCCCTCCATTGGCCTAAGCCTTTGCCCATCCAACGGTTCAAAACAAGACAACCCTATGGCGCGTCCGAAAAAAGATCCTTCTGTGCCGCCCGCGGCCACAGCCGGCGAACACCCGCTCGTTACCCTTTCGGGCATGTATCAGAACTACTTCTTGGACTATGCCTCCTACGTCATCTTAGAGCGGGCGGTGCCGGCCATTGAGGACGGCCTCAAACCCGTGCAGCGCCGCATTTTGCACGCCATGTATGAGCAGCACGATGGGCGCTACCACAAAGTGGCCAACCTTATCGGCCAGACGATGCAGTACCATCCGCACGGCGATGCCGCCATTGGCGATGCGCTGGTAAATCTGGGTCAGAAAGACCTGCTCATCGATTGCCAGGGTAACTGGGGCGATTACCGCACCGGCGACCCTGCAGCCGCCCCGCGATACATCGAAGCCCGCCTGACGAAGTTTGCCCTCGAAGTGGTCTTCAACCCGCAAACCACGCGCTGGCAAATGTCGTACGACGGCCGCAAGCGAGAACCCATTACGCTGCCCGTAAAGTTCCCGCTCCTGTTGGCCCAAGGCGTTGAGGGCATTGCCGTAGGCCTAAGTACTAAAGTGCTGCCTCACAACTTTATCGAACTGTGCGAAGCCAGCATCGCCGTTTTGGAGGGGCGCCACTTTGAGCTGTATCCCGATTTCCCTACGGGCGGCTTGGTGGATATCAGTGCGTACAACGGCGGGGCGCGCGGCGGCAGAGTGCGCGTGCGCGCTCGGATTCAGGAAGTGGACAAAAAAACGCTGCGCATCACTGAACTCCCTTATGGCGTGTTTGTCAGTGACTTGATTGACTCCATCCTAAAAGCCAATGAAAAAGGCCACATCAAAATCAAGCGCGTTACCGACAAGACAGCCGCCGAGGTGGACATCGAAATCGAATTGCAGCCCGGCATCAGCCCCGACGTAACCATAGACGCCCTTTACGCCTTTACCGACTGTGAAGTCAGCATCAGCCCTAACTGCTGCGTCATTCAAGGGAACCGCCCCCTCTTCACCGACGTAAACGAACTGCTGCGCATCTCTACGGAAAACACCAAAGACCTCCTGCGCCAAGAACTCGAAATCCTGCGCCGCGAACTTGAGGAAAAACTCCACTTTGCTTCGTTAGAGAAAATTTTCATCGAAAAACGCATCTACCGCGCTATCGAAGAATGCGAAACTTGGGAAGCGGTGCTGCAAACCATCGAGACCGGTCTGCGCCGCTACGTCGTTACGCCCGACGACCCAAACTACCACCGAAAAACCGATAAAATCAAACTGCTGCGCCCTCTGACGCCTGAAGACCTCATACGCCTAACCGAAATCCGCATCAAACGCATCTCCAAATACAACACCTTCAAGGCAGACGAGGAAATTGCCCACCTCAACGAACAACTCCGCGAAACGCTGCACCACTTGGCCCACCTCACGGAGTACACCATCGCCTACTTCCGCCGCCTTTTGGAGAAATACGGCTCAGGGCGCGAGCGTAAAACCGAGATCGCTCTCTTCGACGAAATCCGCGCCACCGAAGTAGTGGCTAACAACGCCAAACTCTACGCCGATCGCGCCGGCGGCTTTATCGGCTACGGTCTGAAGAAAGACGAATTCATTCAGGACTGCTCCGACATTGACGACGTCATCGTCTTTCGCCGCGATGGCATTATGAAAGTCGTTCGCATCGGTGAAAAGGTCTTTGTAGGCAAAGACATCATCCACGTGGCCGTTTGGAAAAAGAACGACGAGCGCACCACCTACAACATGGCTTACGTAGACGGCCAAACGGGCCGCACAATGGTCAAACGCTTCAACGTAACGGCCATTACGCGCGACAAAGAGTACCCAGTAGGCGGCAGCTCCAAAGGCTCGCGCATCCTCTATTTGACGGCCAACCCCAACGGCGAAAGCGAAGTTGTTACCGTTACGCTCAGCTCCGGCTGCTCGGCTAAAATTAAAGTGTTTGACTACGACTTTGCCGAACTGGCCATCAAAGGCCGCGATGCCCAGGGCAACATCCTGACCAAATACCCGGTCAAAAGCATTCGGCAAAGAGAAGTGGGCAAAAGCACCATCGGCGCCCAAAAAATCTGGTACGACGACATCACCGGCCGCCTCAACACCCAAGAGCGTGGGCGACTGCTGGGTGAATTCGACACCGGAGACCAAATCCTCGTGCTTTACCGCAACGGCTCCTACGAGCAAACCGACACCGATCTGTTGCAGCGCTTCGAGCCAAAAGAAGTGCTCCACATCGTCAAATTCCACCCCGACCTCGTCGTCAGTGCCGTGCACTTCGATGGCCACAAGGGCTGGACGATGGTCAAGCGCTTCCGCATCGAGACTGCACGCCTGCGCGAAAACTTCACCTACATCACCGACCATCCTAAATCAAAACTGCTTTTTGCCAGCGTCAAACCCAACCCCCGCATTCGCTACACCCTTCGGGTGAAAGGCAAGCCCATGAGCGGCGAGATTAGCCTAAGCGATTTCATAGACGTCAAGGGCTGGAGGGCCGTGGGCAACAAACTGAGCGACGTGCTCCTTTCCGACATCCAAGAGGTGGATACCGATGCTCAGCAAAAAGCACCGGCCAGTGAGGCCTCAGTGCCACTGACCCAGCAGGGCACCCTCTTCGACGCTCCAGTGGAGGCGTCGGCAGCAGCTGACCCAACGAGTCGCAACGGCAAAAAGACCTACAAAGCCGGCGACATTGTCGAGTTTGACTGAAAACGGCCTACCATAAGCGCTGTGCTTTAGGGCTTATGGGTTCGGAGCTGTAAAGGTGTTGGAGCGTGTGTTGCTTGCGCCTGCAGCATCTTGCCCTAATTTTGCTGTCCATGACGCCGTCCCCACTGTTTAAGATTCGCCGCCGCGGCCTTTTCGGCTTTATGAATGCCTCCGGCGAAGTGGTCATTGAGCCTCAATACGCAGAGGTTACCGACTTTCACGAGGGCTTTGCGCGGGTGCGCCTCAACGATCGCTGGGTGCTGCTCGATGCCTTAGGGCGGTTGTACATGAAGCGCTTATACCGCACTATTGGCCTGTTTTCTGAAGGGTTGGCTCGCGTGCAGGTGGTGCGGCTATGGGGGTTTGTAGACGAGCGCGGCGACGAAGTCATCTCGGTTCGTTTCGACAGCGCCAGCGATTTTTCCGAAGGGCTTGCCGCTGTGCAGGTAGAAGGGCGTGCGGGTTACATAGACTTGCAAGGGCGCCCAGCCCTGCCTTTTCACTACACGGCTACGGGGCCTTTTCGGCAGGGGCTGGCGCCTGCTGCTGTAGAAGGTCGGTGCGGTTTCATCACTGCCGACGGGTCATTTGCCCTGGCGCCCGAGTGGGATGCCTGCCAGCCCTTCGACGGCCCTGTAGCTGTGGTCGTTCAACAGGGCCGTTGGGGGCTTATCGACCGACAGGGCGCCGTGCGTCTGGAGCCGCAATTCGAATTTGCACCTCGCCAGTCCTTTGTGCGCTTTCAGGAAGGCATGGCATTAGCGCTAGTGCAGGGCAAATACGGCTTCGTTAGCCAAGAGGGAGAGGTAGCCATAGCTCCTATGTTTGAGCGTGCTGAAAGCTTTAGCGAAGGGTTGGCTTTAGTCGAGATCAACGGCGCCTACGGCTATGTAGATCTTCAGGGGCGGCTGGTCATTCTTCCCAAGTTCGAGCGAGCCGGTGCTTTTAAGGGCGGGTTGGCCCCCGCCCAGAACAACGGCCGTTGGGGTTACCTATACCCCGATGGCCGCTGGGCCATAGCTCCCACATTTGACACAGCTGCTCCTTTTGAACACGGTTTAGCGCGCGTTACCGTTGGCGGCAAGTGGCGCTACATCACCCCCGAAAGCGAGGTCGTGTGGCAGGAGCTTTAGAAGAACAAAGCGTTGTAGAGCAGCATTTTACCTTGTTCCCAGAAACAGCGAAATACGGGGTCGTCTATAAAGAAGATGGCTTGCCCTTCGCCGATGCGTTGCGTAGCCACAATGGGGGTGTTTTTTAAATACGGGCGAATTCGACTTCCGATAAAACCATAAGAGGCAAACGAGTCTCCTAATCGCACAGGCGCATGTGCTCCAGCCGTCAATTCGTAGCAGTGGTTGCTGTTCTTCAGCGAGAAGTATCGGCCTCGCAAGCCAAAAGCCATCGGGTGCGTGCTGTCTACTATCGCTTGCACCACAGCCCCGGAGACTTGCTCGCTGATGCGCTCGCGCTCGCGCAGCTGATAAGGCTTCAGCGTGGCCAGTGTCTCTGTAGTATCTTTCGGAGGCACCGATCTCGTCTTCAGCCCAAAGCCCTCCTTGTCGGCAAAGGCTTTTACTGCGCCCTCAATGGCGATAAGGCGACCACCCTGCCGCACCCACTCTTGCAGCATTTTAAGCGTACTTTCCGGCAGGCTATAGCTGCCGTGCGGAAAAATGAGCACGTTGTAATTGCTCAAGCGCATGCGCGGCAGTCGACTAAGCGGAATAGGAGTAATCGGATAATCTAAATCTCGCTCAAACAGAAACCACACATGCCCAAAGGCGTTATCGTCGGTGTCATCGCTGTAGATAAGGCCTACTTCAGGGCGATTGACAAGGGTGAAGTTGTCTGAGCCAAGATCGCGGCCCTTCTCTGCCCAGCCGCTGAAGATGGCGTGCGCCTCGATGTTAGCTGCGCGCGCTGCCTCTTGTACGATGCCGTCCAGATCGGCGCCAAGACTTGAGTTATCGGCCCGATTGATGACCAGGGTGCCTACTTCAAAGTTTTGCCCAGCCAGCGAGAAGGGCTGCAGGGCATAGCGGGCGCGCACGTCGCGCTCCAATAGGCGGGCCAAAAAGCGCGCATCTGCCGGCGACTGCCAGCGCACACACCAAGCATAAGGTGAGGCTTCGAGGTATGTTTCAGGAGCCCGGTAGGGTGTAAAAGCTTCCTTAGGCTCTATTCGTTGTTTGAGGGCGTAAGCCTCCAGCCCATAGGCATACGGGAGCGCCCAGGCCGTGATGTCGTAAGTGAGCGAGTCTGTCAGGCGGTGTTCTGGCTCGAAGAGCACCTGCAGAAGTACCGAATTAGGCTGGTAGGCGCTGATGACTAGGTCTTGTTCCTCTATGTTGAAGACCGTGTCTTTATTGGCCACGTAGCTAAAGCCCTTTAACCCGCGCATTTGGGTGCCTGCGCGCCCATAGCGGATGTGATGGCGGTCGAGTAAGCGGCACAGGGCACTGAGCTGGTTCGGATTGTTCGAAGCCGGAAGGACGAAGGCCGTATAAGGCCCTTGTGGCTTTTCGGCGTTGCGCTCAAAGTATTTTCGGAAGTTTTCTACCAAAAGTTCGGCATTCTGGCTGGCCATTTCAATGGTCGAACGACTCGTTGTCAGGTGGTGCAAGATGCGGTCGTGCAGCGTCAGCGTATCCTCAGAGGAGGTGAGCACTGCGCGCCCGGCCGTAGAATGGCCGGCCTGCTCATAGGTCATGCCAATAGCCCCTGTGAACATCGGATAGGTGTCGCCATAGGAAGGATAGAACAGGTCGAAGACTTCTTTGGTAAAATACAGCCAGCCGTTCTTGTCGAAATAGCGGGCGTGGTTTCGGCCCATTTGCGTCTGGAAGTCGCGCTGCCAAGGCGTAATGTAGTCGTGTAGAGGCTCGGCAGCCGGAGCGAAGTAATAGGGGTTATCTACGCCCTGTTCGTGCAGGTCAGCGTGTACATGAGGGCGCCACCGGTAGTAGAGCGCTAAGCGCTGTTGCGTCTCTATTTGGGTAGCCCAGGCCCAGTCGCGGTTCAAATCGAAGTGGTAGTGGTTGGTGCGCCCCCGCGGCCAAGGTTCTACGTGTTCGCGCCCGTCGGGATTGGGGTTTTTGCGTCGGTTGCTCACGCTTCGGTACCAGTGCGTGTAGCGCTCATAGCCGTCGGGGTTCAGCGAAGGATCCAGAATGACCACCGTGTTCTTTAGCCACTGCTGTACTTCGGCTTCCGTCTGAGTGGCCAATTGCCAAGCCAACAACATGCTACACTCTGACCCCGAAGGTTCGTTGCCGTGTACACTCATGCTCAGCCAGACCAAGGCGATGGGCGGCTGAGGAGCATTTCGAGACCCTTGCCTCCCTGGCTCTGTGGCCGCCAAGTGCTGCTGACGGATTTGCTCTAACCGATCCATATTCTCCGGAGAGGAGAAATACGCCACTAACAGCGGACGGCCCTCATACGTCGTGCCGTATTGCTCCAGGCGCATTGTCTGAGGCGAGTGTTCAGCCAAGTACTGGAAGTAGGCCACCTGCAGGTGGTGCGGCGTGAATTGTTCCCCCAAGCGGTGAGGCAAAAACTCATTCGGGCTTTTGATAGGGGCCTGAGCCAAGGCCGGCACCACCCAAAAACACCGCAACACAAGTGCGGCCAAACAAATGCGCAAACAGTTCATCTTTTACGTTGAAACCAGTGGAAAATACATCTTTCGCCCATTTCTTGATGCGAAGGAGCGCACCGCTCGTTCGCACCAAAAGGCGGGCAAACATGCGTCAATTTCTCCAAAAAAAGCCCTTTTTATTTGAGCAAAACCAGCTTCTTCACCGTATGCTCCACCTGCACGAAATACAGCCCAGCAGCCAAACCAGACACAGACAGAGGGAAGGCCGTGGTGCCGGCAGGCAATAAAGCTCGCTGGATTAAGTGGCCTGTGCCATCAAAAAGCAGGACGTTTAGCGATTGTGCGGTCGAGGTGTTTAGGGCAACCCAAGCCACTTCGCGTGCCGGGTTCGGATACAGCTCAAAGTCTAATGCTCGGCCCTTAGCCTCGGGCGCGCTGACCGTTTGCGTCTGAATGCGGAAGCGCGGTGTGCCGAAAAAGCCTCCCTGGCCATCGCCAACGATGAACAGGAAACCGTCGTCGCGCCGGAAGCCGTAGTCAAAGAAGCGGATTGCCCCGCTGTTGAGGTCGGCTTGCGTAAACTGGTCGCCCGGCTGCAGAGGAGCCGACCAGTTTTTGCTCAAATGCCCGTATTGCGGAACCGTCAGGAGCGTAAAGGTCAGCTCTTCAGGGCCGTTGTCGGCGTCGCCGGCCAGCAGCAGGTCAGGGGTGATAGGGTGGTTGTTGCCAGGCTCCACCCATAGCGGATTGTTGTTGACCAAAAAGGGCGGGTTGAGGGTGAGTTCCGAGCAAAACTCCAGGTGAAACTGCTCCAGCGTTCCACCTCCTCCCACCTGGGTGTCTTGCACGCGCAGCGTCCAGAGGCCGGTTGCGTTTTGGTGGTTGAAGGTTGCTAGCGGTTGTTGAGGCTGAAAGGGCATGCCGTTGTTGGGCGGAGGGCAAGGGAAGGGCAACGGGGAGGCATCCGTCAGGCGCAGGTTGAAAAAGCCGTTGAAGTTGCCGCAGCGCCCCGACCACAGCACTACTTCGGTGCCCTGCGGGCTAATGAGGCGCACGTCTAAGTCGCGGAAAAACTCATGGTACCCTTTTAGACGCCGCACCTCCATATTCTTGATGATGCCGCCACTAAGGACGTTGATCTTCGACTCAACGATTGGCTTGCCGTTGGCCGTGATGTTTTTGGGCAGATCGGTGGCCTCCCAAACGAAGCATCGCTCGGCCACAGTGGAAAAGAAGAACGGCTCCGTCCAGGCGTGGGCACCGCAGGCGTTGAGCGGGCGAACGCGCCAAAAGTAGGCCTGACCCTTGTTCAGGAAGGCCTGTACCCGAAAGCTGTCCAACGTCGTGTTGCTTGCCGAAGCTACAATCGCAGGCGGCTCGAACGAAGGGCTGGTGGCCAGCTGCACATCGTAGGCTTGTGCGTCCAAGCCCTTGTTCCAGCGCAGGGTTTGCACCAGATCTTGGTCTGTGGCTCCGTCGGGTGGCCACAAGAGTGCTAGGCCGCTGAAGTCGTTGCGCAAAGTGCGAATGGTAATGGGCCGGACAATAGGCGCCACACCCGCAGCCGTAGCGCGCAGCTGAAGGATAAAGTCACCCTCAATGTCCACTTGTGAAAAGTCCAACGTAAGAGTAGCGTCCTCGCCGGGTTGCAGGACAGTTGCGCTGAAAGTAGCTACTGCGCCCGGTGGCAATGGGTCTATGAGGTCCAACTCAACCGGCGTGTTGAAGCCCAACACACCGGCCGTGCGAATAATCACCGTGTGTTGAGCGGGCAGACACAAGACGGCATCGTCCTGTTCTAAGCCTATCGTCAGCGAGGGCTGTGTGGGCTGTTGTAGGGTGAAGTTGCTGTTGGAGATGTCGAAAAAGACGTTATCGGCGCCATCCACCCGGACGCGCGCATTCGAAGTGAGCAAATTGGGCACTTTTACGTAGTGGCTGCCGTCGTTGCTGACGCGCTCGGCCAAGAGGAAAGGATACGTCAGGCCGCCGTCTGTGCTTAGGCGAATATTGACGTGCGAGCAGTTGACGGGCGCCTGGTTAGTGTTAGCCACATTCCAGCGCACTTCGGCGTATTCGCCAACGTTCCAGCGGTCAGCCGAAGTGTTTGGGTATGTAACGGTGAAGGGGCCAGCATTAGCCGTAGCCTTGAACGATAGATTGGCGAAGCCAACGCCGCCGCGCCCATCGCGCACCGAGAGTCGGAAAGTGAGGTTGCGCGTAGTATCGGGCAACAGTTCGCGCGGGTCAGTCGCATTGTTGATAACGGTGCCCAGCTGCGGAAAGTACCGATTGGGGGCTGCCACGGCAGGGCGCGAGCGGAACAGCGGCGAATTGCCCAACTGCGTGCCTAGCGGCGTCTCTGGACCTACGTCTATCTGCTCCCAGCTGTACAGCAGCGCATCGCCATCGGCATCAGTGGCCGTACAGGTCAGTTCAAACGGTGTGCGAATAGGGATGAAGAATCCGTTGGCGTAGGGCAACGACACAATGGGATGGTGGTTGCCCGTAGGCGTTAACGTGCCGCATTGGGCACCGCTCTCTTCATCGACGTATTTTCGGATTTCGCCCAGCGTGCCGCCGTGGAAGTACAGGTCCGCCCCGCCTTGTACGTTGTCGGGGCCGCAAGCGCCTGCATACGACATGATGGTGCTGCCGCTGCCGGGTTCGTAGGCCGAAGTGCCGGCTCGTTGGTCGGGTGCAAAGCCGCCGCATCGATTCCACGAATGATTGGCACCCAACTGGTGGCCCATTTCATGGCAGTTCACGTACGTGAAGCCCAACCCATAGGCACCACTGCCGGCGCTGCAAGCTCGCCATTTGCTGCTCTGACACACCACGCCCAACCCGGCAATGCCGCCCCCTCCGCGCGCGAACACATGCCCAACATCGTAAGCCGCAAAGGGGACCCCCGCGCTCTCCAATGCCTGCTGATTTTGTGCGGCCAGCGTCCCGTTGTCTGTGCCTGTAAACGGATCGGTAGCCGGATTGAGGAAAATAGTAGCCAGTGTGGCCTGAACCAAAATGAAGCGTATCGAAAGGTCGCGCTCGTAAATGCCGTTGATGCGGTTGACGTACTCCACCAGTGCCGCATATACCAACTCGCGCGTGCCGCCGTGATCTTGCGAAAACTCCCCCGTCGTGGAAATGATGAGGCGATACTGCTTCAGCTGCACCGGCGCGCCTGCCCAAGTACCCCGCTCGGCAACTCCGCTTCCACGCAGTCGCCGACCGTCGTCCGAAAACCCACAGACTACATCGGCTGTTCTCGGGCGCGCCTCTTGAGGCAAATCCTGCTCGCCGTAAACCATGTAGTAGCGCTTTTGGCCCCAAGCGTATACCTCCACAAACGACAGCCGAGCATCGGGCCAGTAAATCCAGGCATTTAGCCCGCGCCACGTGTAGCTGAAGCGCACCGTCATGCCCGATCGGTTCAGCGCCTCGCCCGCATACGTGCGCGCCGAAGGCATAGCCTCCGCCAGTGCCGGCTCCACCTGAACGGTTTCCCATACCCGAAACGCCTCCTCCGTGCCGTCGGGCAAAGGCAGGCGAATAACGCAGGGCGACTGGCGCACTGCCGGCGTAAATTCGCGTGGAGCACAGCTCAGTGCCGACAGCAAGCTCTGCTCGTCCAGTTCGTAAGTGCGATAGCGCAGCGGGATGAGCTTCCGCTCTGCCGTTTCCGGCAAAACCACGAGCTCCTCCGAAACGGGCTTCAGAAATGAAGTAGCTGTCGTCTGGGCATCTGCTACAACAAGAGCAGCTACCCACACCAAAGGCGAAACAATCCAACGCATGGTTACAGGCTGTTTTTTAATTCGAAAAAGGAAAAACCGCGCTAAAAGCGAACCCTTTGGCGAAAGTAGGCTCCCTTAGCGCCATGGCTACCACCTTTGTTGCCTAACTTTAGCCAATGGACGCCAAACGGTTATTTTTCAC